>JBAVKA010000366.1:0-2418 GCA_049688075.1 Gammaproteobacteria bacterium
GGTTCAGCTACCGTGGCATTCTCACCGATCCCGTGATTGATTTTGACCGCTCGGACGCTCATGCAATCATTGGCGGCTGTGTATCGCGGCGCGACCTATCCCGAGTTGAGTGGCCGCTACCTGGCCGGTGACTATGTGACCGGGAAGATCTGGGCCATTACACTGGATGAGTCGTCCATGACCGCCACCAAGGACGAAATCGCATCATTCACCTCCATCGGGAGCCTCGGCACTTGGGGCCAGGACAACAATGGCGAAGTTTACCTGGGCAACGTGGCCGCCCAGAACGACACACTCTACCAATTGCAGCGGGTGATCAACCCGATTCCCGATCCGCCAGCCTTGCTGTCGCAAACCTTCGCGTTCACCGATCTAGGCAACCTCCAGGCCGCGAACTTCTTCGTCCCCTACACGCTCAATGAACCGTTCTGGTCCGATGGCGCCCTCAAGAAGCGGTGGATTGCGCTGCCCAACGACGGCACGCGCGACACGCCGGCGGAGCAGATCGCCTTTTCCCCGACCTCCGACTGGGTCTACCCTGCCGGGACGGTTCTCATGAAGCATTTCGAGCTGGCGCTCGATGACACGGATCCGACCAACACGACGCGGCTGGAAACCCGTTTTCTGGTCCTCGGCAACAACGGTCGCTGGTATGGCGTAACGTATCGCTGGCGGCCCGATCAGAGCGATGCCGACCTGCTGACCACGGCACAGACCCAGGACTACCAGATAACCACCGCCGGGGGCGGCTCCCGGACCCAGACCTGGCTGTTCCCGGGACGGGATCAGTGCCTGAGCTGTCACAGTCCGGGCGCGGGCGGTGCTGCCGGCCCCCGTACCCACCAGATCAATGGTGACATCACTTATCCCTCGACGGGAATCACCGACAACCAGCTCAGGACCTGGAACCATCTCGGCATGTTCGCACCCGCGCTCGATGAGACGGCCATCCCTGGCTACCTGAAGTCCGCAGCCAAGGATGATCCCAATGCGTCTCTGGAACGACGTGCCCGCTCCTATCTCGATGTGAACTGTTCGTACTGCCACCGCCCAGGCACAGGCAACCGCGCCATTTTCGACATGCGCTTTACCACCCCGCCGGCGAGTCAGGGACTGGTCTACGGTGCTGTGATCGACAATCTGGGAATTTCCGGCGCTTACCTCATCACGCCGGGCGACACCTCCACGTCGATTGTCTTCCACCGGGCGAATACCGCGAGTCCCTCCCCCACCGCCATGCCGCCGCTCGCCAAGTCGCTGGTGGATACCGCTGGCATGGCCTTGCTGGCCGAGTGGATTCAGGGCATCGACCCGACATTATACGTCAATCGCGCCTTGAACCGTCCTGTGGCGGCTTCCTCAGAGGAGAACGCTGGCCTGTCAGCGGCTGCTGCGGTTGATGGTGATTCAGCCACTCGCTGGTCGAGCGCGTTTTCGGATCCGCAGTCGATTACTGTCGATCTGGGGGCGGTGTATTCCATCAACCATGTGGTGCTGAACTGGGAATGGGCCTACGGCAAGGCCTACAGAATTGAGGTTTCAACGGATGGCACGACCTGGAACCAGGTGTTTTCCGAGACAAACGGTAACGGGGATATTGACGACATTGTCTTTGCCACTACCAGTGCGCGCTATGTGCGCCTGTGGGGCACCGTGCGGGGCACGCCATGGGGCTATTCGCTGTATGAGTTCGAGGTCTACGGCGCGACGTCCGACCCGCCGGTGTTGAGTTCGGTGAGTGTGTCGCCGGCGACGGCGACCGTGGCGAGCGGCAGCACCCGGACCTTTACGGCCACGGGGCTGGACCAGTACGGGGCGGCATACCCGACGACGGTGGGGTGGACGGTGTCTGGCGGCGGTACGATTGACGCCGGTAGCGGGCTGTTCACGGCGACGACAACGGGCGGGCCGTTCACGGTCACGGCGACCTCGACAGCAGACGGTACCCTCAGTGGCACCGCTCAAGTCACCGTGGTGTCGGCCCCGACGGGCAACCTGGCACAAGGGCGGGTCGCGGCAGCCTCCTCCGTGGAGAGCGCTGCCTTGTCAGCGGCTAATGCGGTTGATGGCAATGCATCAACCCGCTGGTCGAGCGTGTTTTCGGATCCGCAGTGGTTTACTGTCGATCTGGGGGCGGTGTATTCCATCAACCATGTGGTGCTGAACTGGGAAGCCGCCTACGGCAAGGCCTACAAGATTCAGGTTTCAACGGATGGCACGACCTGGAGCGACAAGTTTTCCGAGACCAACGGTAACGGGGGCACTGACGACATTTTCTTTGGCATCACCAACGCGCGCTATGTGCGCCTGTGGGGCACCGCGCGGGGCACGCCATGGGGCTATTCGCTGTATGAGTTCGAGGTCTACGGCGCGACCGATCCGCCGGTCTTGAGTTCGGTGAGTGTGTCGCCGGCGACG
>JBAVKA010000367.1:0-2049 GCA_049688075.1 Gammaproteobacteria bacterium
GGGTGAAATCGGTCAAGAACGACTGTATATCGAAGCAGATTCTGTTTGGCGAAGCGTCGTTAAGACGCGTGTTGGGTGAGTGCCTCGTCCATTATCGTGCCGAACGGAATCATCAGGGCAAAAACAACGTACCGTTATTTCCAGCCGAGAAACAAGCAGTGGATCGCGTTGCCGGATCAGTCAGCTGTAAAGAACGATTAGGTGGGCTCCTGAAATATTATCAACGGGAAGCCGCATGAGTATTTTGACCGGAGTGCGTCCAGCGAAGGCTGGCATGTTCAGCGGGAGTGAGTCCCGCCGGGGTAGAAGTCAGCACCCCGTAGCTTGAGTCACACGGGTGGAGGAAACGAAGCCGGTGAAGCTGACTGACAAAGCCATCGTCAGGATGGTGAGTGAGTCACCGGGCCGTAACGCGAGTGAATCCACGGGTGGCCCCGACAAAATAGTCCTGGAGGCCGAGCTCTCTTTGGTCGAGCGAAGGCAGCAGGGTGCGTCGCAGACTGACTGTTGAGGCGCATCCCTCCGGCGGGGTGGTAGGGACAGCACGGTGACAAGGGCATGCTAAGCAACTGGAGAAGACGTCCTCGCCCCAGGCAGAAATGGCCTATACTCACAATCACTCTTTGTATCTTATGCTCATCAGTATTGATACAGATTCCTGTCCATAATGATGGGAAATCGAAGGACTGTATCACCAACAAAGGAGGAGTCTCATTATGTCAAGTAAGACTGTTTTGCACAGTATGCGCATTGGGTTCGTGGCGGCAATTTTCTCGGTAGGCTTCCTCTGCGGTTCGATGACTCAACAAAACGCGAATGCTGATCTGGGAAGTTTGGGCGGAGAGATGCTCAAAAAAGCAGAGGGAAGCGGAGGTACGCTCGGAAGCGTAGCCCAACTCGGTACGACAATAACTGACATGGAGAAAAACGTTAGCGGACTGCAACAAAACCTCGACGCGCTGAAGAAAGTACAAGCTGCACTGGGTATGAATTGAAATAGAGATAAATGGGGCCGGATACATTTTCTGGCAGACCATCTCAAGTACCCGGTCCTCCAAGAGATGTATCCGACCCCTTTTTAGCACGAGTAAAATCCGCGGATTGATGATCTGCACCAGCGGCCAGTGCCTGAAGGCGCTGAAGGAGCGCGAGTTTATTGCCAGTCGCCCCAGTGCGCCGGTTCCGGCACGTCCGTCTCGTGCCTGTCTTTGCCTGTATTGCTTTCAGCCACTCCTGAGCCGGCTTACCGACTCCCGCTTGCACTCGGGCAGGCGGCGGGTTCACACTACCGACGCCGGCGGCGGCCACTTCCTGGCCAGCCCGATACCTGTGTCCAATCGTATTGATGTCCTCTGAGTATAGCCTCGCAGCCGTCTCGTCCGTCCGCAACGGGTTCCACCGCCTGCTAGAGCGAAGGCACGGTGGTGTAGTGCTGTTTCTCGTTGTATATCTTGCACTGACGCTGTTCACCCGCTGCGCGCTGCTCGTGAAGGCCGCGCATGACGTGACCTGGGATGCGAGTCTTCTGGCCGCATTCGGCTGTGGCCTGCTTTTCGATGTCGGGGCGTCGGCATGGTTTGCGCTGCCGCTGGTGGTGCTGCTGACCCTGCTGCCGGCGCGGTTTTTCGCGCGGAGGTGGGGACGGGCCGTGATGCACGTGCTGGCGCTGGCGGTCATCTACCTGCTGCTGTTCGATGCGGTGGCGGAGTGGCTCTTTTGGGACGAATTCGGCGTACGCTTCAATTTCATCGCCGTCGACTACCTGGTGTACACGCACGAGGTGGTCGGCAACATCCGCGAATCGTACCCGATGCCGCTTATCCTCGGCAGCCTCGGCCTCGGCACGCTGCTGGTGTACGCGCTGGTGGGACTGACCGGCTGGCCGGTGCGCTGGCTGACTTCCGCTGTGGAACCCGCGAAACGACGCTACCTTACCGGCGCGGCCTGGGGCGCGAGCCTCATTGCGATGGGTACGGTGCTGAACGAGGGCTGGCTACCGGACTTCGCAAACAACTACAACCGCGAGATCGGCAAGGACGGTGTCTGGAC
>JBAVKA010000368.1:0-7290 GCA_049688075.1 Gammaproteobacteria bacterium
ACTGCCGAGGTGGAAGATAACCCGATAGTCGAATTCGACCGGGAAGGAAAGCTTCTGCACATCTGGTCTCTGGTAGACCTGCTCGATACAACCCGGATCGGATATGACTCATTCACAAAGCGTCCCCCGACCCTGGGCCCCCTTGGTTATGACTGGGCACATGTGAATGCCGTTATTAACGATCCGCGTGACGATTCGATCATTATATCGCTCCGGCAACAGGACGCAGTGGTGAAATTTTCCCGATCGACGGGTGATTTGAAATGGATTCTGGGGCCACACGCCAACTGGTCATCGAAGTTTCAACCATTCCTCCTCACTCCGGTTGGCGAACCCTTCGAGTGGCAATATCACCAGCATGCTCCGACCATTACTCCCTCGGGAACAATTCTGTTTTTCGACAATGGCAACTACCGTGCCAGCCCTTTCGATGGCACTATCAAGACGCCGGACAGCAAGAACTACAGCCGGGCAGTCGAATACGCGATTGACGAGCACAACATGGAAGTACGGCAAGTCTGGGAGTATGGAAAGAATATGGCGAAACCCTTGTATGCAGGATGGATTGGCGACGCGAACTGGATGAAAACAACCGGTAACGTTTTGATCACATTTGGCGGAACCAGTTTTACCGGCGGCAAACGCAATTCCGATCTGGGCCTGGGCGATGTCTCTACACGGATTATTGAAGTAACGCACGATACACCGGCGGAAGAGGTCTTCGACATACTGGTCTATGATCCGGCATCCCGTGCCCGACTACAGGTCTATCGAAGCGAGAGAATCCCGGGCTTGTACCCACTTGACACAGACGCCGACGGAATCCCTGATTACAAGGACAATTGCAAACTGGTCCCGAACGGGCCCCTCATTCCCGGCAATGCCGTCGGCAGCCAACTGAATACTGACGGTGACAGCGCAGGAGACCTTTGCGATGATGATGATGACAACGATGGCATGACTGACGAATACGAGATCGAAAACCAGCTGGATCCTCTGGACCCGGCTGATGCAGGTCTCGACAAGAATGGAGACGGATTGAGCAACCTTAAAGAATTTCAGCTGGGAAACCCGGCCAATCATGCAGATACTGAGAGTGATGCGGTCAGGCAGGGCGGGAGGTAAGCCGGCGGTTCACCAGGGAGTGGGTGCTCCAAGGCAACTCGGGGCTTGAATACCAACGCAAACCTCTGGTGTTCCGGTTTCGTTACCGTCTTTTCGGAGCAAACGGGTTTTTCTTTCCGAAGCGAACCGTAACCGGGTGCTTTTGAAGACCAACACAGTTACTGATGCGTCAGCATGCGATTTCAGGACGTTTAACGGTTTCCGAAAAACAACGCAGCAGCACAGTCCGTCCACGTCGCTTGCGCTTGTGGCCAGCTCCAGGCTGGGTGTTATCCGCGCGGTAACATACTGAGCAAGCCGATGCCGGGCAGGCGCAAGGCGCGATCATTGAAATCGAAGCCTGTAGCCAGACCGAGAATGTTCAGTTCGATCCCCTCCTCCCGGGCCAGGCCGAGGCCCAGTAGTCCGTATACAGAGACCTGCCAGCCGGTGCCGCTGGGCATGCGGTCGATCACCTGCCCGTCCGGCAAGTAATCCTTGCCAATCGCGGTGGGAGGCAAATCAAGCCCCAGCTCGGGCACCCGCCGCGCCACGAATGCAGTAAAGGTGTTGCTGTTGGGACCCGGCCATACCCGATATTCGTTTGCGTAAGGGTAAATCGCCACCGCAGCCTCGATGAGGTCGATGAGCGCGTCGACGCCTGGTCCGCGTCGTTCCAGCAACAGCTCGGGTTGCGCACCGTACCACAGCAGGTCGGCTGGGCCACGCTGTGCCACCACCACCGGATGGCCCCATGCGGTCGCCTGATAGACCGTGTATTGCGCGTCATCGAGCCGCTTGGTGGCAATCCAGCTGTGGATAGCGAACGCGCCCCGCCAACCGTGCGCACGCGCGCCGTACACCAACACCAGCGCGGCCGGTTCCTGCCTGGGATTCGGCGCCTGACCGCTGCTGGCGCGGCTGGCCTCGCGCCAGGGGGTGTCCAGATCCAGGTTCCCGAATGCCATGACGCCCAACGGCCCGAGCAGCAACACCGCCACCAGCACCAGCGCGCGTACTGGCCACTTCATCCAGCCGAACCCTTCTCTTTGCGATCTGTGCTCATTGTCATTTATGAAATTATCCCCGAGTATCCTCGAATCGCGCGCAATGCCGGCCTGGAACGGTACAGGCATAGCGCGGTTGACAACGCAGGTCTGGATCTGTGTTCTGAAATGCCGACGTTCTTCAAATGTGGCTAATTTCCGTTAGTGCTTGTCCGCACGTTAGCGAATGGCAGGTGGCCGGCAGGGTGTGGACAAACTGTAAAGACCGTTGTGAATTCATGCAGACGTTACGGGTAATGCGGTGAGCATATACCACGGTAACGCGTCACTCGCCTCGTAATACCAATAGATAGCCGTCATCAAGACGTAGACCGGCGGCGGCGCCGTCAGGAAGAAGGCTTCCTCGAACTTCCCCGGCGTCTCAGAAGTAGTACGATGAGACCCGCACCACCGATGAGAACTATGAACGCGGCTGCGACCTTTTTAACGGAGAACTCCAGAGGAAGGGGTCTGCAGCTGTCACGAAGCGATCCGGCCTTCAGGCTTGCACTGCCTGACTCGCTCAGGTTGCCGCCCAGAAACACGAAGGCCGCCCCCTCGTTTTTCTGGCCGCAGCTGTAATGGTACGCCCCGACGATGACGTCGTCGTAGCCGTCGCCATTGACGTCGCCTGCGCCGGACGCGCCGTAGCCCATATTGGCGTTCGCCTGATCGTTCTCAAATACTGCATAGGCGGTGGCGGGACTGGCGTCCTCTATACCGGAGGCACTGCCGAGGAACAGGAATGCGGCGCCCTCGTCCGACTTATCGTTCAGAAGGTGCCGCCCCCATCCCATGAACGACGCATCGGTGTCATAACGCATAGCCCCGACGATGACGTCGTCGTAGCCGTCGCCGTTGACATCACCCACCCCGTCCACCGAGTGGCCCATCCAGGCGCCCGCCTGGTCACCTGCGATCCGGGTCCGGGCCGTGGCGGGAGTGCCGTCGGCGATGCCTGCCGCGCTCCCGTGGAAGATGAAGGCCACACCTTCGTCGGTCTCGCCCGCGTCGTAGCGCCGGGCCCCGACGATCACGTCGTCGAAGCCGTCGCCGTTGACATCACCCGCTCCGCCCACGCTGACCCCCATCCAGGCCTCCGCCTGATTGCCTTCGAGCCGGGTCCGGGCCGTGGCGGGAGTGCCATCGGCGATGCCTGCTGCACTGCCATAGAACACGAAGGCCGCGCCTTCGTCGGTCTCGCCCGCGTCAAGGGTATGCGCTCCGACGATCACGTCGGCGAAACCGTCGCCGTTGACGTCACCCGCGCCAGCCACCGAGTTGCCCATCTGGGCGCCCGCCTGCTCACCTGTAAACCGGGTCCGGGCCGTGGCGGGAGTAGCGTTGGCGATGCCTGCCGCGCTGCCTAGGAAGATGAAGGCCGCACCTTCGTCGGTCTCGCCCGCGTCATAATGCGGGGCACCGACGATGACGTCGTCGTAACCGTCGCCGTTGATGTCGCCCGCAGCACCTACATTGACGCCGAATTCGGCGTCTGCCTGGTCGCCTTCGAGCCGGGTTCTGGTTGTGGCGGGAGTGCCGTTGGCGATGCCTGCCGCGCTGCCATAGAACACGAAGGCCGCGCCTTCGTCGGTCTCGCCCGCATCATAATGCCAGGACCCGACGATGACGTCGTCGTAGCCGTCGCCGTTGACGTCGCCCGCGCCGGCCACGTATTCCCCCATCTCGGCACCCGCCTGGTCGGATTCGAGCCGGGTGTGCGCAGTGGCGGGGGTGGCGTCGGCAATGCCGGTGGCGCTGCCGTGGAAGATGAAGGCCGCGCCTTCGTCGGTCTCGCCCGCATCGTACCTCCAGGCACCGACGATCACGTCGTCGTAGCCGTCGCCGTTGACGTCGCCCGCACCGGCGACGGAAAAGCCAAACAGGGCGTCGCGCTGGTCGGATTCGAGCTGCGCGTCTGCGTCGGCCGCCAACAATGGATCGATCACGATGGGGTAGACAGCGTTCGTGTCATGCACACGGAGCTGTATACGGCGAGCGGACGGCACCGACAGCTCCACCGGCAGTGGAACTCCCGCAGCATCGACTGCATTCAGCTGTCCGTAGGTGAGCTGGCGCCCTGTCGCCGTCACAATTCGCGCTGCCCCGCCACTCAACGAGGCCTCGGCGCCTTCGAGTGAGAGAGCGAACACCAGGGTGCCTTCGCCTTCGACGCGTTTCGACAGGGTGAATCCCTGCTCCAGGCCGGCGGGACTGTTCACATACCACTCAAGGAAAGATCCACGTTGAACCTCGACCCTGGCACCATGATTTGTAATCTTGCCGGGCACGACGGGCGCAAGGGAATTCGCCCGCCCCATTTGCACGAGTCGCAAGGCGAGCAGCTGCGGACTGCCTTCGGCAACGCGGTCCACGACCAGGATGCCCGTCGGCTCGAAGTAGGTACGAAACGCATGGCGGCGACTGGGCGCCTGCAGACCCATTGCGTTGAGGCTGGCGTGATACTCGCGCAGGGTGATGTAACGTCGGGCAGCGGCAAGCCAGGACGCTCCGGGATCCACGGCACCAGCCGCGAGCCGGGTTCCTTCATGGAAGGGAGGCTCGACGTTGAGTGGCGCATCGCTTACACGTCCAGCGGCATCCGCAGCCCTTCCGAAAGCCGGCCCCTGCAACAGCAATAGCATCAGCAAAGCGGGCAGGACGATCGCCTTAAGCTCGATGATTGTTCGCCTTAAGCTGGCTGAGACCACCGCTCGTCCTTGATGAATCGAGCTTCGCCGTTCGTCAAATTGTGTAAACACAGATTTCGCAGCAAATCCCTATCGTGACTCCATCGGGTCTCATGAGAATAATCCTATCACTTTCAGATAGTTACCATATACAGATCAAATTGCTATAAACAACTGTCCTTCTTAATGAAGGCTAATTGAAAAAATTTTAATTGTATATTAATCATATTGACGATAATGTTAAATATAAAGAATACATATACAAGTGTTATCAAAAAAACAATAAATTATCTTATTGATGCCCATGAAGAATAATTTTGAAATTTCATTAAACGAGTCTGCCAAGTTAACTTTAAGATCTTGTGGTGCACTATCTATGAAGAATGATTCTGGAATTACATTCACCGAGTCTGCCAGGTTACCTACCAGCCATGGAGAATTCCTGATGCGTGTCGCCAAGGATGAATTAGGCATGGAACACGTAGTCCTGTACAAAGGAACGGTGCTAGATGCAGACAACCTGGATGTTCGGGTACATTCGGAATGCATGACAAGCGAAGTGTTTCGTTCACTGAAGTGCGACTGCAACGAGCAGCTTGCATGGGCACTGGACTACATCGAAAAGCGCGGAATCGGGATGGTCATCTACCTGCGACAGGAGGGCCGTGGAATCGGCCTTTTCAATAAGATCCGTGCCTATGCCTTGCAGGATGCAGGACGGGATACCATTGAAGCCAATACTGACCTTGGTCTCGGGATTGATCAGCGAACCTACGAGATAGCGGGGAAAATTCTCGATGCCTTCAAAGTCAAATCCATCAACCTCATTACAAACAACCCACTGAAACTTGATGAATTACAGAAATATGGCATCAAAATCAGGCGCCGGATCCCCATCATTATCGAGCCCAATGACCACAACAGGGGCTATATCAATATCAAAAGAGAAAAAATGAATCATCTGTATTGAGCCAGTCCAGCATATCGAAAACCGAGAACGCCTGTTCTTGCGGCCGGGATTAATGAACAGCGCTGTCAATGAATCCGCTATTATCCGATCCGTCAGGGAAACGCTAGCCAGGGCAGAGCGGAAGGAACGGGAAATCCCGCGTCCCGCCGTCACTCTTTCGTACGCACAAAGCCTGGACGGTTGCATCTCCGCCAATAAAGGGAGACCGACCGCAATCAGTGGTAATCAGTCCATATTGATAACACATCAACTGCGGGCCATGCACAATGCCATTCTTGTGGGGATTAACACCGTTCTCGTCGATGACCCCAGCTTGACTGTCCGTCACGTGGATGGTGAAAACCCGATACCGGTTGTTCTCGACTCACAACTCAGGACCCCGCCACACGCAAAACTGCTTCAGCAAATCGAAAAACAGGTAATAATTGCTACATTGCCGGGAGCCAGCTACGAGCGCGAATCGAAACTGGTCAAAGCAGGCGCCAGGGTAATTCGAATTCCCGAAGCAGGTGGCGGCGGGATACTGCTGACTGAACTGTTTCGCTGGTTGCGGGAGCAGAATGTCAACTCCCTGATGATCGAAGGCGGTGCAAAAGTAATCTCCAGCGTACTGGCTGAAAGCCTGGGGGACCAACTGGTGCTGACCATCGCGCCCAAATTTTTTGGACGAAGCGGCGTCCGCGCGGTTGAAACTCTTAACTGTGTGCGGCCCACTTCCAGACCCTGTTTGACCGATGTTGAATATGAACGGATTGGAGATGACATGCTGGTATGGGGTCGCCTGGTTCTCGATAATGCAGTTGCTGCAGATGGATAAATGAAAAATTGCTGACAGGATGGTGGGGAATCTATGTATATTGAAGGTGTTGCATTCGGCTTGCTGGATACCTCCAGCAGGATTCCCGGGAATCGACTGGCAGAGAAATTCCGCAATTTCACGATTTCCTGGTCGCGTTTTGGCTACCACGACGTCATCCTGGAAAATGATTCACTCGATAAGTTACTCAGCGAGGCTCTGCAACTCGGTTACAGCCACTGTCTCGTACAATCATATGGACACGTAATCGGCGAAACCTGGATCCCCGCGCATTGGGAACAGGTCGATTTCCAGACCGCCCTCAGTCAGTGGATTCATAACCATGATTTTCTGGTAACCGGAACGGTTATATGGGACAAATCGGGATGGTTTGGCCTGGACGATGGCTGCCTTCTCGTAGACCTGCGACACTATGCGGCCCTGGGCAAACCCGAGTTTGGCCACCCGCTCACCCAGGCCGTTGAAGTAATCAAGCCGGTCGTGAACATGGAGCCTGCCCCGGATAATGAGCGGTTTCACTCGCTGGAACCCCTGCAGGCAAAGGAAAGCGTGACACCCCGGCACGCCGGCTGGAATTTCATCAATGCCAGCCTGCACGCCGGACTCAAGGTATTCAATTTTGACAAGTCTATCGACGGCAGCCGCATCAGTCTGTTCGATCCG
>JBAVKA010000369.1:0-3458 GCA_049688075.1 Gammaproteobacteria bacterium
GCAAGGTCGCCTCCTTCAAGGGCATCAACGGGGCACCCGCCTGGTCACCGGACGGACAACGCCTGGCATTGACCCTCTCGCAGGATGGCAACCCGGAAATCTACGTCATGGAGCTGAATTCGAAGGCTCTCAAGCGACTCACCAACAGTCCCGCCATCGATACCGAACCGGTCTGGTCTCCGGACGGCAAGAGCATCGTGTTTACCTCCGACCGCGGCGGTTCCCCGCAGCTCTACCGGATTGCCGCCTGGGGCGGGCAGCCGCAGCGCCTGACGTTTGACGGCAAATACAATGCCGGGGCCGATTTTTCGCCCGACGGACGCAAGCTTGCCATGGTCCATGGGGAGAACGGCACCTACCGCATTGCCGTGCTCGACATCGACTCGGGTCTGTTCCGGGTCCTGACGGACGGGAGCCTCGATGAATCGCCCAGTTTCTCGCCGAATGGCAGCATGATTATCTATGCCACCGAGGCGGGCAACCGGGGTGTGCTGGCGGCCGTGTCCACGGACGGACGTTTCCGTCAGCGGCTGTCATTGCAGGCGGGTAATGTGCGTGCACCGGTCTGGTCCCCCTATCAGCGGTGACAGGGATCCATTCAACACTAGGAGTCTGACGGACTTGGGATTAATCTACAGCGCTTAAGGGAGGGCTCTCATCGTTCCCCGATTCCCCGCTGCCCTGCACCGTCCTGCGCAGCGGAATTGCGGAACCCTGTTCCGGCTCTCCTGGCATGCTCGCTGGCACCACCTGCGCCCGACAACGTTCTGGAATATCTTTTAACACTCAGGAGAACAATGCAATGAAACTTCAGCTCAACACGTTCATCACCCTGGCGCTGGTCGCCCTGCTGGCCGGTTGCAGTACCGCCGCCAAAAAAGACGGCGGCGCCGAGGTAGTGGATCAAAGCATGGGTGGTAGCGGCGGCGGCGCGATGACCAGCGGGGCGGCCGGCACCTCGTCCTATGCGGGCGCTGCGCTGACCGATCCGAACAGCCCGCTGTCGCGCCGTGTCATCTACTTCGAGTACGACAGCGACATCATCCTGCCGGAAGACCAGGATCTGATTACCGCGCATGCGACTTATCTCAACGACCACCCCGAGCAGATGGTGACCCTGGAAGGGCACGCGGACGAACGCGGCTCGCCCGAGTACAACATCGGTCTGGGTGACCGCCGTGGCCAGGCGGTTAAGCGGGCCTTCGAGTTGCAGGGCGTGCCGGCGCAGCAGATCACCGTCGTCAGTTACGGTGAGGAAAAACCGGCGGCGGAAGGGCATAGCGAGGCGGCCTACCGGCTGAACCGTCGTGTCGAGATCGTCTATGTCGGTTATTGATATGCGTTGCCGCGGTTACCTGACAAGGTTCGGTGCGGCGGTGTTCGCCGCCGCGCTGGTGTCTCCGGTCCATTCGGCCAGTAATCTGTCGACCTCGGAACGACTCGATCGCATCGAACGCCAGCTCGAAGGCCGCGGCCTGATCGACCTGCTGAACCAGCTCGAGAAGCTGCAGAACGATGTCCAGCAGCTGCGTGGCGATATCGAAGTCCAGAACCATCGGCTGGAAGACATGCAGCGCCGGCAGAAGGACCTGTACCTGGATATTGACCGGCGTCTGCGGCAGCTGGAACCGGAGCAGCCCGCAGGCGCGGCGGGCGTAATGCCTGTTCCCGGGGAGGCGGACGTTTCGGCGCCACCCTCGTATCAGGCGTCACCCTCGTACGAAACGCCACCCTCGTATCAGGCGTCACCCTCATACGAGACGCCATCCCCGTACCAGGTGCCACCCTCATACGAGACGCCTTCGCCGGCTGCGACACCGCCCGTGACCATCGCCCCGCCCCCGGTGGCTCCGGCGCCCGCAGAGGCTCCCGCCAACACGGCGGAACAGCAGGCTGAATACGAAAAGGCGCTGGCGATACTCCGCGAGGGCCGTTATATCGAGGCGGCCACCGCCTTTAACCGGTTCCTGGAGGCGTACCCGGGCAGTGTCTATTCCGATAATGCCTATTACTGGCTGGGCGAGACCTATTATGTCACCCGGGATTTCGATCGCTCCCTGGCGGCGTTCAAGCAGCTGGTCGGGTCCTATCCGGTGAGTCCGAAGGTCCCGGGCGCCCGGCTGAAAATCGGCTATATCTATTACGAACAAAAGGACTGGGCCGCGGCCCGCCAGGAGTTGAACAGCCTGCTCACCGGCTATCCGGGCAGCACCGAGGCCCGCCTGGCCGATGATCGGCTGCAGCGCATGAAGAAGGAAGGGCATTAGTTGACGGATAATTGCAGGAGCGGGCTCGTCCGCGAACACGTTGAGTATTCAACCGACCATTCGCGGGCATACCCGAAGGGCACAAGAGCCCGCTCCTTCACGGGATAGATTTGGATTTTCCCGGGATGTTTTCGATTGAATCATCGCATCCGATGTTATCTCCACGCTTCACCCAGTCGCGATGAATGCCCGATCAATGCCGACTGACGCCTCATCCACCGCCGCTGCGAATCGCCTGCGGATCACGGAAATCTTCCATTCCCTGCAGGGCGAGTCGCTCACCTCGGGCTGCCCGACGGTGTTCATCCGCCTGACGGGTTGCCCGCTGCGCTGCGGCTACTGCGATACCGACTACGCCTTCACGGGCGGCGAATGGATGGAACTGGCGGAAATCCTGGAGCGCGTCGCCGGTTACCGGCCTCGCTATGTGACCGTGACCGGCGGCGAGCCGCTGGCGCAGCGGAACTGCCTCACGCTGCTGCGGGTGCTCTGTGATGCCGGGTACACGGTCTCGCTCGAGACCAGCGGGGCGCTGGCCGTTGACGCGGTCGATCCGCGGGTGGTCAAGGTCATGGACCTGAAGACACCCGGATCGGGCGAGGTGGACCGCAACCGCTACGAGAATCTCGGTGCGCTGGGCCGCCGCGATCAGGTCAAGTTCGTCATCTGCGATCGCGAGGATTACCAGTGGGCGCGGGAACTCATCGGCCGACAGCGGCTGGATGCGATTTGTGAAATCCTGTTCTCGCCCAGCCACGGGCAGCAGGATCCCGCAGAGCTGGCGGAGTGGATCCTCGAGGATCGTCTGCCGGTGCGCCTGCAGCTGCAGCTGCACAAGCAACTGTGGGGCAACGCACGGGGTCGGTGATCCGTGGCGCTCAGGACTGGATTTTCTCGACATGAATCATCGTTGTTTTTCAACCATAAACACCCTTTTCAGCACAAAGACGCGAAGTTCGCGAAGAAACTTGTCTGCACAACCAATCAAAAAGCTTTGCGTTCCTGGCGCCTTCGCGGCGTGTTTTGTTTCTTTACGTATGGACACTGTTCAGGATGCGTAACGCCATGCCCGAAGCCGTCGTGCTCCTGTCAGGCGGACTGGATTCCGCGACCGTGCTTGCGCTCGCCGTGGAGCAGGGCTATGCCTGCCATGCGCTGAGCCTCGACTACGGGCAGCGTCACGAAGCGGAG
>JBAVKA010000370.1:0-4845 GCA_049688075.1 Gammaproteobacteria bacterium
GAATGAAGCGGCGGTAGGCGTCGTAGCCAAAGCGCTCGTTGCCAGTTTGCCGGATTAGACCGGCAAGGGTTTCGGAATTCAGGCCGAGGTTGAGGATGGTGTCCATCATGCCGGGCATGGACATCGCTGAACCCGAGCGCACCGATACCAGCAAGGGATTTTTCGGGTCACCGAAGCCCTTGCGGGTCGCCTGCTCCAGGTCCCGGATCTGCTGCTGCACCTGGTCGCCCATCCCGTCCGGCGGGGTGCGGTCCGGGGAGTCCAGGTAGGCCAGGCAGGCATCGGTGCTGATGACGAAGCCAGGCGGCACATTGAGGCCGATCTGGGTCATTTCGCACAGGTTGGCGCCCTTGCCGCCGAGCAGCTTCTTGTTGTGACCGTCGCCTTCGCGGAAGGAAACGACATATTGTCTGAATGGGCTTTTGGCTTCGGTTGTCGCTTCCATAATGAGGGGTGACTCCTGAATCAATGTGCTCCGATGTTAAGACCGTGCGTGATGACGCTGCGCAAGAGGCAGGCCGCCCGCGTCGTTTCTGCGAGGATCATACCCCGATTCATTAATTACGCTCCAGGGTCGGTCGGATTTTGGATCGATCGGCGGCGCCGCTCCAATTCGGCCCGCTGGCGGTTGCCGATTTACGGCGACGCTCAATGCCCTCAGACGCAGGTTAGACCGATATCGCCTGAATCGGGAGTATAGTAATAATAAACACCCTTTTATTTCATGGTAAACGGATAATTCACGAGTGGTGAAGAACCATGCGCCCTGTTGCCACCGCGAAATCCTGCCCAATTCAGTCATCACCCTCAAAAAATTCTCCTTCGCCACCTGCCACTGCCCGGCGTCAGGGCAACTGAAACCCTGCCGTGCCCAGCACAGCAACCTCGGTTGAACGAGGGGGGTGATAACGTCAGCCGAACAGACCGGCAGGCGGCGCCCGCCATTCCGGCAACAGGCCCGATTCCTGCGGGGCATCCTTCCGATCAAGGTGCGCCAGGATCTTCTTGATCACCATCGGGTCTTCGATGCAGGCGATGATCCTGACCGCCCTGCCGCAGGAGCGGCACGTCACGATGTCGATGTGGAACACCCGCTTCAGGCGCTGCGCCCAGGTCATGGCAACCCGGCGTTGAGCCGGCGTTTTCTCTTGTTCCTCATCGGATGGCTTGGGTTTGGCGCCCTTGCCTCTCGCCGCCGGCGTCACCCGCGCCCGGTGTTTGATGTTGGGCGCGAACACGCCGTGGAAGCGCGTCAGGTTGACCCGGGGCTTGGGCACCAAAGCCGCCAGCCGGGCGATGAAGTCGAGTGGCTCGAAGATCACATGGGTCGTGCCGTCGCGGTAAATTCCCCGCAGGGGTGTTGCTCGGCATATGTGTCGGCAAGAGATGGGGACGGGCTGGTCTTGCCGGCAGGGTTGATCACCATCTCTGCTGGGTCTCTATACGCCCACCACAGGCCGGCAGGGGCTGCGGCTCGCACATCTTTAGGCTGTACCAGCATGCTTCTTCCGCCGCCTGGCTACCCTGGCGCAACCCCCTGCTCTTGTGGTATTCGCGCAACAATGGCAAGTCCGTGGTCGGTTTCGGGCGTGAGTGATATACCGCCGTCAACTGGGATATGATTCGGGATCTGCTGCCCCTGGCGAGCCGCAAAGGCGCAAGGGGCATTTCAGCCGGAGAGATGACATGCTCAAGAAACACCCCGGTTTCCGCGGGATCGAAGGTCCGATAGTCACCATCATCCTTGATGGGTTCGGCGTGACCTCAAATCGCACTGGAAACGCCATCTATGATGCCTACACCCCGGTGCTGGATCGATTGTTCGCCCAGTACCCGCACATCGTCTTGAAGGCCCACGGGACGGCCGTGGGGATGCCCGGCGACGGCGACATGGGCAATTCGGAAGTGGGGCATAACGCTATCGGCGCGGGGCAGGTCTACAGACAAGGGGCCTCGCTGGTTAACGACGCTATCACTTCGGGAGATCTGTTTCGCGGGCAGGCATGGAAGGACATTATCGAGAATGCAAAGGCTCACGACTCCACCCTGCATTTCATCGGGTTATTCTCCGACGGCAACGTGCACTCTCACATTGACCACTTGAAGGCCCTGATCCTCCACGCGAAGCAAGAACAGCAGAAACGTGTCCGGGTCCACATCCTCCTCGACGGACGCGATGTGCCGGAGACCTCTGCCCTGGATTACGTGGAACCCTTCGAGGCGTTTTTGTCAGAATTGAGGGATGACGGTTTCGATGCGCAGATCGCCAGCGGCGGGGGCCGAATGAACATCACGATGGACCGTTACCAGGCAAACTGGCGGATGGTCGAGAAAGGTTGGCACACACATGTGCTCGGGGAGGCACCTTATTTCGAATCGGCCTCCCAGGCCATCAAGGGGTTGCGCGAGGAAAGCCCGGGCCGGGTGATCGACCAGGACCTTCCCCCCTTCGTCATCGCCAGAAACGGTGAGCCCGTCGGCAGGATCGTGGATAATGACAGCGTGGTTTTCTTCAATTTCCGGGGCGATCGGGCCATCGAGATCAGCAGGGCGTTCGAGGAACGGGAGTTCAAGGAATTCGACCGGGTTCGCTATCCCAAGGTCACCTATTCCGGGATGCTGCAATACGACGGGGAACTCTTGATCCCGAAACGGTTCCTCGTGGCGCCTCCGGCCATTAAGCATACGATGGGTGAGTACCTTTGCTCAGAGGGCATCACGCAGCTCGCCATCGCGGAGACTCAGAAATACGGTCACGTAACCTACTTCTGGAATGGAAACAGGAGTGGCAAATTCGACGACAACCTGGAGACCTATATCGAAGTCCCCTCCGACCTCGTTCCGTTCGAGGAACGGCCCTGGATGAAGTCCGCTGAGGTCACGGATGAACTGATCCGTCAGCTCCGGTCGGGCAAGTACCGGTTCGCGCGGGTCAACTACGCTAACGCCGACATGGTGGGTCATACCGGGATTTATCAGGCGGCTATCATCGCCGTGGAAGCAGTCGACTTGGCACTTGGACGACTACTGCCCGTGGTGGACGAACTGGGCGGGGTCGCCATGGTCACAGCCGATCACGGCAATGCTGATGAGATGTTCGAGCTCGACAAGAAAACCGGCCAGCCGAAGACCAAGGAGGATGGGAGTTTCAAGGCCAAGACCAGTCACACGCTGAACTCGGTGCCGTTTATCTTGTACAACAACGGCCCGGATAGTTCCATCGCCCTGCGCGGCGATACCGAATTCGGCCTGAGCAATCTGGCCGCAACAACCGTGAACCTGCTTGGGTTCGAGGCACCCGAGATGTGGGACAAGGGCATCCTGGAGTTCAAGTAAGATTGGGGCCTCTGTGTATGGCGAATTGTTGCTCAGGCGGCTATAGGCACATGATAAAGGCCGCGACAGTGAGATTTCCAACAAAAATTGCCGAGATCAGCGCGGTGGGTGGATGGTAGCTTCACCGGAGATTTCTGACGGTAAATCCCCCTCAAGTGCAGTATGTACACGGTATGAGTTGTAATACTGGCCAAAATCAGCCAGCTTCCGCTCCAGGTCACTGGCATTCCAGAAGAGTGTCTGGTCAAGAGATTCGCGACGAATGGTTCCAATCAGCCGTTCGACAAAGGGATGCGATAGTGGTGTATACGGGATCGTCTTGACTTCATCTGCACCGAGTATCCTCAGTTTTGCTTGCCATTGGTGATACAGGAATAGCGGATCGTTATCAGAGCTGAGGTCTTTCGGGACTCCTTTGGTTGAGATGGCAGAGTTGAACATCCGACACAAAGCGACACCATTCACATCGCCGGCATAGACGCCAAAGTCAATGATGCGGCGCGTAAACTGATCCATGACCACAAGTACCCAGTGGCTCTGTAACAAGATGGATTCGCACCGAAACAGGTCAATACTCCAGAGGCTGTCTTTCGTGTGTCCGAGGAAGGTCAGCCAGGAGGGCCCGCCGCCACCAGATTCAGGCCGGTAATGGATGGCAAGGATACGCCGGACCACATCTTTATCGATATTGATTCCAAAGGCCTTATTGATCTGTTGCGCAATCCGTGGATAACCAAACCGTGGATTGCGTCGTTTTAATTCGACGATGGTTTCGATCAGTTTTTGCGACGGACCTTTGGGGCCGGGTTTTCCTGTTCTGCTTGAGGTGTACAGCAGTCGATATTTGCGTTTCTTGAGCATGTCGTGAAATTTCAAAAGTGTCGATGGCCTGAGAATGACCGCTGCTCGCTGAATGTGGTGTGGATTGAGAAACAGCGACCAGAAGCCGAGCAGCACCCGGTCAATTGGTGTCAGATTGGGTGCACGTCGCCGAGACCGGTTAACGATCAGGAGTTGCTGTTTCATAAGTAGGCTGTCGGCGACGATGGCCCTGGCCCCGCCCGGTCCCAGGAGTCTGGCGTGTGTTGTCAATAGATGGGCGAGTAGCACCAGGAGGTCCTTCATGGCAGGGTAGAGTAGGGAAGGTTGCCTCCGGTAACAATATTGGCAAGGTGTTTGTCATCGGGCGATAATTTGTAATTCGCCAGGGACAGGTGATGCGTTTCAGCGCTCAACCCCGTGTGGCCCCCGAGCCGCAGACCGTCCCGGTCGACCCGGTCCCCTGCGACTACCTCAACGAGGCCTTGACGGCGCGCATGGCCGAGTGCGAAGCAGTCGTCTTCGACTTCATGCTACAGGTGCGCTATGCCGAAGACGTGACGGACCTGGAGGACGCTACCTCCTTCTGGGACGAGGTCGAGACTCCCTTTGTCCCGGTCGCCACCCTGGTGCTGGAGGCTCCGCAGTCAGACGTCAATTCCGATGCGCAACGCCAGGCCTGTGAAGACC
>JBAVKA010000371.1:0-2131 GCA_049688075.1 Gammaproteobacteria bacterium
GCAAATGGTTCGCCGACGCCCTGCTGGGTCCGCACGACGCCGTCCCGCTGCTGCCGTTCCTCGCCCTGCGCAAGGCCTATAATCCGGGCGCGGCCTTCAGCTTTCTGAGCGATGCCTCCGGCTGGCAACGCTGGTTTTTCTCCGGGCTTGCCGTGCTGATTATCGGCGTGCTCGTGGCCTGGCTGCGGCGACTCCCCAGGGGGCAGGGTCGCCTGGCGCTGGCACTGGCGCTGGTCCTCGGCGGGGCGGCGGGTAACCTGGTCGACCGGGTGCTCTACGGTCACGTCATCGATTTTATCGACCTGTACTACGGCGCCTGGCACTGGCCCACCTTCAATATCGCCGATTCGGCCATCACGCTCGGCGCGGTGCTGTTGATTCTGGATGCCTTCATGGGGCGCAGGTATAAGGCATCGGCAAGGCAGTGAGTGGCGGCCAGGAGACCGGTATGAACACGCGGGTACAATACGCCATCGGCGCGGGCAGTACGGTCACCCTGCATTTGTCACTTGCGCTGGAAGACGGCAGGGTCGCCGAAAGCAGCTTCGAGGGTGAGCCGCATACCTTCACCGTGGGGGACGGCTCACTGCTGCCCGGCCTGGAAATGGCGCTCTACGGGCTGCGCCCGGGCGATACCCAGCACCTGGTGCTGCATCCCGCACAAGCCTTCGGCCTGCGTGATCCTGCCAGGATACATACCATGTCACGCTCGGCATTCACTGACGACATCAGCCTGGAACCGGGCCTGATTATCGGTTTTACCGATACCGGAGGCGTGGAATTGCCCGGAACCGTTCTGTCCGTGACCGATGCGGCCGTCGAGGTGGATTTCAATCACCCGCTGGCAGGCCATGCCATTACCTTTGACGTGGAAATCATCGACGTCATCCCGACGGAAAGCGGTGCGGACGGGTGATGTTCACCGCAGAGACGCAGAGGACACTACGAAAGATAATTGTTAAAAGTATTGATAGCACAGAATATTTCGCCATGATTCCGGGAGTTGATTTGGTACTGATCTTTTTTTACTTTAAGCAAAGTTTTTCTCTGCGATCTCTGCGTCTCTGCGGTGAATAGGGTCATCAATTACCCATGCAAATACTGTTAGCCAATCCCCGTGGTTTCTGCGCCGGCGTCGACCGCGCGATCGAGATCGTAGATCGCGCGCTGGAACTGTTCGGTGCGCCGATTTACGTCCGTCATGAAGTGGTGCACAACCGCCATGTCGTCGAAGGGCTGCGTGCGCGCGGCACGGTGTTCGTCAATGAACTCGATGAGGTTCCGAACGGCGCCACCGTCATCTTCAGCGCGCACGGCGTCTCGCGGTCGGTGCATGAGGAAGGGGCGCGCCGTGGCCTGCGCGTGTTCGATGCGACCTGCCCGCTGGTGACCAAGGTGCATCTCGAGGTCAGTCGCCACGCGCGGGAAGGACGTGAATGCATCCTGATCGGGCACAAGGGACATCCGGAGGTGGAAGGCACCATGGGCCAGTACGACACCGCCCATGGCGGCGCCATGTACCTCGTGGAGATGCCGCAAGACGTTGCGCAGCTTGACGTTATGCACCCGGAGAATCTCGCGTTCGTCACCCAGACTACCCTGTCGGTCGATGACACGGCGTGCGTTATCGACAGCCTGAGACAACGGTTCCCGCGAATCCAGGGACCGCGCAAGGATGATATCTGCTATGCCACCCAGAACCGTCAGGATGCCGTCAAGGCGCTGGCCGGGAATTGCGACGTCTTTCTGGTGGTGGGTTCACCCAACAGTTCCAATTCCAACCGGCTGCGCGAGATCGCGGAAAAGCAGGGCATACCGGCTTACCTCGTCGATGAAGCGAACGAGATCCTCGCGGAATGGGTGGCGGGCAAGCAGAGTATCGGCGTCACCGCCGGCGCTTCCGCCCCGCAGGCGCTGGTCGACGGCGTGGTCGAGCGGCTGCGCAGCTGGGGCGGGGAAGTGGTGGTGGAGTCGCAGGGACGCCAGGAAAGAGTGACCTTTTCCCTGCCGCGGGCGTTGCAGTAGAGGACCCGGGCCGGTGGGACGGGGTGACCGTCGAAGCCTCGTGCCTAACAGCTATCGGTTGCGCTCCCACCCGTTCAGGTCGTAAACCCAAAATGCATAGGGTGCG
>JBAVKA010000372.1:0-3521 GCA_049688075.1 Gammaproteobacteria bacterium
GTGGATGTGATCACCTCGGTGTCCGGCGGAAGTTTCACATCGGCCTATTTTGGCCTGTACGGCGATCGTATTTTCAAGGATTTTGAACATGACTTTCTGCGTCGCAATGTGCAGGGAGAGCTGACCGGCCAGGTCCTCAATCCGTTCAACTGGCCCCGCCTGCTCTCACCCTTTTACACCCGCGCCGACATGGCATCCGAACTCTATGACGAGATCCTGTTCCACCATGCGACTTTTGCCGACATGATCAAGGCGCATGGACCCTTTGTCATCATCAACGCTACGGAGATGACGCTGGGGACCCGCTACCAGTTTACCCAGAACTACGCCGACATCATCTGCAGCGACCTGGCGCAACTGCCGGTTTCCCGGGCCGTGACGGCCTCTTCGGCGGTGCCGATCCTGTTTAGTCCGATTACTCTCACCAACCACGCGGGTGAATGCGGCTGGCAGCAGCCAGCCTGGATGCGTGATGCCCTGGACACCCAGGATCGCAGCAGCCGGCTGTATAACCTCGCCACCAGCATGCTCGCACTCGAAAACCGCGAGGACCATCCCTATCTGCATCTCTTCGACGGCGGTCTCGCCGACAACCTGGGCCTGCGCGCAATGCTCGACGGCGTGCTGCGTTACGACAGCATCAACGAGGCACTGAAGGCGCTCGGCATGGAGAAGACCCGCAAGGTCGTCATCATTCTGGTCAATGCCGAAACCGCGCTCGATATCGAATCCAGCCGGAAGATGCAGTCACCGACGTTTGCCGCGGCACTTGGCGCCGCCACCTCGGTGCCCTTGCAGCGCTACAGCTTTGAAACCGTGGCCCTGCTGAAAGACCGCCTCGCGGACTGGCAAGAGGAATCCTATGAGGCCGCTTGTGGAACGGCTGCCGGATCAGGGAAGGGAACGGCAGGCAAATCCGCCGGCACGGACTGCAAGGGCGTTGATTTTCACTTCATCGAGGTCAACTTCAGCGAGCACCCCGACCCCGCGGAACGGGATTACCTCAAGCGACTGCCAACCTCGTTTGTGCTGACCGATGAAGCCGTGGATCGCCTGATTGCAGCCGGAAGACTGGTATTGAGAAACAACGATGAATATAAGCGCCTGCTTTCGGAAGCGGGTCATTAGCGAATAATCAACGCAAGACGGGTAATCACTGCCGGATACGAATCTGTGGCAATGAATGATCAAGTCATTACCCGCATCGTTGCGGTTCCATTAAATCTGCTGTTGCTGGCCTGACTGGAGAATGATCTCATGGAGTTATCACTACGCCGTCATTTACTTCCCCTTTCCTGTCTGCTGGTTCCCATAAGCGGGTTGTCAGACGAGGTTTTTCTGAAGAATGGCGATCACTTGACCGGGACCGTCAAGACAACTACGGACGGCAAGCTGATCCTTGAAACCAGTTATTCCGGCGAGATCGGAATCAAGATCGCTGATATCCAGCGGGTCACAACCGACAAGCCCGTCAGCGTGACACTGGACGATGAATCGCAGATAACCGGCATCCTGTCCTCACCCGATGGCGCCGAGATGAGGATCGCCGCCGATGTCGATCAGGAACTGCAGCCGGTGTCAATGTCGCACATCGCGGCGATCACGATCCCGGAGATTCCCGGGCTGAGAATCAGGGGCCAGGCGAATGTCGGGCTGGATATGAATCGCGGTAACACCGACCAGGATACCTACCACGTGGATGCCGAATCGATCTTTCGCTGGCCGGATGATCGTGTGACGCTCAATGGCAGCGGTGACCTGGAGAAAAGCAACGGTGATAAAACCAAGCAGCAGGCAACCCTGGAAGGCAAGTACGACCATTTTATGAACAAGAAATGGTTTCTCTACAGCGGGCTGGGTTTCGAGCATGACAAGTTTGCCGATCTGACCCTGCGCACCACCGTTTCGGCGGGCTCCGGTTACCAGATCTACGAGACCGAGCGCACCAATCTTTCCATTGAGGCCGGCCCTGCCTATATCTGGGAGGATTACGATACCAGCGAGGATCAGGATTACGCCGCCGCCCACTGGGGGCTGCGTTTCGATCATTTCCTGGTGGAGGCCTGGAAGCTGCAGGCCTTTCACAGACACAGCCTGAACTGGAGTCTCGAGGATGCCTCCGCGTACCTGTTCAACTCGGCAACCGGTCTGCGTATCCCCATCTTCGACAGCCTGCAGGCCACCGCACAGGTTAACTTCGACCGCAACAACAGCCCCGCAGCAGGCGCCAAGAAAAATGATTACGAATATCTGTTGACCGCTGGCTATGCCTGGTAGGCCGGGCACAGATAACAAGAATCATCGCAGACGCATGAGTAACGATACCCGGCGAGTCGACGTGGAACGGTGGCAAGCCGGGATTTTCAATGCGAACGCTGCCTAGGAGCTCCGCCCGTACATCGGCCCTGGAAATGTCTTCCAGCGTCGCCTCCAATACCGCTTCGGGTGGCAACGCCACGCGTTCGCGGTAAATCGCAGCAGCTTTCACGTTCAACCGGGCAAGCTCACTGCAGTCGATAGACTGTTCCACCCACAACAAAACCGGTACGGCGACCGGCTTTGTTGTACCGCGATGGTAAAGCTATTCCGGGGTCTGCATTGATTTTCCGGTTTCGCTGACCGCTTCACCAGCCTCCTGCACTTTTTCGCCGGTGTATTCCATGGCTTGTCCAGTTGCCTCTTTCGTGGAATCAGCGGCCTTATTGGCAGCATTTTTCGTCGCTTCAGCAGCGTCAGTCGCGACATCATGCGCTTTCTCCAGCGCGGCGTCGGTATCACTCTTTTCACACGCGGTTAATAAAACGCTCATTACCAGAACAGTGGAAACCAAAAACCGGTTCATTGTGGTGCTCCTTTATTAAAGAATAATGATCAAGCTGGTTTAGTCGTGAAACTTCAGTCCTGTTGCTGGCGCATAGACCAGAATTGTCATCATAGTCGCTGCAGCCCGCAATGCAAGTTGGCAGGCTTGCCTGTCACAGTTTGGTAATCTCATGCAGTCTGCAGTCTATAGACAATCGTCTATGTCTGTTCCAGGGAATTCAGCCTCTTAGGACTTGACCAGGCAGATGTCAGTCGCAAGCAGCCGCTTGTGTGCCATCCCTGTTTGCGGAAAGTGCATAATGCCTCGGTACATCAGCGACTATACTCGACCAAAAACAGTAATGCTGTTGTTACCGGTTAGACGATGCTCAGAGCGTGGACATTGGATTCCGGATCCTTTACGCGACCACGGGATTCTGTGGCTATTACTGTGCTTTGCTCATCAGGAATGATGTTTGAGAGGCGGCATAATGATTACAACTGAGGGCCGGCAGGAAGGAGGAGAAACATGGCGTTTGGTTTCGGCAACAAAGCGACAGGTGTCCCTGGCAGGGAGAGATCAGTCCGGCGTCCACCGCGCTCGCCCTTCACCTCGAAATCGGTTCTGGGAGCAGGCACAGCATTGCTCGGGTCGGGTGGCCTGTTGCTGGCGACGCCGGACCAGGGTTCGGCTGCCTCATGGTTCCAGCAGTATGCGC
>JBAVKA010000373.1:0-7665 GCA_049688075.1 Gammaproteobacteria bacterium
CGCCACGGCCTGCGCCGTGGCGCGGGCGTCACCCGTCAGCAGCACCAGCCGCAAACCGCGCGCCCTGAGGCGCGCAATCGCCGCCGCCGCATCCTTCTTGACGGGGTCGGCAACGGTGATCATACCCGCCAGTTCCCCGTCGACGGCGAGGAAGACCGATGACTGGCCGGTGGCGGCCCGCTCATCATACACAGCAAGCAGTGCCGTGACGTCGATGCCCTGGTCGTGCATCAATTTGGCGTTACCCAGCAGCACCCTGCGCCCGTCGGACGTCTCTCCCCTCACACCATGCCCGGCGATCGCCTCGAATCCTTCCACCCGTTCCGGTGCGATCGCGCGTGAACGAGCTTCCGCCACGATTGCCTCGGCCAGGGCGTGTTCCGACCCCGCCTCGACACCGGCGGCAAGACCGAGCAGGGTTGTCGCCTCCCAGGCATCGGCTGTCTCGACGGACGTTACCCGGGGCCGCCCTTCCGTGACCGTCCCGGTCTTGTCGAGCACCACCATGGTCACCTTGCGGGCGCGCTGCAGTGCCTCGCCGCTGCGGATCAAAATTCCCTGTTCCGCGGCCTTTCCGATGCCCACCATGATGGAGATCGGGGTCGCCAGACCCAGGGCGCACGGGCAGGCAATCACCAGCACGGTAATGGCCGTCACGACGCTGAATGCGATCCGTGGTTCGGGACCGAAATTGAACCACACCAGGAAGGTCATGACAGCTATCAGCAGAACGACGGGCACGAACACGCCGGCCACCTGATCGACCAGACGAGCCACAGGCGGCCTGGATCCCTGTGCCGTGCGCACCATTTCGATAATATGCGCCAGCACCGTGTCCCTGCCGATGCGGCGGGTCCTGAGCAGAAAACTCCCGGTGCGGTTGAGCGTGCCGCCGACCACCCCGCCCCCGACAGTCTTGTCCACCGGGAGTGGCTCGCCGGTCAGCATGGATTCATCGACGCTGGAGCGCCCCTCGATGATGACGCCATCGACCGGGATCTTCTCGCCGGGATGTACGCGCACGGTCTCGTCGAGACCGACCTGCTCGATAGGTATGTCCGCTTCCTTCCCGTCGCGGATCACACGCGCGGTACGGGGCTGCAGGCCGATGAGTTTTCTAATGGCCTGCGATGACCGGCTGCGCGCCTTCATCTCGAGTGCGGAGCCGAGGTTAAGCAGGGCGAGGATCACGGCGGCGGCCTCGAAATAGGCGTGGCGGGCAAGGCTGGGTATCTGCTCCGGGAACAGCACCACCGCCATGGAATACAGCCAGGCGCTGCCGGTGCCCAGCGCGATCAGGGTATCCATGTTGGCGTTGTGACGACGCAGCGACTGCCAGGCCCCGGTATAAAAGTGGCCACCGGCGTAGACCAGCACGGCAAACGTGGCGAGTCCGACGCCTGGCCAGAACAGCGAGCCCGCAGGAGAGCCGACGCCTGGCAGCAGACCCAGCCAGTCCCCGGCCATCAGCGGCATCCCGATCAGCGCCGCCACTGCGGCCTTGCGCAGCAGGCCGCGGTAATATCCGGCCTCGAGAGCCTCGCGTTCGGCAAGGTCTTCCGGACCGGTCATGACGGCCGCGTTATAACCGGCAGCAACGATGGCCTGGATCAATGCCCGGGAACGCACCTCGCCGGTTACCTGCGCCGTGTGTTCGGCAAAATTAACCTCGGCTGTAATCACCCCGGGCACCGCCAGCAGCGCCTTGCGAACGCTCGCCACGCATCCGGCGCAACTCATACCGGAAACGGAAAGATGGATAACAGGTTGCTCTGACATAATGGATATGACCGGGAACGGCTGGAGGCGGTTCATCTTACTGCAAATCGGTGCGCCCGATCCGACTGTTCCCGCTGCCGGCCGCGGCAGGATGCCGGCGTGCGGTCAAACCACCCGGCGATGGCCACCGGATAGCCGGTACCCCGCGTCCCGAAGGAATTCCCGGTAATCGAGGTACCGGGTGCTGTCATTCGAGAAATTCAAGCCGATGCGGCCGTTGATAATGTTAAGGGATCCGGCCCTGAGATACCCTGTCTTGCCGGACAGGCGCAGTGACTTGAATGCGGCCAGAATGGTGGCGATCTTGTGGGGAGGAACCCTCGCGTTAATCGGATACGATGCCGCCTCAAACGCCAGCGGGAAGCCTTTCTCAAGAAATTCCCCGACATGGCACACCCGGTAGTTATACGGATCGCTCATCGACCATAATGTGATCTGTCCACTGGAGAAATGCACCTTGGCGTGAAAAATACCGCGCTCCTTCAACAGGCAACCGGTCCTGTGCAGCACCTCGTCGATACGCTTGTCGAAGTCATTCTTCACGCGGTATTGCCTGAACGGTATACGGCAGATTCAAGGGTCACTACGAATCCGCAGGAATATGCCTGGCTACGGACACCCTGTATGGCGTACACCCGTTTCAGCAGCAAGTTGCAAGCCAACCGGTCAGGACTTGTATATCAGGCAGTTACAAACGAGGGTCCTGGCCGGCATGCACAATCGCCGTGCATACCGGCACCAATATGCGACAAGCGCGCGGGCCGGCGGCTCGTTATGCCCCCAGTAATCGCTGCCACCAGCGCCGGCGGTTGGCAGGCGTTATACCACCCGCCTTGAGGTCTGTCGGCGGTAATTTGGAAAGTATCCAGCCCGGCAAAGGCGGATTATCGCTGTAGCCACAGGAGACGCCCAGGTTGCCCGGATCATAGATCTTGATGAACTGCGGCGAATCAAACGAGTCGGCGTACACGATGCCGCAAAAATCTTCGTCGTGTTCCTTGCGCAGCAGCAGGTCAATTTCGGACAGGAAAGTGCGTAACATCTCCCCGCTCGCTGGTTCTTGCGGCGGTGATTCACCTGTGGCGTAAAGGTACCATCCATTTCCCGCGTCGCGGCGCACCGCCACCCAGAGGCTCTCCAGCTGCTCCCAGCGCAGGACATTCAGGAACCGTCCACGAAATGCAGCGATGAACGGATCGGTTGCCGGCTTGTCCATGATGCATATACCCTGCAGCTATATATTTGTTGATGAATGACTCCGGGTAATTTATATCATGGATCCAGACTTCTGGCATGAGCGCTGGAGAACCAATCAGATCGGTTTTCACCAGGGTGACGTCAATTCCTGTCTAGTGCGCTACTGGCAATCCCTGGCGCTGAACGAGGGCGGTCGCATCCTCGTTCCCCTGTGCGGCAAGAGCCGGGATATGTTCTGGCTGCTGGAGCAGGGCTACGCGGTGGTGGGTGTCGAAATCAGCCCCCTCGCCGTGGAAGCCTTCTTTGCCGAGAACCGGCTTATACCCGGGATAACCCGGGAAGCCCGCGGCGTACGCTGGAAAACCAAAGACCTGGAAATCCTCTGCGGTGATTTCTTCGAACTGGAACGTGGCGACATCGGTGTCTGCCAGGGCGTATACGACCGGGCCGCATTGATCGCCTTGCCGCCCTCGATGCGCGCACGCTATGTCAACCACCTTTCGATCTTGCTGGACCGGCATGTCAGGGGACTTCTGTTGACCATGGATTACAATCAGTCGGAAATGGATGGGCCGCCGTTTTCCGTCAGCGATGCGGAGGTGTCGCGCCTGTTCGCGGATACCTGTACCGTTCAGCAACTCAGCAGTACCGATATCCTGCATTCACAACCGAGATTTCTGGAGCGGGGCCTCACCCGCCTGAGCGAACAGGCGTGGCGGATGGAGTGGTCCGGGCAGGCTACTATTGCCATCCCCCCCCGCAACCCGCGAAGAACAGGCCAATGACAGCCATGAAGAACAACTGGAAGACTTTGCGAATCGAATATCCCATCCCACTATTCACCGGATGAATCCTCTTCGTAGTAGTAGATACCCAGACTGATGTATTTACTGCTGTCCCCGTCATCCTCGCCCAGTTCGCTGCCGGCGTATTCCCTGTCCAGTTGTTCCAGCAGTGCCTGCGCCTTCGTGAAAGTCATTTTCTTGAGTTTCGGCAACGCTGCCGAATCGATGTTGTCGTAAGCCACCTTGCGCTGGAACAGCAGCTTATCCGGCCCTGTAGTAAGGTTGTGATCAATGGTTGCAATCAGTTCCGCCACATCGGTCCCGAGCACCTGGATCTTGTCCAGGGCATCACTGCCCGGCACGAAGGCATGTCGCACGAGCCTCACCTTGTCCCCCATCAACCTGACGCTTCCCGCTTCCTCCAGCATGGACGGAATTGCCCGGGTTGGTATATCTCCGCTGTATTCCTTCGCCAGCAACGCAAAGGATTTCGGCTGGCCGTCAACCGGCAGATCCGACGGCTATCCATCGGAATCGAGGAAGCGCCGGTCGTTGACCCAGCCGCTGATGACACGTATCCCGCGATTGAAGCGTTCCTGGCTGGCGGTGTCATCAGGCGTATCGAGCTCCAGCAGTCGTTTGACTTCCTTGCGTGTCAATCCGGTCAGCGCCGAAATACGCGACACGGTCTGCTCCTGCCCTCGGGCGCGAAGTCGGCAAATGCTACGTCCACATAAACCTCTCTAACCCGTTCCGAGAACGTCCCGTAGGCTATCCCGTTGCGCAACAGGATGTGCACCATCGGCCACGCCAGACGCAGAATTGACGCGAACAGGAACTTATTGTATTTCCTGCTCATATTGGTTGGGATTCAATTCCCAACATTGAAGATCAGTCAATAATGCGGGCAGGGAAACTTGCATTCATCATAAAACTGTCTCATCGGTGAGGTTATCACCGGGGGCCGTCTGGTCGATGGTAACCCGCAGATCGAGTATCCACACCAAATTAGTGCGCAGAAGCACGCGGGACAGACCTCAATACCCGATTCAGGGATACAACAACGATTTGCACCACCCATACTCCTGTTTCTCGTACAGGACGCGTTCGTGCAAACGGCGCCAGCCTGACTTCCAGAATTCTATCCGCTCGGGAATTACACGGTAGCCGACCCAGTGCGGCGGGCGCGGGACCGTATCATCGAGAAATCGGGCATGTGCTTCAGCCAATCTCTTCACGAGGGTTTCCCGGACATCCAGCGGGCTGGACTGCTGCGATGCCCATGCGCCCAGTTGACTGTCTCGTGGGCGAGTCTCCCAGTAAGCATCGGATTCTTCCGCACTGATGACGACTGTCCTGCCCTCAATCCGTACCTGGCGCATCAACGGCTGCCAGAAGAAGCACAGGGAGACGTAGTCATTTTCCCGCAGGTCGTCACCCTTGCGACTCTGGCTATTGGCAAAGAAAACGAAACCCCGCTCATCGAAACTTTTCAGCAGCATGGTTCGTGCCGATGGCCGGCCCTGCGCATTCGCCGTGGCCAGCGTCATGGCGGTCGGCTCATGCAATTCGGTCTTGCAGGCAGCGTCCAGCCAGTCCTTAAACATGGCCAACGCTTCATGCTCGAGTTCGGGCGGGATATTCATGATTTTCGTCTGCATTTCCACCAGCATACAGGTGGACATAGTATCCAACCGGTTGGAAATAATCGCTGATATACGTCAATTTATCTTCATTTAATCAATCGGCTGAACCCGTCGCCCCGGTCGCCCCGGGTGGTCGGTCCAAACCCGAATCGATACCTTTCGGGCCAGCAATGCACGAATTAAGATAGCCCGTAGCCGCCTGACCACGGTCGTCTCGTCTGTCGTGCTCAAACGACTTTTCTTCATTGCCAGCACCCGGGACTGGCATCCATCAGCGAGCAACGATCCGTCATGCCCCCGCGGCCAGACGCCAACCGGAGATATTCGGATCCGGCTTTACCCCGCGGATTTGACAAAGATCAAGTCGGAGCTGCCGGCCGGGCTGAATAATAGGATCATTGTGGAAAACAAACGAGGTGAAGTTTCATGGAACTCATCATCCTGTTGATCATTGCCGCTGCGGTCATGGTCATCATCCTGGGCGGCACTTATCTGACCTGCCAGCGAGTCCAGAATTATTGTGCCCTGGAAGCAAAGCGCGAGGAGTTGGTGACACGCGTTCTCAACAGCCGGCTAGGCAAGATGCTGCGCAGCCTGAATATCAGCCTGCGTGACTACATGCGCAGATTCCCGGCCAGCACGATTACCGGCCATATGAACACCTGCCAGGACTGCAATGCATCGACAGCCTGCGATTCCTTTCTCGCCGATAACCGAAGCGATCCCGACAGTGCCCGCGATTTCTGCCCGAACATGAGTGAATTTGACCGACTTCGGGAGGAGACAAACCAGCAGCCGGTCTGATTTGCAGGTCTTAAGGAAGCTGAAACGGATATTCCGGCAGAAGGTTTCCTGCCGTCCATGCCGCGATCAACCGACCGACCTGACCCTCGGCCGGTTTCTTCACTCGGACATACTCACATCATGGAATATGGAGCGCAGATCGATTTCCCATCGCGCGAAAATTACCGGATCCACCGCATCGCCCGCGACAGCGGCATACAACCGGGGGTTCGATGTTATCAGGATGGTCTGACCATCTTCAGCAAAGATGGAAATCTTGAGTGGCAGATAGGGAATCAGCTGCGGCGCATTCCCTGCAAGCTCCCGGACTTCGTCGATTTTACCCAGGAATACAATCCGGTACTTGTCCGTCTTGTAACCCATGCCGGTGAGCCCGATATCCACGCGCTGGACACGAGAAAGGGTATAACCGTGAGCACGAATCGAGTCCTGCAGGGTAAGCATGGCCTCGGGAAACGGCTGAAGCGAACGGGCCATGAGTATTTCCTCTGCATTGACCGGCACCGCAAACTGCCAGACAAGCAGGACAATCAAAACAGCATAACCGCGAAAACGCTTCACAGGGTGGAATCCTCAATGATTGCCCGGTAAATACCGGTCAATCGCTTGCAGGCGTCATCCAGTTCATTGTTATTGAACAATTGACTGAGGTACAGCGGGTTGATGGTCATGATCTGTACCTTGCCTTTCACCTCCGCCACCGTAACCTTGCAGGGGAGGAACATCCCCACACGAGGGTCAATAACGAGCGCTTCATACAGGAATTTGAAATTACAGAAGTGCAGGACAACCTGTCGCTTGTCTTCCTTGCCGTCCTCAACCAAACCATGTTCCAGGTATTCCGTCCTGATCAACTGGAAATTCTGACTGATAATCGATTGACGGACGTTCTCAACCGTTTCCTCGAGGGTATAGGGTGATTCCCCAGCAAGCACCGGGGCATCCGTCGCCGGTGCCTGTTCCGTGGTATCCGTTGCGACGCTGAAGTACCGGACATAGCTGACCAGATCATTGATGTCCTGCTCGGATAATCCCTGCACGAGGAAGGAGCGCATCGGTGTACCCTCGCGGCCATACAGCAACGTGTGCCTGATCATCTCATCGGAAGCCGCTGCCAGGAACCCGGGATTGTTCAGCGCGGGCGCGATGATCGGCAGATCACGCCGACGGGAGAATGTCACGCCCGTACCCTTGCCACCCTCGCCCTCCGCGCCATGGCACATGGCACAATAGGAGACATAGAGTTCCCTGCCATGCACCGGATTACCCTCAATCGTTTCATAGGAAAACACGGGCGCGGGTTTTGCTGACCAGCCCCGGATAAAGCCGACAATGGCATTCAGCTGCGCGTCACTCAGTGCCGGAAAAGCCGGCATCACCCGGTCAGGCCGGCCATGCCGGATCGTCTTGCGCAGGAAAGCATCGTCAACACTTTCGAGGAAGGAGGGCAAGGC
>JBAVKA010000374.1:0-29154 GCA_049688075.1 Gammaproteobacteria bacterium
CCCGGCCGGCCGCTACCGCTGCTTGCTGGAGGAGGGGCACTTCCGGATCGAGCGGGAGGATGAGGGTATCGAGTCCTGCCTGCAGGTGAGCGTGGCCGCTGACGCAAATCTGGAAGTGCGCCGCATCGAGCTGCACAACACCTCGCCGCGTGCGCGTCGCATCGAGGTGACCAGCTACCTGGAGGTGGTTCTCTACCCCGCCGGCGCCGATGACGCCCATCCCGCCTTCGCCAAGCTGTTCGTGCAGACCGAACGCGATGCCGGGCACGGTGCGCTGCTCGCCCGTCGCCGTCCGCGCGCGACGCACGAGCACTGGCCGTGGCTGATGCATGCGCTGGTCGGCGGTGCGGCGGAGCAGTGGGAAACCGATCGGATGCATTTCCTCGGCCGCGGCGGCACACCGGGGCGTCCGGCCGCGCTGCTCGACCCGACGCCGCTGTCGGGCTGCGTCGGCAATGTGCTCGATCCGGTGTTCAGCCTGCGTACCGTAGTCGAACTGGCGCCGGGCGAACGCAGGACACTCCTGTTTCTGACCGGCGTGGCGGCGGATCGTGCCGCCGCGCTGCAGCTGCTGCAGCCTCATGTCGCAGCCGCCACGCGGCCTGCACCGGTGGCGGGACAGGCCGGCGTTCCGCTGGCCGGGACACGCCAGAAACAGATGCCGTCTCTTGACGATAAGGGGGCTGCCGGGCTGATGGCTTTCAACGGCTACGGGGGGTTCACACCGGCCGGAGACGAATACATCGTGCGCCTGCCGTGGCAGGGCGGGGCGCTACGCCGTCCGCCGCTGCCCTGGATCAATGTCGTGTCGAACGAGCGCTGCGGTTTTATCGTGAGTGAATGCGGCGCCGGTTACACCTGGGCGCGCAACAGCCAGGCGAACCGCCTGACCCCCTGGTTCAACGACCCGGTGACCGATCCGCACGGCGAGGCCTGCTACCTGCGCGATGAGGCGAGCGGTGCGGCCTGGTCGCCGCTGCCCGGTCCCCGGCCTGCTCCATGCGATTACGAAGCGCACCACGGTTTCGGTTACAGCCGTTTCAACTGTCGACATGACGATCTGGAGCAGGAGACCACGCTGTTCGTGCCGCGTCATGACCCGGTCCGCATCCTGCGCCTGCGCCTGACCAACCGCGGCGCCGGGTCCCGGCGTCTCTCTGTCTTCTCCTATCAACGCCTGGTGCTGGGTACCCTGCCGGCGTCGCCGGGTTCCGTGGTTACCACCTTCGATGCCGGGCGGGGACTGCTGCGCGCGGTCAACCCGGCAGCCGGCGAGTTCGCCGGCGGTATGACCTTCGCCTGCGCGGTGGTCAGCGGCACGGAGCCCGAATATACCGCCCATACCTGTGATCGCAGCGCTTTCATCGGCCATCACGGCGACCCTTCGGACCCGGCCGGCCTGCGCCCGGGAACACGGCTGGACGGCACCTGCGGCGTCGGGCTGGAACCGTGCTTCGCACAACAGGTACTGGTTGTCCTGGCCCCGGGCGAGACGACCGAGTGCGCCTTCCTGCTCGGGGAAGTCCTGGACGAGAACGAACTGGATCGGCTGGTCACGCACTTCCGCGCACCGGGGACGGTGCAGGCCGCCTTCGAGGAAGCCCGGGAATACTGGGCCGGGCTGGTTGACTCGCTGCGCGTCGAGACGCCATCGCCGGCCATCGACCTGATGCTGAACGGCTGGCTGCTGTATCAGAATCTCGCCTGCCGTATCCAGGCGCGTTCGGCCTTCTACCAGTCGGGTGGAGCCTACGGCTTCCGCGATCAACTGCAGGACGCCGCCGCGCTGGTCGGCGTGCGCCCGGAGCTGACGCGGGCGCAGCTCCTGCTGCATGCGGCGCACCAGTTCACGGAGGGCGACGTGCTGCACTGGTGGCATCCCGCACCGCTCGAGCGCGGACTGCGAACCCGCTTCTCGGATGACCTGCTGTGGCTGCCCTATGTCACCTGCCATTACCTCGAGGTCACCGGTGATGCCGATATCCTCGGGGAGCATGCGTCGTTTCTGCGCGCGCGGCAGCTGGAACCCGGCGAGGACGAGGCCTATCTGCAGCCCGAGACCTGCACTGAATCCGCCGATCTCTACGAACACTGTTGCCGCGCCCTCGACCGCTCGCTCACCCGCGGCGTCCACGGCCTGCCGCTGATGGGCACGGGCGACTGGAACGACGGCATGAACCGCGTCGGACGGGAAGGGCGTGGCGAGAGTGTCTGGCTCGGATTTTTCCTGTATCAAATACTCGGCGATTTCCTGCCGCTATGCGAGCGCCGCGACGATCGGGCGCGCCTCGCCCGTTACCGCGAGTACCGTGACCGTCTCGCCGACGCGCTGGAGGCAAGCGGCTGGGACGGCGCCTGGTACCGCCGCGCCTATTACGACGACGGCACGCCGCTCGGCAGCGGCGGTGATCCGGAGTGCCGCATCGACGCCCTGGCCCAGTCCTGGTCGGTCATCTCCGGCGCGGCGCCGCGCGCGCGCGCCGAACAGGCCATGGACGCGGTGGAGGAACAGCTGATCTCGGAGACCGACGGTATCGTGCGCCTGCTCACACCGGCCTTCGTCGACACGCCGCACGATCCCGGCTACATCAAGGGCTATGTCGCCGGCGTGCGCGAGAACGGCGGCCAGTACACCCACGCGGCCTGCTGGGTGGTGATGGCGCTGGCGGGTCTCGGGCGCAACGAACGCGCCGCACGTGTGCTGGAGATGCTGAGTCCGGTCAGCCATGCGGCCACTCCGGAGCGGGTCGCCAGATACCGACTTGAGCCCTACGTGGTGGCGGCGGATGTTTATGGCGAACCGCCGCATGTCGGCCGCGGCGGCTGGAGCTGGTATACCGGCTCCGCCGGCTGGTTATACCGCGCAGCGCTGGAGACTGTGCTCGGCCTGCGCGTGACACAGGGACATACCTTGCTGATACGCCCCTGCATCCCGGCCGATTGGCCCGGGTTTCGCCTGTATTACCGCCTGCCCGACGGGGCGACGCAATGCGAGATTGTCGTCGACAATCCGCGTGGCGGCCGGCGAGTGATCGACGCCCGTCTCGATGGTCGGGACGTGCCGGTCACCGATGGCTACGCGCGCATCACTCTCCCCGCGACGGGTGGACAGTACCGCATCGAAGTGCGGTTGGGCTGATATCAAAAAGCGTGGAAGAAGTGAGAAGTAAAAAAGTGAGAAGTGAGCCGAGAAGGCTACTTGTATTCCACCTGACCTGTAGTGCCAGTTCCTTGGCTGTATTCGAAGGTCTGCCGATCCCGATAAAGATCAGTCCGCGTCTGTGGTAACACATTCCCTGCGATCATTGCCCGTTTTGTTGCGACGGTTTGATAGATACGCATCGCGCCCAGATCAAAGGTACGGGCCACGGCGGCGATGTAGACGAGCCACATGCGATAGCGTTCGAAACCAACCTGCGCAATAGCGGCATCGCTTCTGGACAGCAGGCGCTCATACCACAGCCGGCATGTTTTCGCGTAGTGGGGACGCAAATTCTCTACATCGTGGACTTCGAGGCCACAACCTTCCATGACCTGGATCGTGTGACCGATGTCATCGAGCTCGGAGCCGGGGAAGATGTACTTGAGCAGCACACTGCGCGAGGCACTGACCCGTCCGGCGGTTTTGGCATTGATTTTTCCTCGCCGTGTGATGCCGTGGTTGAGAAAGATGCCATGATCGTCCAGAAGTGATAACACTTTCCTGAAGTATTCCGGATAGTTGGCAATGCCGATATGTTCGTACATGCCAATGCTGGATATCTTGTCGTATGTGCCTTCAAGTGACAAGTAGTCCTGAAGCGATACCCTGACGCGTTCCTGCAGCCCGAGTCTCGCGATCTTTTCGACCGTATAGTCGTATTGTCGCTGTGATAGCGTGACGCCTTCCGCCGTCACACCATAGTGCCGGGCGGCGTGACACAGCAAGGCGCCCCAGCCACTGCCAATATCGAGAAAACGATCGCCGGGCTTCAGACGAAGCTTCCGGCAGATCAGATCGAGCTTGTCTTGCTGGGCCTGCTCCAGAGAATTCGACCAGTCGGTGAAATAGCCACACGAGTACACCATCTCCGCATCCAGAAAGAGCGCATAGAACTCGTTGCTGACGTCGTAGTGGAACTGTATCAGTTCCTTATTCCTGCGTTTCTGTTTTGAATAGCCGGTTTCATCGCCACCATAACGGTGAGCGAGCGTAGCGCCCGGTTCAGGGGCGGTGAGTAGCGGGAGAATGCTGAGCCAGGGGAAACCCTGGCGCAAACGGCGGTTAACCTCCTGTCCGCCCTTTTGCTTGCGGCTCTTCTGGACAATCTCCAGAAAGACCATGAAATCGGCGCCGTGTACATCAATGTGTCCGCTGGCGTACAAGCGATACAGGGTCTCGAGTGAGGGATGTCGTAGCAGGGCGCCGAGAACTCCGGCATCATCTACAGACAGGAAACGCTCCCGATCCGCATTTGTGCCCAGTGCTACGATGGAGCCATCCCAGAGGCGGACAGAGAGTGGGAGCTCCAGCACGCCTGCGACATGCCGTAAAATACGTTTTGCCGCCGTCAGTCGTTTCTGGTCTGAATAGATACTGAACATTGATGTAACTCCGCTGATCCGGCAGGTGGCGCAAACAGTACGTCAGCTATTGCCATCGAATAACATCCTTGCTCACGAGGCTGCCAGCGAAGGGCAGCTCGGCAGCAAAACTTGCCGTTCTAATCATGCATGATCCGTCCCGGGTCCAGGGGAGGCCGCCCCCGTTACCGACAGAAGACCTTATTCGGGCTCGAAGGTAAATTTTTGACCGCCCACGCTCACATCGAACATGAGGCCGCCCCTGGTTTGGGTGAATACAGCTACCCCCTGGTCAAAATCAGCATTTTTTGCCGCGCCTTTCTTTAGCGCAACGGCGGACGCCTGGGCCCCCAGTTCATAATTACCCTTCTTGAAATCATCGAGGGTCTTGTCATCCTGGAAAAAAATAATTTCCCGATATTTTTCTCCACCAAACTCGAAACCCATGGAGAGTTGTTTCAGCGTGGTACTCCCGATCTCTTTTCCCTGCTCGTAGAGGATACCCTTACCATACGCACCACCGATACCCATGCCGGCCTTTCCCACCGACGGGAAAACCGCGTAACCGTGGGCCTTGTCGAAAAAGCTATCCAGATCCGGGTCGGTAGCCTTGAAGGCCGCAATCGCTGCCTGTGCTTCCTTCGCCTCATTCGGATCCCAGCCGGCCAGCGCGATGGCTGAAAAGTTCATCAAAAAAACCAAACCTGCAATGCCTTTCAATAACAGTCTCATGTTTGAGTTACCGTGCATCGTTGTTGGGAGGGCGCAATTATAAAGCACCTCAATCCGCCAGGGTTACAGAAAATATCTTGTCCGCGGATTAGTGAGACTTTTCGGTTTGGCGCCGGCCCGGGCAGCCCCGGTCCTGCAGGCCTTCACTTCTCGCGCAGACTCCATCAGCGGGCCCTGGGTTTGTTGCTGGCGCATGATGGGGCAAGCGCGATGCGATCTCCGGCCAGCACCCTGAGATACGTATTACCCCGATGCCACTGCAGCAACGTGGCAACATCTTCGTTGCCGGTCTTTTGCGGTGGTCCGAAGCGTTCACTCAGGGCCATGCGCAACGCTGCGACGTCCATCGGCTGTGAGAGGTCATTTGGTCGTAACAGTTATCAACTACTGGTCTGCTGCAGACCCTTTCATTCTCGCCGTGAACAATGACGATGTGGCGATTACCCTTGAACAGCTCTTCGGTCTAATGAAAACGACGCCTCCACGAATGAGCCGTCACCGGGACGACCCGGTCCGAACGAAGCTCGATGCTCTGATAAGTAATAGAATGATAGCCATTATTATTTTTTATATATCAAGCAATCAAAAGCGTGATCGAGAGGCATCCAAATTTTCAAATCAAGACATTACCACGGACTTTGCGCTCGATTTGTCATGTCAGGGCTTCACATTTATTGAATTTCGACTATTTATTAACTACGTTTATGGAAAACGTAACATCCTGAATTCGAAACAAGAGCGATCACGTTTCGCATCACAGTCACAAGAACACGGGGCCGATATTCATGTTCACGAGCAATCCTATCGCCGATCTCTCCGATTTCATTGCACCCATTGCAATGCAGTTATATATCCTAGCCATGTTCATTATGGTAATAGGTGGCACGATACTGGATACCCTGCACAAGAAGAGCGCCAAGCAGAGGCTGCGACAACACCGGGGCTGAGCGAGCCGCTGCAATGGCGGTATCAATTGCAACGTGGCCAGGTCCTCGAGCAGCTGGGACGTGAATTCATGGACAATGCGGCGCTTGAAGAGGCCATTGATATTTACCAATCCCGGGCGCTGGCTCTCGCTCCCGGGTCGGAGCGGCCGGATGACTGGGCTGCGACCCAGCACCATCTCGGCAACGCGCTCGGTGCGCTCGGACTGCGCCAGCGCGGCACCTGGATGCTTGATATGGCGATAGAGGCCTTTGAACGCGCGCTATCAGAGCGCAGCCGCAAGCGGGCGCCGCTGGACTGGGCCGCGACCCAGAACAGCCTGGGTAATACGCTCGGCATACTGGCGCACCGCCATGCCGACACCGATATGCTGGAAAGATCGGTTGAAGCCTTTCAGGCCGCGCTCGAGGAACGTACCCGGGAAAGTTCATTACAGGACTGGGCCATCACCCAGAACAATCTCGCTGCCGCATTGCTCGCCCTCGGCCAGCGCAAGAAGGACAAGACGATACTGAAACGGCCAGCGATGCCTACAAGAACGTGCTGCAGGTGTGGACCCGTGAGCGGGTGCCGCTCGACTGGGCGAGCACCATGAACAACCTGGGCACCGCGCTGCGCATGCTCGGCGAACATCGCAAGGGCCCCCGTACCCTGGAGCAATCCGTCGCGGCCTACAGAAGTGCGCTGTCCGAAAGAGCACGCGAACGTGTGCCGCATGAGTGGGCCATGACCCAGAACAATCTCGGCGCCGCACTTCACAGGCTCGGTGAGCGTCAGGAAGACCCCCGGCCACTGGAAGCGGCGATCAAAGCTCATGAAAATGCGCTCGAAGAATGGACGCGTGAGCGAGCGCCGATGACCTGGGCGATGACCATGGCCAACCTGTGTTCGGCTCGCAGGCTACTGGCGGAACAGCTGGGCGATGTCGAGCTCGTCCGCAGGGTGTTGTCGGATTTTGCCGCCGTCGCGGATGTATTCCGCGATGCCAGCCATGCACAGTACTACGAACTGGTCACTGAACAGGTGGCACTGACGCGCAAACTGGAGCAGAAACTTCGTGGCCAGGAACCATCAAAGGATATCGAACATCCCCATTTGTCATCCTGAACCCATTATGCGGACATCGATCCGGGACGGCTTTGTCAGCCCTGACGGTCACGAACTGTGCAGTGTGAGTGTAAAAATCACTTGCCCTGGTTGTCCGTAAGAGAAACCAAAGTCATGACGTGGCCTGGTCGTGAGCTGTGACATATACCCTTATACCCATCGAGCAGCAGCATGTGGATGTGCGCGTTTGGCAAAGGCGGTGCGGGGTCGGTCAGCTCTTGCGCAACACGGCTTGTCCTCAAGAGGTCGGAGCCACCATCAGCAAGGCATCGCCACTGGCGCGAATCAAGGGGTGAGGGATGACGGGCGCGCGTTTGATGGTTTCGTATCCCAGTCGCCGGTAAAGACGTACCGCCTTTGTGTTCTCCTCGAAGACCACCAGGCTCAATTGTTTATAGCCGTGCAGACGGGCCTGTTGCCGGGCCATGTGCATGAGTCCCGTGCCGATGCTGCGCCCGCGGTAGTCCGGGATCAGCGCAATGCCGCAGATATACCAGGTGCCGGGCGCTTCCAGGTATTTATAGGGGGCGAACACATCCGTACCGTCGAACGGCGGTGGCGACACGATATCGGAAGGATCCCTTGCAGACATCGGGAATCCGAGCAGCATACCGACCCGCCTGCCCGCCACCTCTGCTATGCAACAGTTCCGGTAGCTGTAATCGCCCGTTTCCGAGGCGTATATCCCGGCGCCGATATCCAGTGCCGTACGGTCGCCGTCCGTCTGCGCTGCCTCGGTCCATTCAATGAGCGCAATGCCATCGGAGGAAATGTCGATCATTTCGGCGATGAAACGACTGTCCCCGGATTGCGCCGGCCTGTAAGCGGGTTTATCACTCATGCTGGTCCAGCGGAATGTAGTACAGCCAGGCGTCCTGGTCGACCTTGAGATCGATGAGGCTGCCGTTCCTTACGTCAAGGTGGACGTAGACCGGGACGCCTTTCTTCACCACGATACCATAGCCGGCCGGGAAGGTGATGTTGGTGGTGGTGACATTCGAGCCCAGGTAGGTGTTGCCCGAAGTCGCCCCGTAAACGTAGAGCCCCGGACCCGCGTATTTCGTGCGGAAGATGCAGCCGCTGGCGTCCGCCTCGTTACACTGGTACATCTCGGGCCTGGTGCTGATCTCGATATCGACGTACAGTGCCACATCGACCTGTTCGGCGATGGAGGCAGCGACGATGGCCACGTCCCGGTCCGGAATCCAGGTCCCCGCCTTGTCGACATGACAGATTTTGCCGCGCAGGCAGAGACCGGTGGTGGATTTTATGACAGCGGTGGACAGCGGCTTGATGGCCGGTGCGGCCCTTGCCGTCGTCAGCCCTGCGCCCGTCAGCAACACCAGGGCAAGGCCGAGGATCGGCAGCAAAAAGGGGACAGACCCCGTTTTCAAAGAAAACGGGGTCTGTCCCCTTTTCCTCAGCAACACCGCTTGATCCCGTTCCATTTACGTTCCTGTTCGGCCCTGAAGAAGGCCTTGCGGTCGAGCGGCGCACCCTCGCCGGCATGATGCCCGTGCCAGTGCGCCAGATAGCGTTCATAGGCGTCGTCGCCGGTGACAGTGCGTAACGCGCCCCAGAGCCGTCGCAACGTCGCACCGTTCATCAGTCGCGCACCCAGTTTTCCACCAGCCGCGACGGATTGTGCGGAACCTCGGAAAGCGGCGGGCGCACCTGCCCGTTGAACGCCAGCCAGGAAACCCGCAGCGTATCCAGCACCAGCACCCAGGTGATGACCAGGAAGAGCAGGGTGAGCCCCGCATTCAGGTGGTCGTTGAAGATGATCTGCCGGGTCTGGGCGATTTTCTCCGGGGCGATGACGCTGCCGGCGAGCTTTGCGGACAGATCATTCGCGTGCGCGAGGAAACCGATGCGCAATTCCGGGCTGAAGAGTTTTTCCCAGGCCGCGGCGCTGGTGATGGTGACCAGCCAGGCGAGCGGCAGCGCGGTCACCGGCGCGTAGCGCGCCCGCTTGCTTTTCATCAGGATGGTGGTCGCCACGCACAGGGCGATCGCCGCGAGCATCTGGTTGGAGATGCCGAACAGCGGCCACAGGCTGTTGATGCCACCGAGCGGATCGATAGTGCCCATGTACAGGAAGTAGCCCCAGGCGGAGACCACCAGCGCGCTGGTGAGCAGCACGCCGGGAGTCCAGCTGGTGCGCCCCAGCGCGGGGATCAGGTTGCCAATCATGTCCTGCAGCATGAAGCGCGCCACGCGTGTGCCCGCGTCCAGCGTGGTGAGGATGAACAGCGCCTCGAACATGATGGCAAAGTGATACCAGACGGCGAGCAGTCCGGCGCCGAACGCCGAGGAGAAGATGCTGGCCATGCCCACCGCCAGCGAGGGCGCGCCACCGGTGCGCGCGAACAGCGTGGCCTCGCCCATCTGGCGCGCGAGTTCCTGCATCTGCGCCGCGCTGACCGGAAATCCCCAGCCGGAGATCGTGGCCACGGCGGTGGCCGGGTCGACGCCGACGATGCCGGCCGGGCTGTTGATGGCGAAGAACACGCCGGGGTCGAGCACGGTGGCGGCGATCATGGCCATGATGGCGACAAACGACTCCATCATCATCCCGCCGTAGCCGATCATGCGCATGTCGCGCTCGCTGGAGAGCAGCTTCGGCGTGGTGCCCGAGGCAATCAGTGAGTGGAAGCCGGAGATTGCACCGCAGGCGATGGTGATGAACACGAAGGGGAAGAGCTTGCCGCCGAAGATCGGTCCGCTGCCGTCGATGAACTGGGTGAGCGCCGGCATGCGGATGTCGGGGCGCAGGATCACGATGGCGACGGCCAGGGCGATGATGGTGCCGAGCTTCATGAACGTGGACAGGTAGTCGCGCGGTGCGAGCAGCAGCCATACCGGCAGCACGGCGGCGGCGAAGCCGTAGCCGATCACCAGCAGCGCGAGATCCGGTCCCGCGTAGTCGAACCACCCGCGCAGGCCGGGCTGGTGGTCCACCCAGCCGCCGCCCCAAACCGCGAACAGCAGCAGCGCCACGCCGAGCAGCGTGCCCTCCAGAACGCGTCCGGGGCGCAGATTGCGCATGTACAGTCCGACCAGAATGGCAATGGGAATGGTGGCCGCGACGGTCGAGGTGGCCCAGGGGCTGTGCTTCATGGCATTGACAACCACCAGTCCGAGCACGGCGATCAGAATGATCATGATGGTCATGACGCCGAGCAGCGCGGCCATGCCGCCGACCGAACCCAGTTCGTCGCGCGCCATCTGTCCCAGCGAACGGCCGTCGCGGCGGGTGGAGAAGAACAGGATCACGAAGTCCTGCACGCAGCCGCCGAGGACTGCGCCAATCAGAATCCACAGCGTGCCCGGCAGATAGCCGAACTGCGCGGCGAGTGTCGGACCGATCAACGGGCCGGGGCCGGCGATGGCGGCGAAGTGATGGCCGAACACGATCCACTTGTTGGTGGGCACGAAGTCGCGCCCGTCGTTGTGACGTTCGGCCGGCGTGGCGCGGGTCGGATCGAGCATCAGCACGCGGGCGGCGATGAAGGCGCTGTAGAAGCGGTAGCCGATGGCGTACACGCATACCGCGGCGATGATGAACCACAGGCTGTTGATGGTCTCGCCGCGCGAGAGCGCAATGCCGCCTACGGCCCCGGCGCCGAGCACGGCAATGACGAACCACATCAGCATGCCGAGCGGAGTTTGCGGGCGCAGTTTGTTATTTACGGGAACCGTCATGACTCAAACCCTTTGCCGCAAAGGGCTGGTAGCATAAACCACCTGTTTTCTGAAATCTATTTGCACCCGCCGCGCATACGACGTGGCCTGTGCTACCGTAGGCGATGACGATGCCCGCCGGGTGTCACCGTGTTGGCCTGTGGAGGAGGAGAGGGGCGTGATACGCTGCATGCTGTATGAAACACCCGATGGCCGGTTGCACACCGGGGGCAGGGAACTTGTCGAGCGCTGGGAAGCCGATGAGCGGACGCTGATATGGCTCGACCTGGGCGATGAGCCGGCCGGGGAGGCGGGCAGGATATTGCGTGAGGAATTCGGTCTGCATCCGCTTGCCGTTCAGGATGCGCTGCGCGAACGGCATCCGCCCAAGCTCGAGCATTTCGGGGATTACACGTTCCTGCTCCTCAGGGGATTGTCAGCGGAATCGAAGGACACCGACTTCTCCACCATCCAGCTGGCGCTTTTCGTCGGCAGGCGCTTTCTGGTCACGCGCCATTCGGCGGAATCACCCAGCACCGACACGCTCTGGCGCGAGGCACAGGAGAACACCGGACGTCTTGCTGCCGGCCCCGCCGCGCTGGCCCTGCGGCTTTGCCGGATCATGGTCGATCGCTATCTCGGCATCCTGCTTGCGCTGGAGCCGCGGCTGGAGGAACTGGAGGACGAGATCCTGAGCTCGCCACGCGACGAACTGCTCGGCGAACTGGCCGGCTACAAGTCGAGTCTGAAGAAGCTGCGGCGCATCTTCGCCTACCACCAGCAGGTTTTCTCCGTACTGAGAAACGGCGACTACACCTGCTTCGGCACGGAGATCGTGCACGAACTCAATGACGTTTATGAACACCAGGAGCGCGCCGTCAGCCTGAGCGGGCTTTATTACGAACTCGCGGTGGACCTGGTCGATAGCTACATCTCCCTCGCCTCGCATCACCTCAACCAGATCATGAAAGTGCTGACCATCGTCACCGCGATTTTCGTTCCGCTCAGTTTCCTGGCCGGCCTCTACGGCATGAACTTCGAAAACATTCCGGAATTGCATGCGCGCTCCGGCTATTTCATTCTGCTCGGCGTCATGGCGGGCCTCGCCGTCACCTTGCTGGCGCTGTTCCGTAAAAAACGCTGGTTGTGAGTCGCGTGCCGGGCTGCTCACCCACCGACCGGGTCGCGAGCAGCGACGTCGAACACCCTGGATCTCGCCATTCCCGAAAGCGGTGGCCAGGGGCCGGGTGTTTGCGCATAATGTGGCGCTTTTTGGAGCGTCCATATGTGGTTCAGAAATCTGCAGCTATACCGGCTCGGCCAACACCTTGATCTTACTCCGGAAGCACTGGACGAGCGCCTGCAGTCCGCGGCGTTCCGCGGCTGCGGCCGCCTGGAGCTGACGGCGTGCGGGTGGGTTCCGCCGCTGGGCCGCGAGGGACAGCAACTGGTGCATGCCGCCGGCGGCTACGTCATGATCTGTTCCCGCAAGGCGGACAAGATCATTCCTGCAGGCGTGGTGAAGCAGCTGATCGATGACAGGGTGGCCGCAGTGGAGGCGGCCGAGTCGCGCGAGGTCTATCGCAAGGAACGCCAGCGCATGAAGGACGATATCATCCATGACCTGCTGCCACACGCCCTGACGCGGCACACGGACCAGTACGCCTATATCGATACCCGCAATGACCTGGTCGTGGTGGACAGCCCGACGCCGGCCCGGGCGGAAGCGCTCATCAGCCTGTTGCGCACCACCCTCGGGAGCCTCAAGGCGACCCCGGTCAAAGTGAAGCAATCCATCTCTCATACCCTGACCCGCTGGCTCGGGGGCGAGCGCCTGGCGCCGGGTTTTGCCCTCGGGGAGGAGTGCGAACTGAAACATCCCGATCCGGACGGCGGGGTGATTACCTGCCGGCACCAGGACCTTGGGGCCGGTGAAATCCGCAATCACATCAAGAACGGCAAATATGCGGTCAGGCTGGCCCTGCACTGGAAGGACCGGTTATCGTTCCTCCTCCAGGAAGATCTTTCCATCAAGCGGCTGCGATTCGAGGAGGTGGTCACGCAGGGCGAGGACGCGGACGCGGATGATGCGACAACCCGCTTCGACCTGGATTTCTCCCTCATGGCCCTGGAACTGAACGAATTCACATCGCAGCTGCTTCGCACCCTGGGCGGGGAGGATGCCCCGGAGTGACCGCCTGGATGAGGCGTTCGACCGGAAAAGCGTGGCAGCTGAGTATCGATACCTGGACCACGGGTGCTTTACTCTGTCAGGTAGTGCTGCAGGTGCGGCTTTTTAGGTAGAATACCGGCTTCGACGTTTAACATGCGAAGCAGCTACATTGGCTCAACGGGCTATAAGGGAATACGAAGGCAAGCGGGTATTCCACACTGACTGGTCGAGGCACTTCGGCCAGTTCCGCTACACCTTCCAGGCGGCCAGCGTCGCCAGCGGCGAGGAATTGATCGCACTGGCTGCTGATGGCGACCATGACTGGCTCCGCCGGGCCCCCCTGGTGGTCAAGCCGGACATGATCTTCGGCAAGCGCGGTCTCAATGGCCTGGTGCTGTACAAGGTCAATGCGCCGGGCGACGTCACCCTCGATGACGCGGTTCGCTGGATCGACGAAAAACGCGCCCGGACCACAAGTCTGCTCAGCGGCCAAAGCGGGGTCCTCAGCCGTTTCATCGTCGAACCCTTCGTCGCGCACGACAGCGCTGCCGAGTATTACATTGCCGCGGTCATGGGCGACACCGTCGATATCCTGTCGATGAGCACGCAGGGCGGGGTCAACATCGAGGACAATTGGGACAGCGTCACCCAGCTCGAAATTCCGCCGTTCGCACGGGACGACGAACTCACCGCAATGATCGCCGCGGCGGTGCCCGGGGGAATTCCCGACCGGGACCGATTTGCACAGTTCGCCACCGATTTCTACCGCTTTTTCCGCGACCAGCATTTCGCCTATCTGGAGATCAATCCGTTCTGTTTCGACGGTGACCGGGTGCATCTGCTCGACCTGGTCGCCAGGGTCGACGACACCGCCGGTTTTCTGATGGACAAGCGCCGGGGGCCGCTGTATTTCCCGACCCCGTTCGGCATGAAGGCGCCGGGGCCGGAAGAAAGGCAGATCAAGGCGATGGATGAGAAAAGCGGCGCCTCGCTGAAACTCACCATCCTGAATCCGCAGGGCCGGGTATGGACCCTGGTTGCCGGTGGCGGCGCCTCGGTGGTCTACGCCGATACCATCACCGACCTGATCGGCGCCGATGAACTGGCCAACTACGGCGAATACTCGGGCAATCCCACCACGCAGGAAACCCGCGTGTACGCCGAAACCCTGCTTGACCTGATGACGCGCGACCCCGATCCGCAGGGGCGCGAAAAGCTGCTGATCATCGGCGGGGCCATCGCCAACTTCACCGATGTCGCCAAAACCTTTACCGGCATCATCCAGGCCTTCCGGAAATACCACGAACACATGCAGGCGGTTGGCGTGCGCATCTATGTGCGCCGCGGCGGCCCGAACTATGAAGTGGGCCTGCGCAACATGCAGAAGGCCGCCAATGAACTCGGCCTGCCGATCGAAGTGTACGGCCCCGAAACCCACATGACCGACATCGTCAGAATGGCGCTGGTTGCCTGACAGCCGTCTTAAATTAAGGATACCTGCAATGAACCTGTCACAGAACGCCGCGGCTGCGGTCGGAGCGAGCGATGCGCCGCCTGGTCAGGGCACCCTGTTTACACGGCAGACGCAGGCCATTTTCTGGAACAACCACCAGAGCGCAATCCAGCGCATGCTCGACTACGACACCCTGATCGGGCGTGAATCGCCCTCGGTGGCGGCTATCGTCTCTCCCACCGGTGGCAGCCGTTTCGGCAAGTTTTTCTTTGGCAGCAGCGAGATACTGATACCGATCTGCAGGAGCACCGCCGCTGCCGTCGCCGTACACCCGCATGCCGATGTGCTGCTCAACTTCGCCTCCTTCCGGCGCGCCTGGCGCATCAGCAACGAGGCGCTCGACATTCCCGGCATCCGCACCCTCATGATCACCGCCGAGGGCATCCCGGAGCGGCACGCGCGCGCGCTCAAGCTGCGCGCCCGGCAACTGGGCAAGCTGGTGATCGGCCCGGCCACGGTCGGAGGCATCACGCCGGGTGCGTTCAAGATCGCCAACACCGGCGGCACTCTCGAGAACATCATCGCCAGCAAACTGCACCGGCCCGGTTCCTGCGGTCTGGTGACCCGTTCGGGCGGGCTGTTCAACGAACTGGCCCATACCATCGCGCTGAACGCGGACGGCATCAGCGAAGGCGTCGCCATCGGCGGCGATCGCTTCGCCGGTTCCGGTTTCCTCGAACACCTGCTGCGCATGCAGGCCAACCCGGCGGTGAAATACCTGTTGCTGCTGGGCGAGGTCGGCGGCACCGAGGAGTACCACGTGATCGAGGCCGTGCGGGACGGCCGCATCACCAAACCCGTGATCGGCTGGTGCGTCGGCACTATCGCCAGCCACTTCTCCACCGGCGTGCAGTTCGGCCATGCCGGGGCCAGCGCCAGCAGCGACCGGGAAATGGCCAGCGTCAAGAACGAGGCCATGCGCGCTGTCGGCATCCGCGTGCCGCGAAGCTTCAATGACCTGCCGGAAATCATCAATGGCGTACACCGCGAGCTGCATGCCGAGGGCATTATAGGGGACATCGCCGAGCCGGTGATCACGCCGTTACCGGAAGACTGCCAGACGGCGCTGAAGGCCGGTCGCGTGCGCAAGGGCACGCATTTCACCTGCACCATTTCCGATGACCGCGGCGAGGAAGCCACCTATGCGGGCATTCCCATCAGTGGAGTGGCGACCCCGGATACCGGTTACGGCATCGGCGACGTGATCACCCTGCTGTGGTTCAGGCGGCGCTACCCGGAATGGGCCAGCGCGTTCCTGGAGACCGTGATCAAGACCGTGGCCGACCACGGTCCGGCGGTCAGCGGTGCGCACAACGCTCGCGTCACCGCGCGCGCCGGCAAGGACATCATCAGTTCACTGGTGACCGGCCTGCTCACTATCGGTCCGCGATTCGGCGGCGCCATCGACGGCGCCGCGAAGTATTTCAGGCTCGGCGTCGACAAGGGGCTGCCCGCCGATGAGTTCGTCGACTACATGGCCGAACAGGGCATGGTCATTCCCGGCATCGGACACCGCATCAAGTCGGTGAAGAACCCGGACCTGCGCGTCGAGGGCCTGAAGCGCTACGCGGCCCTGTATTTCCCCGCGACCCGCCTGCTCGACTACGCACTCGAAGTGGAGCGGCACACCACCAAAAAGAAGGACAACCTGATCCTGAACGTCGACGGGGCCGTTGGCGTGCTGATGGTGGACATGTGGCGCGGCCTCGGCTACAGCGAGGAGGACATCGACCGGTTCATCGACTCGGGCACGCTGAACGCGTTCTTCGTTCTGGGACGTTCGATCGGCTTCATCGGCCATATACTCGACGAAAAACGCCTCAACATGCCGATGTACCGCCATCCGTTCGATGACATCCTCTATGACGTGCCGGCAGTAGAGGATGACCGGCAGGTATAAACGGGCCAGACTCGTCTGGCGCCTGCCATAACCCCTGTCGCGCGCGCTCAGGTCGACCGGCGTGTCACCGGCAGGCCGGCTTTCAGCCACCCGGTCATGCCGCCGCGTACCACCTGCACGTCGGCAAACCCTGCTTTGCCCAGCAGTCGCGCCGCTTCTGCCGAACGCATGTCCGTGCGGCAGACGATCGCCACCGGGTGTTCCCGGTAATCCTCCAGTTCACCCAGACGCTGTGGCAGCTCTTCCAGCGGAATATTCAGCGCGCCCTCGATGTGTCCCTGCTCGCCGGTGAAGTCTGCCGCGGTGCGTACGTCGAGCACCAGCAGGTCGTTGCCGGCCTCGAGTCGCTGTTTGAACGCACGGGTATCCAGCATCGGGCCGCGTCGCAGCTTGCCGATCAACCGTGGCAGGAACGCCACGACTGCGAGCAGCGCGAGCGCCAGCAGGGCCTTGCGGATCAGCCCTTCGCCACCGGCGAACGCCTCTCTGCCCGCGTAACCCAGATAGGTGTAGGCAATTGCGCCAGGTAGCATGAAGACATAAGTGGCAATGAGGTAGTGGCTGAACTTCAGGCGCGTGAGGCCGAGTGCGTAATTCAACAGATTGAACGGGAACAGCGGCACCAGCCGCACGAAGGCGACGAAGCGCCAGCCCTCATTCTCGACGCCGTCGATGAGCTGCTTCACCCGCCCGCCTGCCTTCCGCGCTACCCAGTCCGCGGCAAGGTAGCGGGCGACCAGAAACGCCAGGGTGGCGCCCAGAGTGGCCCCGGTCAGGTTATAGAATGTGCCCAGCACCGGACCGAACAGGGCGCCGCCGGCCAGGGTGAGGACCGATCCCGGCAGAAACAGGACGGTGGCGAACGCATAGATCAGCATGAAGAGCAGCGGCGCGGCGATGCCCGCCTCCTCTACCCAGGACTGGAGCGCCGGTACGTCAAACCGGTTACGGTACAGCAAGGCAAGTGTGACGCCCGTCGCGAGACCGATGATCAGCAGGATGCGGAGGAAACGGTTATGGTTCACACACCTGCTCTCTTGACGCCGGTTGATGACACCGGCAGGTGCCCGGGAACCTGTCCGGCAGGCCGGCTGCACGATGTGTTCGTGCGAATGGGGTGAACGTAACCGATCGAGGCAGTATGTCAAGCATGCGTTTTGAACACGAGAGGTTTTTTTTCGGTGCGCTACGTTCGCACCGGTGTCGGGATTGATGGCGGCCATACCCCGGGATGGTGACCGCCGTTGTGGTTTCCCCGGGAAAGGGCGGTTATTCTTCCTGCCAACACATTCATGGGCTCGACGCACAAAGCGCCTGCCGGAACGGAATGCCCGGGCATTACGCAATGACTGCACTAACTCACGGAAAAGAGAACGCCTGACCGATGCGCTCGGCACACTGGCAGGCTGCCGGAGAGGATGTATTCGATGTGCTGGTCATCGGTGGCGGCATCACGGGCGCTTCCCTGTACGGTGAATTGTGCCGCCATGGCTGGCGCACCCTGATGCTCGACAAGGGCGATTTCGCCTCGGGCACGAGCCAGTCCTCCGGCATGATGGTGTGGGGCGGTCTGTTGTATCTGCGTGCCGGCGACGTGCTCACCGTCCTGCGGTTGTCCCGGTCGCGTGACCGGATGATCGAGGAACTGGGCGGCTGGACGGCGCCGGCATCGTTTCACTATATCCCCTCGCTCAAGGGCGGGCCGTCGTCGTTGTTCATCGGTGCGGGCCTCGGACTGTACTGGCTGCTCGGCGCCGGGCGCCGGCGTCTTCCGGTATACCGGCGGGAGTTCGCGGAGACCGCGCTGCTCAGCGAGCACGTTCACCGGGGGGCCTTCTGTTACGAAGAGGCCCTGCTTACCTCATCCGACGCGCGCTTCGTGCTGCACTGGTTGACACCCCACCAGCCGCCCGGTCGGGCCGCCGTCAACTACTGCGAGGTCGAGAGCTGCGAGTACGCCCGTTCCGACGGGCTATGGCGCCTGGAGCTGCGCGACCGGCTGCGGGGCGTCACCACCGGCGCGCGCGCGCGCCTGATCGTCAATTGCGCCGGCGTCTGGGCGGACGACCTCAACCGGAAGCAGGGCATCGAAACACCGTACCGCCATACCCTGAGCAAGGGGGTTTATCTCGGACTGGCGCGGTCCGGGGAACACCACTCACCGCTGATCTTCGATATGGGCGACCATGACGACGTCATGACCTATGTCCCCTGGGGTCCGGTGGCGCTCTGGGGGCCGACCGAGACCGCCATCGAGGAAATCGGCGAAGGGCTGGCGCCGCAGGCCGGGGACATCCGCTTTCTGCTGGAAACCGCCAACCGGCATTTGCGCCGTAAAGTCGACCCGGATGATATCGTTTCCCTGCGCTGCGGTATTCGTGCCCTGGCCGTCAATCGTGATTATGTCGCTACGCGCTACCCGCTGGAATTGTCGCGACGCAGCATCGTTCACCCTGAAAGGGATCTGCCCTGGATCACGGCCTATGGTGGCAAACTGACCGGCTCGCGCGAACTCGCCGGCAAGATCGGGCGGATGATCCGGCACCGTGTTCCGCCGTCGTTTCCCCCGATGGTGCCCGATGCGGAATCACCCGCCGTCGCCTCGTGCGCCTTTCCCGGTCTTGATCAACCGGTCGCCTCGCCGCGCTGGTGCCGCGAACGCGAGTTCTGCGCCACACTCGAGGATTACCTGCGCCGCCGCACGAATATCGCGCAGTGGCTGCCGCGGGAAGGCCTGGGCCGCAATGGCGAACACCGGGAAGCCATCCTCGCCGTCGCCCGTGAACTGTATGTTGGTGATCCGGCGGCGGCAGGGGAGGCGGTGGCGCGTTATGAAGAGACCGTGACCGCCCGCTTTGACACGCTGCTGAACGAAGCGTTATAGCCAGTCCCGCGCCGCTGGAATAAACCACAGGAGATACCCATGTCGAAGACCAGCAACAATCTGCCGGCCATCCTCGGCGGCACACCCCTCGTCACGGCCGATCATGCCGCGGCGAATCACTGGCCGCTGCTCGGCGAGGAAGACGAGGAGGCGGTGCTGCGCGTCATGCGCGACGGCAACCTGAGTTTTCATTCCGTGGTGCATGAACTGGAAGGCGACTACCGCGCGCTCACGGGGCGGCGCCATGCCCTTGCGCACAACAACGGCACCGCCGGGCTGCTGGCCGCCTTCTTCGCGCTGAACCTGAACCCGGGCGACGAGGTGCTGGTGCCCAGCGCGACCTGGTGGGCGTCGGTCCTGCCCATGCTCTGGGTCGGCCTGGTTCCCGTGTTCTGCGAGAGCGAGGAGGAGCGACTGGGTATCGATCCGGCGGACATGGAGCGCAGGATCACGGAGCGCACCCGCGCCGTGGTAGTCGTTCACCTGTGGGGGATGCCTTCGAAGATGACGGAGATCCTCGCGCTGGCCGAGCGCCATAATCTGAAAATCATCGAGGATGCCTCGCATACTCACGGCGCCCGCTGGCGCGGACGTCCCTGCGGTTCGCTCGGGGATATCTCGGTGTTCAGCCTGCAGAACGACAAGCTCGCCCCGGCCGGCGAGGGGGGCATCTTCCTGACCGACGATGACGATTACCACGAACGGGCGATCTGTCTCGGCGATATTGCGCGCATCATGCAGCTGGAGACGCCGCAGCAGCGTTTCGCGGCCACCAGTTTCGGCATCAAGACGCGCATGGCTCCGCTCAGCGCGGCGGTGGCGCGGGTCCAGTACCAGCACCTCGCAGAGCATAACCGGATGCGCAATGCCAATCTGGACTACCTGTCCGAGGCGCTGGAGGCGCTGGGCTGCTTTCATACCTTCCGTGCGCCGGCGCATATCGAGCGAACCTATTTCGAGTACATCATCCATTACAACGAGCAACCGGGCGGGCTGCCCATCGAAATTCTGGTCACGGCCCTGCAGGCCGAGCACTGCCTGGTGATGGCGCCCCGCTACCCGCTGGTACATGAGCAGCCGTTCTTCACCGAGGGGCACTGGAAACGCATTCTGCGGGCGCCGACCCGTGTGCCGGACCTGGCCTATGAGCCCGGTGCGCTGCACAAAACCCGCGACTACGGCCGGACCCTGCTGCGCCTGCCGTCCTTTCCGAGCGCCGGTCGGGAGATACTCGATCAGTACATCGAGGCCTTTCGCCGGGTGCTGGCGCATGCTGCAGCGATACATGCGGCATCCGCCTGACGGCGCCCGACCCGGCTATGCCTGCTTCCGTTCGTCTCACGATACTGAAATTGCTCGATGGCCTGTTTCATCTCGCGCACATCGTCGTCATCCTGTTCAGCGCCCTGGGCTGGCTGTATCCGCCGGCGCGCCCTGCCCATTTGTGTCTGCAGGGGCTGATCCTGTTTTCCTGGTTCGGCCTGGGTATCAGGAAAGGCTGGACATATTGCTTCCTCACGGATCTGCACTGGCGGGTAAAGCGGTGCCTGCACCAGCCGGATCCGGGCGAATCCTACGTGAAGCTGCTGGCGGACCGGATGGCCGGGCGGGAGGTTGACCAGGAACTGCTGTGGAAGGTCACAGTCGGAGTGTTTTTCGCGACGACCGCGCTCAGCGCCCTGCTGGAGCTGCGCAGCCGGCTGTAAGCACCTTTTTCACCGCCGAGGTGCAAAGAACGCAACGCATCATAAGGAAATCTGAACAATTCATCCCTGCGAAAGCGGGAATGACGAATTCAATCAGTGCTCTCTTGATTGTTTTGTATAATAAATTCCTATGCGTCTTTGCGGTGAATTTGTTCCTTAACCGGGGAACTCTGGACTAAACTGGTCGGCATACAGCCGAACGGGAAGGAACATCGTTGTGGATATCACGCTTACAGCCCTTGAGGCGCGCGTCATCGGGGCGCTGATCGAGAAGGAAATCACCACGCCCGATCAGTATCCCCTGTCACTCAACGCGCTGGTCAACGCCTGCAACCAGAAGAGCAACCGCGAGCCGGTCACGGAACTGGACGAGGCGCAGGTTCAGGACACCGTGGACGGTCTCGTCAAGAAGCATATGGTCAGCGAGAAGACCGCCTTCGGCAGCCGCGTTACCAAGTACCGGCAGCGATTCTGCAATACCGAATTCGGGTCGCTGACATTCTCGCCCCAGGAACTGGGCATCCTCTGCGTCCTGTTGCTGCGCGGGGCGCAGACCCCGGGGGAATTGCGCACCCGCACCAGCCGCCTGTGCCGCTTCGACGACGTGCAGGAAGCCGAGGCTGTGCTCGACCGGTTGATGGAACGCGAAGACGGACCCTTTGCCGCCCGGTTGCCGCGGGAACCGGGAAAGCGGGAGTCACGCTATGTGCAGCTCTTCAGCGAAACGCCGCAATTCACGGAATCGCCGGTCGGCAAGGAGGTCACGATGGCGGGCGGGGACGCCGGGCGGCTCGACCGGCTGGAACAGCAGGTCATCGAGTTGTTCCGGGAAGTCGGGGAACTGCGCGAGCGGCTCGACGGACTGGCGGCGGAGTGAAGCGATGAAACCGTCCCTCAAGCGCATGGTCGCCGACATCGAGTCCGAGGTCGAATACACGCGCACCCTGACCGGCAGGAAGGCGCTGGACCCGCGGGTGATGGCGGTCATGGGCCGGGTGCCGCGTGAGAAATTCGTGCCGCACGAGATGCACGACGCCGCCTATGACAACGGCCCCCTGCCCATCGGTCATGGCCAGACCATCTCGCAGCCCTACATCGTCGCGCTCATGACCGACCTGCTGAAACTCGGGTCAGATGACCGGGTGCTGGAGATCGGGACCGGTTCCGGGTATCAGACCGCCATCCTGTCGTGCCTGGCGAAGGCGGTGTACACCGTCGAGCTGATACCCGAACTGGGCGAGGTCGCCGCCGGGAAACTCACCGGCCTGAATTACACCAACATCCACTTCCGGATCGGCAATGGCTATGCGGGCTGGCCGGAACACGCCCCCTATGACGCCATCATCGTGACCGCCGCGGCGCCCGAAGTGCCCCCGGCGCTGATCGACCAGCTCAAACCCGGCGGCCGGCTGGTCATACCGGTCGGCTGGCAGTACATGCCCCAGGAACTCATGCTGATCGAGAAGGACGCCCACAATGCCGTCCGCTCCCGTGGGATACTCGGGGTCGCGTTTGTTCCCCTGCAGGATACGGCGCCTGCCGGCCGTGATGACAGCCAGCTGCATTAGTGCAAACCGGGGCAAACCGGCGCGGCCGCATCCCACCGCGTCCGGGAGCCATGACAGCGGCGCACAGCCCGTGATATCCATCGGATACCGCATCACGAGGCGAACGCTCCGCGGGGTTGTCCTGGCGCTGCTGGCCTTGCTGGCCCATGGCGTGGTTCGTGCGGACGATGACACCCTCGAACATGGCCGCTATGTGTTTTTCGCGGCGGGCTGTGTTTCCTGTCATGGCGCCCATCAGACGCTGGCCGGGGGGCGGGCGCTCGTCACGCCCTTCGGCACGTTCTATCCGCCCAATATCACGCCGGACCGGGAACATGGCATCGGCACCTGGAGCGCCGCTGAGTTCATGCGCGCCCTGCGCGAGGGCGTCGATCCCCGCGGAGAACCCTACTATCCCGCTTTCCCCTACCCCTCGTACACCGGCATGACAAACGAAGACATGCAGGCCCTGTATGCTTACCTGATGACACAACCCGCCGACTCCCGTCCCAACCGCCGGCATGAGCTTCCCTGGTTCCTGTCCTACCGGCCGCTGATTCGGGACTGGAAGGCGGGGCGTTTCGAACCGGGAGTGCTGCCCGAGGATCCGGCGCAAACACCGCAATGGAACCGCGGCGCCTATATTGCACGGTCTCTCGGTCACTGCGGGGAATGCCACACCCCGCGCGGCCTGCTGGGGGCGCCCCGTGCCGGGCGCTACCTGGCCGGCGCCCGCAGCGGTCCCGATGGCGTGACGGTGCCGAATATCACGCCGGATCCCGCGACGGGCATCGGGGAGTGGACGACCGGGGAACTGTTCACCTATCTTTCCATCGGGCAGCGGCCTGACGGTCGTTATGCGAGTCAACCCATGCTCGAGGTGCTCGGCACCAGCATCATGCCGCTGACGGAATCCGACCGGCATGCGCTCGCGAGCTACTTGCAGTCGCTGCCGCCGGTCCGGCACGATGTCTACACCCGCTATGATCCGTTTGCCCCGTCCTGGCTGCGTGAATAGGACCCTATATCCGTCCCGTTCCGGTGCGCTGCCCGCAGCTGGTGCGCCGTGCCGTCCGGCGCTGGCGCCTCATCGCGTACAACCGGAGCCGCAGGATGTCTGAGACTATGACCATGAAGGCCTGGGTCATGACCCGTGTGACGGATCTGGCCACGGATTCGCAGCCGCTCGAATGCGTTACCTTGCCCGTACCGGAGCCTTCCACGGGAGAGATCCGCATCCGTGTCAGCGTCTGCGCCGTCTGCCATACCGAACTGGACGAAATCGAGGGTCGCAGCCCGCCGCCCTCCTATCCGATGGTGCCAGGACACCAGGTGGTCGGCGTGGTGGATGAGAAGGGCAAGGGCGCCAAACGGCACAAGATCGGAGCCCGGGTTGGCGTGGCCTGGATCTATGCCGCCTGCGGCCGGTGCGAGTGGTGCCGCCGGGGCGAGGAAAACCTGTGCGCGGATTTTCTGGCGACCGGTCGTGATGTCAACGGCGGCTATGCCGAATACATGGTCGTGCCGGAGCGTTACGCCTATCCGGTACCCGCAGCCTTGTCGGATGCCCAGGCGGCCCCGCTGCTGTGCGCCGGTGCTATCGGCTACCGCAGCCTGCGCCTGACGGGGCTGGCCAATGGCCAGGCGCTGGGTCTGACCGGGTTCGGCGCTTCCGCGCACCTGGTGTTGAAGATGGTTCGCCATCATTACCCCGACACGCCGGTCCTGGTGTTCGCGCGCAGTGAACGGGAACGGCAGTTTGCGCTGGAACTCGGCGCCAGCTGGGCGGGCGACACCACGCAACGTCCGCCGCAGCGCCTGCAGGCGATCATCGATACAACGCCGGTGTGGACGCCGGTGGTCGAGGCGCTGGCCGATCTGCTGCCGGGCGGACGGCTGGTGATCAATGCCATCCGCAAGGAGGCCGCCGATCAGGACTGCCTGCTGCAGCTGGATTACCCGCGGCACCTGTGGATGGAAAAGGAGATCAAGAGTGTCGCCAACGTGACGCGCAGTGACGTCACGGATTTTCTGCGGCTGGCGGCCAGGATTCCGCTGCTGCCGGAGCATCAGCTCTATCCGTTCGCGGATGCCAATCTCGCGCTGACGGAGTTGAAGCGTGGCGATGTGCGGGGTGCGAAGGTGCTGGTCATGGCCGACAGTGGGACCGCGGACTGACTACCGCTGCATGGCACGGGCTATAATCCCGTGGACACGGTGTTGAAAACGACAGACGTTGCCCGTACGGCAGCTCGCGGGCGACCGGATATTCATCAGGAGGCATTATGTTGCGAGTGATCACGAGTTTGTTGTTGTTAGCAAGCCTGGCGTCCCAGGCCGCCGTGGTCGGCAGGGAAGTGACTTACCAGTCCGGCGATACCCTCCTCAAGGGCTACCTCGCCTATGATGACGCCATCCAGGGCAAACGCCCCGGCATCCTGGTGGTCCATGAGTGGTGGGGCCAGAACGCCTATGCCCGCCATCGCGCCGACATGCTGGCCGAACTGGGCTATACTGCGCTGGCCGTGGATATGTACGGTGATGGCAAAACCGCGGCGCATCCCGACGAGGCCGGCAAGTTTGCCGGCGCAGTGCGCCAGAACCTGCCGCTGATGAAGGCGCGCTTCCTGGCCGCGCGCGAGTTCCTCAATGCCCAGCCGACCGTCGATCCGGAAAAGAACGCCGCCATCGGTTACTGTTTCGGCGGCAGTGTGGTACTGGAGATGGCCATCGAGGGTGTCGATCTCGCCGGTGTGGCGAGTTTTCATGGCAGTCTGGGCGGGCTTTCCACGCCCGCTGAGGGTGCGGTGAAGGCCAGGGTGCTGATCGCCAGCGGCGCCGATGACCCGTTCACGACAGCGGAGCAGATCGCCGCCTTCAAGACGATGATGGATGCCGCCGGTGCCGATTACACCTTCATCAACTACCTGGGCGCGAAACACAGTTTCACCAACCCCGGCGCGGATGAGTTGGGTAAACAATTCAATCTGCCGCTGGCTTACAATGCCGTCGCGGACAAGGCGTCCTGGCAGGCGCTCGAGCAGTTTCTGGCCAAAGTATTCAATAATTAGTGTTTATCCATACACACCGCTTTCACCGCAGAGACACACGACTGCAGGGTGAAGGTGAGACCGGGTACCGGTCGAGAGACTGGCCTGGGCCGTGCAGAAGTTAGAGCACCAAAAATAGGCGCTTTAAGCGACGCATGGAGCAGTTGCCGAAAGTTCGCGAAGAATCCTGCCAATAAAAAATAATCGAACCTCTTTGCGTGCTTTGCATGCTTTGCGCTTTTGCGGTGAGTGTATTTCTTTACGGATGGGTGGAAGGAGAGGGCGCGCATGTCGATGAATTCACGATGGCTGAAACTGGCGGGAGTAGCGGCGGCGCTGGCCGGCGCGCCGGCCTTCATTGCGACGCTCCACGCGTTGGAATTCGACCGTGGCGAGGCCCTGTACGAGAATCACTGTTCCGCCTGTCATGACCCTCAGGCACATGTCGCGGGAGAGGCGCGTCATGTTGTCACGCTGGCGGATCTGCATGCCCGGGTGGCGGCGTGGAGCGTCCATTCCGGGCTGCACTGGTCCGAGGAGGATGTCAACGACGTGACCGACTACCTCAACCGGCGTTTCTACCGGTTCGCAGAAACTCCCTGAGTCGCGCGAAACCCATGTTCATCGAGCCGATAGATGCCGGACAGCAACGGGCGGTGCGTCTGGCTACAGAAAGTTGTTTGCGTCGTGCCGGGGAGATATGCCGGCGCGACTTTGCATCCATCCCGGTGACCTTCGACCTGATTGGGCGCTCCGCCGGCATGTACCACGTGCGGCACGGCCGGCGCGGCATCCGCTACAATCCCTATCTCTTCGCCAAGTATTTCGAGGACAACCTGGCCGTCACTGTTCCGCATGAAGTGGCGCATTATGTGACGGACATGCTCTACGGTTTGCACCGGGTACGTCCGCACGGGACGGAGTGGCAGGCCGTCATGCGTTCGCTCGGCGTCGAACCGCGCGCCTTCGGGGACTATGATCTGTCAGGCGTGCCGGTGCGGCGCCAGCGGCGTTTTACCTATGTCTGCAGTTGCACCACCCACCGTTTGACCACGCAGCGGCACAACAAGGTGCATCGTGGCGAGGCGATCTACCGCTGCCGCTGCTGCAGTGGCCAGCTGGTTTTCGCCGGCGTGCCGGAATGACGAACCGGACCTGCAGTCGCTATTCAGCAGGTGCGCATGGCCCGCAACCTGCGTTCCGGGTGACGTGTTCAATCCGCGTCTTGCCCACCCGGGAGTCTGACCATGGCTGATTTGCATCCCCGGCTTCAGCATGATTGCCTGCTGATCGGGCGCTTTACCCTGTGCCGGCTGTTGCTGATGCGCGATGCCAATTATCCCTGGTTCATCCTGGTTCCGGACCGGGAAGACATTAGCGAAATCTTTCAATTGAGCGGGGAAGACCAGGTGCAGTTACTGCGGGAGTCCTCGCGGCTCTCGACCACCCTGGTCGAACGGTTCCATGCCGATAAGCTCAACATCGCTGCGCTCGGCAATGTAGTGCCGCAACTCCATGTCCATCATGTGGTGCGCTACCGGGACGACCTCGCCTGGCCGGCGCCGGTCTGGGGACACGCGCCGGCGCGACCCTACACCCCGGAAGGATTGTCCGACGTGCTCGATACGCTGCGACCAGGGTTGTCTGATAACTTCGAATATTTCTAGAAAATAACTCCAGATAACTGACTATAAATAGATAAGTGCTCATGGTTGGGGTCAGCCATGGGGTGTATTAATACTTGATTATATTACTCGGGTATTGTCTAATAGATACAGCCAAGCGGGTAGGTTCAAGCGGCACAGTTTGCCGTGGCAGTCAGCCCGTGAAATCAAACTTTCAGACTAGTGAAGAGGCAGGCAATGCAAATTCCAGAACGCGATGGTGATGGTTATCTGACAGATATGAACGAGTGGACCCCCGAGATCGCCCGGGCGATGGCGGAGTCAGACGAAGTGAGCCTGGACGAGGTCAAGTGGGCTCACATACTGAAGGCGCGTCAGTACTTCGAGACTTACTCCGTCGTGCCGCCAATTCGCAAGTTCGCCAAGTATGTCGGTGAAGACCAGAAGGTCATGTTCAAGCTGTGGATGACCGGACCCATGAAACCGATCACCAAATATGGCGGTTTGCCCAAGCCGACCGGCTGCGTCTAGCCCGGGCGGAAGAGAATAAAGCTCATGTCGTCCGGTTTGTGCGGACGATCCGGCTGATAGTCCTGCATGCGGGTGCGGCACTGGGCGGCGAGGGTTCCCGCGGCCCCGGTTAGTGGCCCCTTGCGGATGATGGCGACAATCTCGTCCACCTGCAGGTTGTCGTACAGGCCGTCGCTTGCTACGAGGAGTGTATCCCGGACCGCAAGGGAAACCTTCGGCCCGATCTCCACGTGCATATGGGGTGTGCCGACCACGTTGGACACCAGGTGGCGTTCCTCGTGATACATGGCTTCATTCGCATCGAGCAGACCCGCCTCGACTGCGTAGCCCACCGGTGAATGCGGCACCGTGAGGTACTTGATTTTGCCGCGCTGGCCGGTGATCAGGGTCATGGAATCCCCCACATGATAGGGCCGCACCTCGCGTTCACGGATTTCGACGATCGCCACCGTCGTTGCCGCTCCCAGACCCATCGCCGAGATTTTCTCATCCGCCTGTTCCACGCCGTTCAGTATGGCCTCGCGCATGGAATCCTGGTCGTTGCAGCACTTCATGACGGTTGCGGCAAGGCTATCGACCGCCTGACGCGAGGCGAGATCACCTGCGCGCAGGCCACCCAGGCCGTCGGCGATGACCAGCACGCCGGTCTGCTCGGCGCACGGCAGCAGCGCGAGCGAATCCTCGTTCGGCGTTGTCTTTTCAGGGGAACGCGCCGAGTAAACGCAGACCGTGCCACCGGCAAAGGCGAAGGAGGCGATGTCCTGCATGTCTTCGTTGAGGAAGATTTTCGATTCCAGCAGGCTTAATGCCATTCGATCGTCTCCAGGTATTCTCTGAGCTGTCCGGCGGTGCGGAAGTTTTTCAGTATCAGGCTGCGTTTCAGTCCGCGGCAGATAGCCTTCACCTCTGCAGGTTGATTGCGGTAGTGCCGTGTACCCCCCACCGCTTCGTGGAAAATCCTGACCATTTCCACGACATCATCACGCACGCTCTCCCTGGTCGGCGGTCCCCAGTGGTAGAAGTCCAGGAGTTTCAGGTCGAAGCCCAGTCCGTAGCGCTGCACGATAATGTTCTCGGTGTGCAGGTCGCCATGATACTCCTTCATCTGATGGATGCATTCGATACCCCTGGCGAGCGCATGCAGCAGGTGCAGCGCCGGGAAGGCGCTCAGGCGTTTTCCGGGCTGTCTCGCGA
>JBAVKA010000375.1:0-1506 GCA_049688075.1 Gammaproteobacteria bacterium
CACCCGCACTACAACCCCTCGTAAACCAACGCACCCCCTCTGTGCGAACGAATCCGCCTGCCAGCACCGGGCCTGTTGCGTTCAAGCAAACCGCTTGCCGTCAATTGTTGGTTTACAGCCTGCCGGCGGCCTGATCCCGACCCTATACCGGCTTCGCCAAAATCCACCGTTAAAGCATTTAATGCCAGTATTTCAAAAACTTATTCATGCATCCCGAGCAGAATAGCGGAAATGGCATGATCGATGCTTAAACAAGATGCAAGAGCAACACACCGAAATCAGCGAGGCGAAACCCATGAACAACCTGTTGACCACACAGACACTGAAGAGACAGAACCAGGCGTTCGTTGGCACCGGCGGGGTGAGCGCCGAGAACCGTTCCATCGGCTTCCGGCCGGCGTTTCACGACCTGGCCTCCGGTCGCACGGCGCTGGCGCGCTTCGCCGACGGGCGTCCGGCCCCGATGCACCTGCTGGACGGTCTGCCCGAGGAATGGGTGGTGCAACGCGATGCCTCAGGCCGGGTCTGCGCCATCAAGGACACCGTGATCGCCGGATTTGTCCGCAACGACCGGTTCTACACCCGTGAGCAGGCCGCCGCCGCGACGCTGCATTGATCACCCGGGAGCCTGTCACCGGCCGGTTCAGCTTTTTACGCGGTAGTTCTTGGAACTCAGGCCGTGCTTTTTCAGCAGGGTCTGCAGGTGAGAACGGTTCATATCCAGCTTGCGAGCGAGTTCCGACACCTTGCCGCCCTGTTCCTGCAGGCCCCGCTCCAGAAACTGCCGCTCCGCGGCGTCGCTCGCGGCCTTCTTGGCATCCGCGAGCGACAGTTGCTGTTGCCCGCCCTCCTCGTCCCCCTCCGGCTTCATCTCCGGCACATCGGGGCGAATGGACTCCGGCAGGTGTTCGAAATCGGCGGTATCACTGGCCAGGCAGGAGATGCGGAAAATGATGTTTCGCAGCTCGCGAATGTTGCCCGGGTAGGCATAATTGAGCAGGTAGGTGCGCAGGCGCCGGCTCAGCTTTACCGGCCGGCGCCGCAGCTTTTCTGCGGCCTCGTCACCGAAGTATTCGATCAACAACGGAATTTCATCCTTGCGTTCGCGCAAGGGTGGCAAGGTGACCTGGATGACGCCCAGGCGGTAATACAGGTCTTCACGGAAGCTGCCTTCGCGGCACATCTTCTGCAGGTTCTTGTTGGTGGCCGCAACAATGCGGGTATCGACCTCGATCACGCTGTCGGAACCGACCCGCTGGATTTCGCTGGACTGCAGCACCCGCAACAGCTTGACCTGGCCGGGCAGCGGCAGCTCTCCGATCTCATCCAGGAAAATCGTGCCTGTGTCGGCCGCCTCGAACTTGCCGCGGCGATCCGCAGACGCACCGGTAAAGGCGCCCCGCTTGTGACCGAACAGTTCCGACTCGAGCAGGTTGTCCGGAATGGCGCCGCAGTTGACCGAAATGTACGGCTTGTCCGCGCGGCTGCCGTTGGCATGGATCACCT
>JBAVKA010000376.1:0-1514 GCA_049688075.1 Gammaproteobacteria bacterium
TAGGGTTTTTGCCGGTCGGTGTCTGGCATGGTCTCAGTCAGAGGTGAATGGCGCCTTGTTAAGCCCGAAGGGTGGTAAACCGCCACGGAGCAAACAGGCAGCATGAGTGCGCATCCCGTGTAGTTCCATGTGCTCCCGCAGCCAGTGATTCATTTATTTAAAGACTCTATCCCTCAAGTAAGCGCCGTTCCGTCAGAGGTCTTTTTCGTAGATGCGGTAACGCTTGTAGGCGTTGCCGCCGATGGTCTCGATAATGTTGCGCATACCGTCGTTGTCTTCAAGTATCCAGGACATTTCGACGCCGCGGATGCCCCGCCGGATGAGACCCTGGCGCACGGCGTCGATGACCATGAAGGCCAGCGCCGGGCCCAGCCGGGTATGCTGGTATTCCCGGCGCACCCCCATCAGAGGCACCCGCGCGGTGGTCGGATAGCGAACCTTCAGGCGCCACAGCAGCCTGAGCCAGCCAAACGGCAGCAGCCGGCCGTTCAGATCATGGATAATTTCGTTGATGTTGGGCAGGGCGACGATCATCGCTACCGGCCGGTCGTCGATCTCGGCGATCTGCACGAAGTCGTCATCGACCAGCAGTGTCAGCAGTTCACCGATATCGGCGAATTCGGCCTCGGTAAAGGGAACGAACCCCCAGTTGTTGAACCAGGCGTCGTTGAAGATGTCGCGCAGGATTTCCAGCTCCTGCTTGAGTTGCTTGCGCCGCAGTCGGCGCACGCGTACCTGCTGCGCGGTCTTTCCGGCCAGCCGTGTCATGATGCGCGGCGCGTCGAAATCCGGGGCGATGTAATAGGCCAGCAGATCCTTCGCTCCGGTGTAGCCGGCCGCCTCGACCTGCCGGCCATAATAAGGTCGTGCATGTCCCATCATTATACTGGGCGGGGTATCGAAGCCATCCACCAGCAACCCGCATTCCTCATTGACAGACAGATTGAAGGGGCCGCGCACGTGCTGCATACCCTGATCGCGCAGCCAGTTTTCGGCGGTCTGCAGCAGGGAAGAGAACAGTTCGCTATCGTCCCTGGTCTCAAGCATGCCGAAATACCCGACCTTTCGGTCATGCCGTTCCTGGTAGAGCCGGTCGATCTGGGCACTGATGCGTCCGACGGTGCGGCCGTTCTGCCGCGCAATCCAGGCCTGCCAGCGGGCGTGCTCGAAAAAGGGGTTTTTGGAGGTCAGGCGCTGTTTCTGCTCGAACAGCAGCGGCGGCACCCAGCGCGGGTCGTCGCGGTAATTCGCCCAGGGAACCTCGATAAACTCATTGAGGTGTCTCGGGCAGGAAACCGGTTCGATATGAAATCTTGTGGCGTTTGAGGTGTCCATCAAGGGCGAATTCTTGTTTTTCGCTAAACTCTCCGCCACGAATCATACAGCAAGCGCGCCGCAACGGTATCGGTGAACCGCTTTAACTGGTTGATTGTCGCAAGGTTGCCATACCCTGCCCCGAGGTTTCAGTGCGCAGGCAACCTCGGCAAGCGGCGTCGACATGCCCGGTCATGGTG
>JBAVKA010000377.1:0-4253 GCA_049688075.1 Gammaproteobacteria bacterium
GAGCAGGAATGTGCTGAACTTGGCATGTCGTTTTCTTCTGCAAGGAAAGCGCTACGAGGAACACCGGATCCGACCTAGCCGCTTAGCGTTTCTTGCGTTATCCACCAGGCGTTGCGCACCAGCACAACGCATCTTTCTGTGAGTGCCTGCCGGCATGGCTGGCGGGTTACGGCACAAACTGCGCGCCTGACCGGCACTACTCGATGATGAAACCACCTGAAATAGTGATGTTCTGACTCGATCTCCTTCGATATAAACACCACGCGTTCAATACCGTCCGGTTCAGCGAGTTTCACCATTATCCCTGCGGTTCGGGCCAATCCCTGAAGTTCTAGCTCCTGTTCACGTCAGATCACTCTAGAGCACGATGCGGTAGCGCGCCTTCCATCAAGGCTCACCGACCTGCTTACCGCTTCGCGTAGGCCGGCAGGGTGGTGAGCCGCTCATCGTCGACTGCGCCGCCGACGGTGAAGTGATAGAGGTCCTGGAAGGCGCTGTCCGCGAGACCCAGCACCTCGTGCATCGGGTCGTCGAAGTAGCAGCCGATGCCTGTAGCGCGCAGCCCGGCCGCTTCCGCTTCCAGGTAGAGCAACTGGCCGATGAGACCAGCCTCCCAGTAGAGCCGCGGGTAACACCACGGGCCGTAATGTTCCAGTGGCGTCGTGAACTCCGACAGCATCGCCAGGCTGAAACAGCCGTCGCCTGCAATCGCCTGGTGACAGGCGATCTGCCGGGCAGCTTCCCGGGCATCCGCCTCGATGAGACAGTACAGGGGCAGCTGCGACGGGCACTCCGGCGGGCGTTGCCAAGGATCGGCCTGGGTGAGCGCCGCTTGCAGTGTGGTCGTTTGCGCCGGGTCTCGCACCAGCAGGTACAGACCCGTGGGCAGGTCGTCCACTCGGTGAACAAAGATCGCCAGGTGAATACGGGATTTCCAGGGCAGGGTGCTGAACGGCACCGCGTCGGGGACGGCCAGTGTTCGGTGCAGCATGCGGTAGAACGTCTCGCGTCCGAGGCGGGTGTGTCCGTCCATGGCCACGGCACTGCGTCGCCGGCGAATGATCCGGCGCAAGGATAGCGGGCGCGGTTCGAGCAGCCACGCTGCGGGCGGCGGTTGCAGCGGCTCGTAGCGGACTGCAGTACGCGGTTTGCGGACACACTCCGCCAGTTCCTCTATTCCCCAGTCGACGTGCGAGGGACTCAACCGGTTGGGGCTGCCGTGCCAGTCGAGGGAGGCGAACGATGCCACCGCCGCGTCCAGAAGGCCGCCCGCCGGCAGCGCCTCTTGCATCGGCGCGCAGGCGAGCAGCACATCCGCTTCCTCCCGTTCGGCCTCGTGAGGACGGAACGTGCCCATCAGCAGGTCCAGATCCTCCGCGCCCAACGCATCCAGCAGGCGCGTCTGCCAGCCCAGTCCCGCGGCGGCGATGCTGAGTGCGCCGATGGCATGCCCCGCATCGTGCATGCAGTAACGGTACGCGCGCTTGCCGTATTTCCAGGCCTCGCGCCAGTGTATGGAGGTGAGCCCAAGGAACACGGTGTGGTGGGGGAAGTCGCCGCGTATCGCATCCCACAGCGCTTCGTCGAACTCTGCCAGCACCTCGAGTGCATGTGCCTCGGGCGCGTAATGGCAGGCCAAGGGGCGATCGCACAGGCCTTCAACGGGGCCGCAGATCAGATAACCCTCGGTTGGATGCAGATTGCCGCTGGAGGCATTGACCCGCAGCGCCCAGCGGCTCTCGCCGGTGCTCTTCCAGGCGGAGAGCGCCAGGCTGTCGTAAAAGAGCTGTGCAATGCTCTGCGCCGTCAGTGGGGCACAAGACGGTGTTTGCCCGGGTGTAAAGATGGCGTCATAGCACGGTTCCTCCGTTGGCGGGATGATGTCCAGCGGGATCAACCGCGCGCCTGTGTAGCGCCGGAACGGGTTCGGCTGGGTCTCCCAGTCGAGGAATCCCGGCCCCGTGGCATAGGTCTCGAAGCGATGTTTGGTGGCCTGGTGGTAATCGAGCACCAGCTGGAGTGGATCGGGGTTAGGGTGGGTGTTGCGATTCATTCCGGCCCTGGCCTATGTTTTTTGCAACACTATTCACTGAATTGTAACTTCAGAAGGGTCTGATGAGGTCTGTCCTTATCCACAGAGCTATATGTGATTCTGCGGGAGTGTGGGACGCAGAAGGACGCAACATCAAGACCGAAAACTGTAATGCTGCCGCGGTACTTCGTACTGAGCTCTAGTATGTAGTAGCTAGACACCTGGCGCCAGTTACATAGAAACGCCCCGGTACGCACGGCTTGTCTGGTGGCACTGCACCACCAAACACCCTTTTGCCAAAATACTTGGCTCCAGTTGCCCGCCCGTTGCTATCCGAGGCGTTCGAAAGGTGACTAAACAGTAACCCGTTTATTAGTAATGGCAACTACTACTTCTTGCCCTTTTACCTATGTCACCCTCCTATGCAAATTATAGCACCTGGTACTGAGCTCTGATCTCGAAACTCGACCCACCAGTCACCGAAAGTGACGGGCTAAGTACCCAGTTCAGTTCATCACACATTCAGGGTAAAGTTCAGCAATACCAAATCAGGTATCAACGAATTTTAGGTAAGGTACTGTCAGATTTAATAGGGGTATTCACGTGGCTACAACACTCGTTCGAAATGTTCTCTGCAAGGGTCACTTCAATAGCTACCTTGTGGCCGGGAATGTATGTAATGTGTTCGCACTTGGAGAATTGGGTACAAGTGATGACTTTTTCCTGATAGGAGCCGAGCCGGAGGGAGAATCTAACTACCCCCTGCTCACTGGCAATATCCTCGACTCCGAGGGAAAAGTCCTCTTCCGGCTGGTCAAGAATATGCTTGTTATTAATCCAGGACACTGTTCAAAGATTCTCGGGAATTACATTGGTTACGAAATCCATGATAGAAATGATCAACTGATCTTCAAAGTGCAAACGCGCCTTGAGTGCCTTCCAGGGGGAACTACGGAATCGTTTGTAACGACGATATCCGCAAACTTCTTCGACAAGAATGGCAACTTGGTTTTTCATGCTACTTCGGGTGGTGACGACGAGCGAATTGAATCGAGCTTAAAGAGCAATTTCGGATTCACAGATGAATTCGTACTTGTTCATAGGATGAGTGAGGATGAATTGACAATCGCTAGAATGATGCTTGGATCGGGCGGTGCAATTCATCGTGTACTCACAGGTTCTGTGTCGGGCAAAACTGTTTCGCTTGACGGAACAATGATACTCAATGCGCAGATTTCCAAGTGCACCGTGCAACTCTCTACATGTGAATTCACTATCTATGGCACCGCAAATCAATTCAACAATTGCCACTTCGAATTCTCTGGAACCGTAGCCAAGATTCGGGATTTGATTGTTCGGCTGATGCAGTCGGGTGGGCAGTGAATTCTAACTGTGTGTTCAGCCACGGACGTCTTGTACGGCGACAATTGGCCGACCTCGGTAATTTAGGACGTAGCATTAACTGTCTCACCGTCCGTTTTATACGCAACTAATCCCTGCGCCCTTCCCTCGAATCACCATGCTCCCGGCACCAGGACGACGAGCGAAGTGCCCAGTTCAGTTCACTACGCATTCACGGTAAAGTCCCCCCATGCCCAGGCAATTAACCATAGCCGAAATCATCAAGAACGCCCTCGACAAAGATTATTCGATTGAGCAAGCCTCCACGGACCTTGGTGATCTTATGAATGAACTGGAACTGATAAAGCGTCGATATGGGACAGACTCACCTCGTCTTACTGAACTGGAAAAGATCATCCCGGTACAGGAAAAGCTCGCCCTCGGTAAGCTGCGGGGTGACGAGGTCTTTGAACAACTGAAACAGTTGCAGGTATCTCATCGGGTAGAAGGTAAAAGTCAGACATTGGGTTTCTCCTCCCAGACCCGCCATGCCCGATTCGTTGGTAGTCAGGGGCAAGATAGCCACTGATTAAAATATTAGCTTATGCTGAATGACCGGAAAGAAACTGTACCGCGACATAGGAGCCGCAAATCGGCGATTCTGAGGGTGTAGGACCGGAACCGACCCATCCCAGTCATCCAAAGTTTTGGTCTTCATGTCGTGTTTGTACTGTTTCCGGACATTTTGCAACTGGACTTCAATCGGCAACCATCTATGCGAGAACGACCTGCTCGCGTCGCAACCGACACGTCGAGTCATCGGGTCAACTTCAACGCCGCCTGAAGGTTTCAGCACCTTCGCCCCCATGCCGGCGCATTG
>JBAVKA010000378.1:0-2164 GCA_049688075.1 Gammaproteobacteria bacterium
CTGACGAGGTAAGGGAATTCAGAAAGCAATATGAAGCCATGACGCAACACGAAAAGGCGCGGCTGCCTGTTTGGTTACGCGAGTACATCGAAGTGGATGAAAGCTCTAACTGAGCTTCCAGCGCATAGGTCTGCCATTTCAACCAGATACCGGCCATGTGTCGGGGTTTTTTCTTGTGGAAGACTCAAATTCAGGGTAAGCGTCCGATGACTACAGTCTTGCGGCATATGGCCTAATTGCGATGATGGGTGTTCCTTCATAAGCGGGCACCACGTGGTGTCCACGCAGATGCCAAATGGACACCATCGATCAAAATAACGATAGCAAAATACCGGCCAAGCCTATCCAGAAGCGTCGTCACTACCGCAAGGCGTTAAAACGGCAAATGGTCGAAGAGACCCTGACAGGCCAAGACTCTGTTTCAGTGGTCGCGCGCCGCTACGATATTAATGCGAATCAGCTTTTCAAATGGCGACAGCAGTACCGAATGGGATTGTTGTCCGATGAGCCTGATCCGTGGTCACTGATCCCGATCGCTGTGGCACCCTCACCGGCATCGCGGCCATTGCCGGAGGATGCTGAGAAGGTAGTGCGGGATGCTGGTCGATTGGAGATCACGCTCGCGGGTGGACATCGACTAGTCGTCACCGGCACGGTCTGCCCGGAGGCACTGCAAACAGTGCTGACGGTATTGTCAGCGTGTTAGACCCGTCACCGGGCACCCTGATCTGGCTGGTTGTCAGGGTCACTGACATGCGCAAGGGCTTCGATGGTCTGGCCGCCCTGGTGCAAACGGTTTTGGCAGACGATCCGTTTTCCGGCCATCTTTTTGTGTTCCGAGGCCGGCGCGGTGACCGGATCAAGGTGTTGTGGTGGGACGGTGATGGCATGTGCCTGTTCGCCAAGCGCCTGGAACGGGGCAAGTTCATCTGGCCGCGCGCCGAGAACGGCAAAGTGTTGTTAACGCCGGCGCAGCTATCGATGCTGCTGGAGGGCATTGACTGGCGAATACCCAAACGGACCGCCCCTGTGATTTCAGCATAACGCGAGTTTTCACGACATATGGTTGGTATAATGCAGCGCATGTCGATGCAGGACGCAACCATACCCAACGATGCTGCCACTTTGAAGGAGATCGTACGGTCACTGCGAGACGAGAATGAACACCTGAGGTTGTTGGTGGCCAAGTTGCAGCGAATGCAGTTTGGTCGCCTCTCCGAGGTATTGAACACTGACGATCCGCAGTGTTCGCTATCCCTGGACGGCCAGATCATCCCACCGGCAACACCGCTCCCGCAACAGCCTGCAGAGGACACTGCTCGTGGCAAGCCGTCGCGCAAGCCCTTGCCGGCACACCTCCGGCGGGAAGTGCAACAGCACACCGTCGATGCACATCATTGCCCCGACTGTGGCGGAGAACTACGCTCCATTGGCGAGGATGTATCCGAGGTGCTGGAATATGTGCCGGCTCGCTTCAAGGTGATCCACCATGTGCGCCCCAAACAGGCCTGCACTGCTTGCCACAAGCTGGTGCAGGCGAGCGCGTCGGAGAGGCCGATTGCACGGGGGCTGGCCGGCCCAGGATTGCTGGCGCAAGTGATGGTATCGAAGTACTGCGATCATCTGCCGCTGTATCGCCAGAGTCAGATCTATGCCCGAGATGGCGTGGATTTACCGCGTTCCACCCTGGCGGACTGGGTGCGCGAGACCAGCAAGCTGTTGAGCCCCCTGGTCGCAGCCATCCGGCGTCATACCCTGGCAGGCAAAACCCTGCATGCGGATGATACGCCGGTCCCGGTTCTCTCACCCGGCAAGGGGCACACAAAGACCGGGCGGCTGTGGACCTACGTTCGCGAGGAGCGACCTGCGCAAGGCGATGCGGCGCCCTCGGTCTGGTTTGCCTATTCGACGGACCGCAAAGGGCAACATCCCCGCCGACACCTGGATGCCTATCAGGGTGCAGTTCATGCGGATGGTTATACTGGCTTTAACCGGCTGTTTGAGACAGGCCGGCGCCTTGAGGCGGCTTGCTGGGCCCACGTGCGCCGCAAGTTCTACGAGTTATATGTGGCGCAAGATAGTCCGTTAGCGGCCACGGCGCTGGACTACATTCAGCAACTGTACCGTGTGGAGACCGCGATCCGGGGCAAGCCACCGGATGAGC
>JBAVKA010000379.1:0-2046 GCA_049688075.1 Gammaproteobacteria bacterium
GTTGAAAGGTTTGATGATCGTGGTCGTGCTGACGGGGTTGACAGGGATATGTGCAGCTGCCGGCCTGACCGTTGTTCCGGAGCAGCCACAAGCGGACGATTTCAGCCTGCCTGCACCGGATGGCAGCCGGCATGCACTATCGGATTATCGCGGTGATTATGTGCTGGTGAATTTCTAGGCAGGCTGGTGTTCTCCCTGTATTAAAGAGTTGCCTTCCATGCAACGTGTCTATACAGCCATGAAAGGACGTGATTTCGAGATTCTGGCCATCCATGTCGGTCCGGAAACAGCGGACACGCAGGCGTTGCTGGAACGCTTTGCAATCAGTTTCCCGGTGCTGGTGGACGCTGAACTGGCGCTGAACAACTGGGATGTCAACGGCTTGCCGACCAGCTTCCTGCTGGATCCGGAGGGTCGGGTGATCTACCGCGCAATGGGACCGATTGACTGGGATAAACCGGCACAGCGCGAACTGCTGGAGCAATTGCTCGATGGCCGGAGCCGTAATGCGATCAACAGTACAGTGTCTGCGACAACCTTATAACCAAATATGCGGGAACCGTCTATTCCGAAGGAGTATGTAATTCGAATCTGGATTTATGCCTGTGGCTGCTACTGATGAGTCCGAACCTCGCCTATTCGGAAGCAGAAGACACCTCGGGTGGCGCCGAGACAAGTGATGAAGAACCGGATTGTGATTGACAGTCGCCGCACATCAGATATAACTCGTGTGGTCAAAAAACCCATCCGTATAGAATTATCAACATTTTAGCACCTGCTGTAGGTCTCACAATGCCTTTGTGTCCGGCCTCAAATGAGGCTTACAATTTGATGATTAATTCGAGTTTTCGGTGGGGAAATTTATGGATTGGGCGCGCATACTGGCCTATATCACTGGGACAGTGGACCAGGAACTGTTGTTGCGTATTGAATATCTTGTCGCCGAAAACCGGATCCTCAAAGCTCAACTAAAGACACCGTTGCGACTCACTGACGCGGAGCGGGTGACACTCGCTGAAATCGCGCATCGCCTGGGCCGTAAAGCTCTAGAGGATGTGGCTAATGCCGTGAAGCCCGAGACCCTCCTGGGCTGGTACCGGAGACTGGTAGCACGTAAGTTCGATGGATCTAAGTCGCGTCGATATCCGGGCCGCCCCAGAATTGATGATGAAATCGAACAATTAGTTGTGCGTATGGCCAAAGAGAATACGGATTGGGGCTATGATCGCATTGTCGGAGCCATGGCGAACCTTGGCTACAGGCTATCTGATCAAACGGTGGGTAACATCCTACAACGTCAGGGCATCCCGCCAGCGCCGCAGCGGATGCGTACGACAACGTGGGCAGACTTCATCCGCGCGCACATGGCGGTCCTTGCGGGGACTGACTTTTTCACGGTGGAAGTACTGACGCTGCGCGGGTTGGTCACTTACTACGTACTTTTCTTTATCCAGCTTGAGAGTCGTAAAGTCGAGGTGTCCGGCATCACGCCGCATCCGAATGAGCGATGGATGAAGCAAATCGCCAGAAACGTGACCATGGATAAATGGGGTTTTCTCAATAATTGCCGGTATCTCATTCATGACCGTGACACCAAATACTGTCAGTCATTTCGGACGATCATCGAATCCGGTGATGTCAAAGCGCTTCCGCTCCCTGCACGCAGTCCGAATTTGAATGCGTTTGCAGAGCGCTGGGTGAAATCGGTCAAGAACGACTGTTTATCGAAGCTGATTCTGTTTGGCGAAGCGTCGTTAAGACGCGCATTGCGTGAGTACCTCGTCCATTATCATGTCGAACGGAATCATCAGGGCAAGAACAACGTACTGTTATTTCCAGCCGAGAGACAAGCAGTGGATCGCGTTGCCGGATCAGCCAGGTGTAAAGAACGATTAGGTGGGCTCCTGAAATATTATCAACGGGAAGCCGCATGAGTATTTCGACCGGACTGGGCTGTAATGCGGCCGCCGCTGAAGCGCGATCTGCGCTATGCGGGTGTCCTTGATGCGGAGCTCTTCGCGCAGCAGGGCGCACACTTCCTGGAAC
>JBAVKA010000380.1:0-6836 GCA_049688075.1 Gammaproteobacteria bacterium
TGAAGAAAAACGAGGAGCGGCGCCTGCTTGCCGGACACCTGTGGGTGTACAGCAACGAGATCGACACCCGCAAGACACCGCTGTCCGCGTTTGAGCCGGGCGGCGCGGTCAACATCCGGTCCGCCGCCGGGCGGAGCCTCGGGACCGGCTACATCAATCCCCATTCGCTCATCTGCGCACGGCTTGTATCCCGCCGTGCCGGCGCGGTGTTCGACGAGGATTTCTTCGTACAGCGGCTGCAGACGGCGCTGGCATTGCGCGAGGCGTTGTACCGGCAGCCGTACTACCGCCTGGTGTACGGCGAGGGCGACGGCCTACCCGGCCTGATCGTCGACCGCTATGGCGAGGTGTTGGTGATGCAGATCACCACGGCAGGCATGGAACGCTGCAAGGTGGGCATCCTGGCCGCGTTGCACCGCCTGCTGGACATCAAGGGTGTATTGCTGCGCAACGACACTCCGGTGCGCGAACTGGAAAAGCTCGATTCCACAATCGAGACCCTCGGTGAGGTGCCCGCCAGCGTGCAGCTCGAAGAGGGCGGGGTACGGTTTGAGGTGCCGTTGGGCGAGGGCCAGAAGACCGGCTGGTTTTTCGACCAGCGCGGCAACCGCCTGGCCATGCACAAGTATGCCGCCGGCCGGCGTGTGCTCGATGTGTTCAGCTATATCGGCGCCTGGGGGTTGCAGGCGGCGCGGGCCGGCGCCACGGAGGTCTGCTGCGTGGATTCCTCGGCGCCGGCGCGGACACTTCTGCAACGCAATGCGGCGACCAATGGCCTGGAGGCGGACGTGCAGTTGCAAGGCGGAGATGCCTTCGAGGTCATTGCCGCGCTGCAGGCCGCGAACCGGCAATTCGATGTCGTCATGATCGATCCACCGGCGTTTATCAAGCGGCGCAAGGACATTCCGGGCGGCGAGGGCGCGTATCACCGCCTCAATCGCGAGGCCCTGCAGCTGTTGGCGCCGGGGGGGTTCCTGATATCATCCTCCTGCTCCATGCACTTGGCCGCCGAACGGCTGCAGCTGCTGCTGCTGCGGGCCGCGCGAGATTCGGGCCGGCGCCTGCAGGTCCTGGAACGGGGGTTCCAGGGGGTTGATCATCCGGTCCACCCGGCCATACCGGAGACGGCTTATCTGAAGACACTTTTCTGCCGGGTATTGCCGGTGCGGGATTGATTATGCTTATTTACCCGGACATCAGCCCTGTCGCCATCAGCGCAGGCCCGTTTCAGGTGCACTGGTATGGACTCATGTACCTGGTCGGCTTCCTGGGTGCCTGGTGGCTCGGTAGGCTGCGCACCCGTCGTCCCGGCACCAGCTGGCAGGCGGTGGAGATCGGCGATGTGATTTTTTATGCCGCGCTCGGCGTGGTGCTCGGCGGGCGCATTGGTTACACGCTGGTGTACAACTTCCCGGGGTTTGTCGCCGATCCCCTCGTGCTGTTTCGCATCTGGCAGGGCGGCATGTCCTTCCATGGCGGCCTGGTGGGCGTCCTGATTGCGATGTGGCTCTATGGCCGCCGCACCGGCCGGACGTTCTTTCAGGTGACGGATTATATCGCTCCGCTGGTACCCATCGGGCTCGGTGCCGGGCGCATCGGCAATTTCATCAACGGGGAACTCTGGGGACGGCCCACCGACCTGCCCTGGGGCATGGTGTTTCCCTTCGTGGATGCCCAGCCGCGTCATCCCTCGATGCTCTACGAGGCTCTGCTCGAAGGTCTGGTGTTGTTCGCTATCCTCTGGCTTTATTCGCGCAGGCCGCGCCCCACGATGGCCGTTTCCGGGCTGTTTCTGCTGTGTTACGGGGTGTTCCGCTTCCTGGTCGAGTTCGTGCGTCAGCCCGACGCGCAGATCGGGTATCTCGCCTTCGACTGGCTGACGATGGGGCATGTGCTGTCCCTGCCCATGATTGTCCTCGGCGCCGCATTTCTTGTTTACGCCTACCGGCGTACCAATGGGGCTGTCAGCTGGTAGTTGTATTGCGAAAACAAATAAGCATTCACCGCAGAGACGCAAAGAACGCAGAGAAATCATAAGTAAAAACAATTTTTTGAAAATCATGCAAAGACAGAATATTCGTATCAGGGTTTTTGCCGTTAACTTTAGATATCTCTTCTCTGCGTTCTTTGCGTCTCTGCGGTGATAAATTTACGTATTTACAGGATAACCGCAAACCATGAAGCAATACCTTGATCTGATGCGCCACGTGCGCGATCACGGCGTGCGCAAGGAAGACCGGACCGGGACCGGTACACTCAGTGTGTTTGGCTACCAGATGCGCTTCGACCTCTCGGAGGGGTTCCCGCTGGTCACCACCAAGAAACTGCATTTGCGCTCCATCATTCACGAGCTGCTGTGGTTCCTCAGGGGCGATACCAATGTCGCCTACCTGCACGATCACAACGTCAGCATCTGGGACGAGTGGGCGGACGAAAACGGCGAGCTGGGCCCGGTCTACGGTTTCCAGTGGCGCTCCTGGGCGACGGCCGACGGCCGTCACATCGACCAGATCCACCAGGTCATTGAGCAGATCAGGCGCAACCCCGACTCACGGCGCATCATTGTCAGCGCCTGGAATGTCGGGGAGCTTGACAAAATGGCGCTGCCGCCCTGCCACGCCTTTTTTCAGTTCTACGTGGCCGAAGGGAAACTCTCCTGCCAGTTATACCAGCGCAGCGCCGACATCTTCCTGGGTGTCCCGTTCAATATTGCCTCGTATGCGCTGCTGACGCAGATGATGGCGCAGGTGACGGGCCTGCAGGCGGGCGATTTCGTGCATACCCTGGGTGATGCGCACCTCTATCTGAATCATCTGGAGCAGGTCGAATTGCAGCTTGCACGCACGCCGAGGACGCTGCCCGTAATGCGCCTCAACTCCGCGATCGACGACCTGTTCGCCTTCACGTTCGAGGATTTCGAACTGCAGCGTTATGATCCGTACCCGCACATCAAGGCGCCGGTGGCCGTGTGAGCGGTAATGTCAAAATCGCCATCGTCGTGGCCATGGCCGACAACCGGGTCATCGGATGCGATAATGGTCTGCCCTGGCACCTGCCGGCGGACCTCCGGTACTTCAGGCAGGTGACCCACGGCAAGCCGGTCCTGATGGGGCGCAAGACCCACGAGTCGATTGGCCGTCCCCTGCCGGAACGCACCAACATTGTGGTTACCCGCGACCGATCTTACGAAGCACCGGGATGCATCGTGGTGCATTCCATCGAGAGTGCGCTCAAGGCTGCGGGCGATCACGAGGAGGTGATGGTGATCGGCGGCACGGATTTCTATCGGCAGCTGCTCCCGACAGCCGATCGTATCTACCTGACGCGCGTGCATGCGGAATTCGAGGGCGATGCGCGGTTTCCGGAACTCGATGAATGTGAATGGCGGGAGATCGAACGAATGGACTGCGCTTCGGACGAGAAGAATCCCTGGCCCTACAGTTTCATACGGCTGGAGCGGATCAGCCGGCACGATCCAGTCTAGCCGTCCTCGGTTTTTGCCATCCCCGGCAGGGCAGTTCGATGCGCTCGGGGCGGGTGTCGATGCGCAGCGCGGTCAGTTGCCCGCCCCACAGGCATCCTGTATCGATCGGATAGACGCCGCGGGTATTCTGTGCCCGCAGGGTCGACCAGTGGCCGAAGATGATGTTGACATCCCCGCTCGCGCGTGCGGGAATCTCGAACCAGGGATAATAGCCTTCCGGCTGGCTTCCGGGCGGACCCGAGCATTTCAGTTCCAGTCGCCCGTGGCGGTCGCAGAAGCGCATGCGGGTAAAACAGTTGACGATGAAACGCAGACGGTTCCAGCCGTCGAGTTCCATGGACCATTGTCTGGGCTTGTTGCCGTACATATGGGAGAGAAACAACTCCAGCCTGTTCCCGCGCAGCACCGTCTCGACCTCACCGGCGCAGCGTTGCGCAAGCTTCAGATCCCACTGGGGCGGCAGTCCGGCATGAACCATGAGGTAGCCCAGCTCCCCGTCGTAATGCAGCAGAGGCAGGCGCCGCAGCCAGTCGATCAATACCTCCCGGTCCGGCGCGGCGAGTATCGGTTCCAGGGTGTCGTCATCGATGTTGTCGGGACGAATGCCGTGGGCCGCCGCCAGCAGATGCAGGTCGTGATTGCCGAGTACCGTGACGGCGGCTGATCCGAGTTCCCGGACAAAACGTAGCGTTTCCAGTGACTTCGGCCCGCGGTTGACCAGATCTCCGACGAACCAGAGCCGGTCTCGTTGCCGGTCGAATCTCAGGGTTGCGAGCAGTTCCAGCAACTCGTCAAAGCAGCCCTGGATGTCGCCAATGGCATAGACGGCCATCTTTCGGTGAACGGCTAGTGGAGGGTGCGGGGTATGGCCAGGGTAAACGCCGGGATCTCGGCGTCGAACTGGTCGCCGTTGTCCGCGACCATCTGATAGGTGCCACGCATGCTGCCAACGGGCGTGGTGATCATGGCGCCGCTGGTGTACTGGAAGCCCTCCCCGGGATTGAGGTGGGGCTGTTCGCCGACTACCCCTTCACCCTTGACTTCCTGTACGTTGCCATTGGCATCGGTGATGACCCAGTGCCGTGACAACAGCTGCGCGGCGACGACGCCTTCGTTGCGTATGGTGATGGTATAGGAAAAGACATAACGGTCGTTGTCAGGCTCCGATTGCCCTTCAATGTACCGGGTCTCGACTTCAACAGTGATGTTATGCAAGGTTTCGCTCTCATTCAGTGGGTGTTTCAAGCAGAATGGACTCAAGGATACGCTTTCGTGATTACGGTGAGAACCTGACCGCCAGGTTCCGGAAAACTCGCTGGCTGTATTTTCACCCACCGGGTGCACTTTGTCATGCGGGATTAATGACTGATTCAGGTCAAGGGAAAACACTTTCAAAGTCTATATTATTATTATAGATTCCTGAGCAAACCGAATGAGGAGAAGGTCATGTACTTAAGGAATAAAGAAAATGGCGATCTGGTTGAGGTGCTGGATACGACGGCCATGGTGGATCCGTGTCGTGATGAGTTACCGGGTCGCTATCATGCCGGGGAGGAACTCCAGGAGCCGACCGGTTTCAGCAAGTCCACGCTGGTATTCCCTTCCGGCGAAGCGCTCCCACGGTGCTGGGTAGATCCGAAATACAAGGAATCAAGCGCCTGAATTACAAGAAGTTCATGGACCGAAAGGTGAGGCCAGGTCAGAGTCTGTCAAGTGGTCGCTGAAAGTGTGAACTGATTGGCAGAAATGATAGGAGTATTCCGCCATTCTGACCTCATGTCCCTTAACAGGGGTGCTGAATCGAGGAGTGGCGGACATGATCAGAGGAAAAAGCCATCACCGCAGGCCCGACCCGTTCCTATTGCTCGTAATCGCCGTGATTCTGTGCTCAGCAATGACAACTGCCGCAACCGCGGGTGAATCATTCAATTTCTTTCCGAAGTCCGTACTGGTATATAAGGGAAAGCCTCAGGATAGCGGGTTAACCGTTGCCAGCATGGGTACTAGCGGTGGGGGGGTGACCGTATCGCTGACACCCCCGAACAAACTGCCGCAGGATTTCCTGGACGGCGGGGGATCGGTGCAGAATCAGGAGATGCTGTCAAACGTCTTCCTGTTTCTTCGTTATCCCTGGTAGCCGTAATGCGGCGTAGTTGGCAAGGGCGGCGAACTCACTGAGCCCAAGCATTTCGGCGCGCACGGACGGGTCGATGCCCAGACTCCTGATGGCTTCTTCCTCGAGTATTCCCCGCAAGGCATTTCTGAGGGTCTTGCGCCTTTGTGCGAAGGCCTGCCTCACCAGCGTTTCCAGCACGGCTTCGTCATGGATAGCAGTCGGCAACTCCCGGTAGGGTTCCAGTCTGACGAATGCTGATTCCACGCGCGGCGGCGGCTGGAAGGCCCCGGGGCCGATGGTAAACAGGCAGGTCACCCTGCACCGGTACTGGACCATGACGGAGAGGCGTCCATACTGGCGGCTGCCGGGTGCGGCGGCCAGCCGATCCACCACTTCCTTCTGCAGCATGAAGTGCATGTCGCTGATGCAGCGCGTCTGCGACAGAAGATGGAACAGCAGCGGTGTGGATATGTTATAGGGCAGGTTGCCGACAATGCGCAGGGGGGCTGCCGCGCCGGTCAGGCGGCAGAAATCAATCCGCAGGGCATCGGCGTTGTGGAGGGTAAGATCACCCGCCGCCCGGCATTGTTCGCGCAGGGGATCGATCAGGTCCCGGTCGAGTTCAACGACCCGAAGACGCCCGGCCGCCTGTAGCAGCGGCACAGTGATTGCGCCCTGCCCCGGTCCGATTTCGACGATCGCATCGGATTCCCGAGGCTGGATGGCCGCCACGATACGGCCGATGACCGCCGGGTCATGCAGAAAGTGCTGGCCGAAACGCTTGCGCGGTGTGTGTGTCATGGGTCCTGGTCAAGGTATGCGAATTCACCGCAGAGGCGCAAAGTACGCAGAGAAAAGACCTATAAAGCTGAAAAAACATCTGATTTCACCAGTCATTCCGTCTTTCCCGGGGATGGCTTGCACATGGATACCTAACGATAGCGCCTATTGCCCACACTCTTCTGTGTATGGTTTATCCATGATTGGTTAGCTTTTGATTTCTCTGTGTACTTTGCGTCTCTGCGGTGAAACAGTCCTTCAGTTACGGCATCTCAGGCGGGCAATTTCGACGGCAGTTTGCAGGGCTGCCTGCAGGCTGCCGCTGTCGACCTTGCCGGTACCGGCCAGTTCCAGCGCGGTGCCGTGATCGACCGAGGTGCGGATGATCGGCAACCCCAGGGTGATATTGACGGCACGGCCGAAGCCCAGATGCTTGAGCACAGGCAGTCCCTGGTC
>JBAVKA010000381.1:0-5309 GCA_049688075.1 Gammaproteobacteria bacterium
TGCTGATGTCGGCCAATGACCAGCATCCGCGCGGCCTGGCCAACGGATCGGACATGGTGGGCCGCCATTACATGTTTCACAACGCCGTCGCGCTGGTCGCGCTCTCCAAACGCGAGAATCCGACCGAGTTCCAGAAAACGCTCACGATCAACGATTTCTACCTCGGCGCGCCGGACTACGAATTTCCACTCGGCAACATCCAGATGCTCGGCAAGTCCCAGGGCCCGATGTTCAGGGAGGACGCGCCGGGGTTCGCGCCCGGCTTCACGCTGGATCAGATGGCACGGCATGCCGTGGATTTCTGGCTCACGAGTGAAGACCTGCCGCTGCCGCAAAATCGCGTCACGCTGAATTCCAGCAGTGAGATTCAGCTCCACTATGAGTTCACCAATGTGGAGCCGATCAACCGGCTACGCAAGAAATTGCAGGAGATGCTCGAACACATGGACATGCACCCGCACCTCATCCCGAACAGCCTCTACATGGGAAAGCACATCCCCATCGCCGGCGTCGCCCACCAGGCCGGCACCTGCCGGTTCGGCACGGATCCGAAAACCTCGGTGCTCGACGTCAATTGCAAGGCGCACGAGCTCGATAATCTGTACGTCGTCGACACGAGCTTCTTCCCGAGCATCGGCGCGGTGAATCCGTCGTTGACCGCCATCGCGAATGCGCTGCGCGTCGGCGATCACCTGCTGCAACGACTCGGATAGCGAACCACCGGATGGCCCGACACGACGAAATCGCAGCCGTATACGGCGCCGGCCTGATTCAGGGCGTGGCGCTGGTCACGTTTCCGGCCGCGAGCACCGTCTTCACCAGCGCGAGCGAGTACGGTCTGTCGAGCACGGAATACGGCGGCATGTTCGTGCCACAGGCGATCACGGCGATTGCTTCGGCGCTGCTGGGCGCGGGCCTCACCCGACGCCTCGGCATCAAGCGTATCTACCTGCTGGGACTCGTCGCGAATCTGCTGGCGATGGCGCTGCTCGTTCTGAGCCGGTTCGTGATGAACGAGCCGTCGTTCGCTTACGCTGTTCTGCTCGTTGCCACCGGCAGCCTGGGCATTGGCTTCGGGTTAACGGTGCCGACGGTGAACACCTTCGCTGCCGCGTTCTTTCCGCAGAAGGTGGACAAGGCGGTGTTGGCGCTGAACGCGCTGCTGGGATCGGGGACTGCGCTGGCGCCGGTCTTCGTCGCGCTATTCGTCGGTCTGGGATTCTGGTGGGGATTGCCCGTGCTGGTCGGCGCGCTGATCCTGGGGCTGCTGTTGTTCAGTGCGCGCTTGCCATTACGCGAAAGCGCGGAAGCGGGCGACGCGACGGCATCGCGCGGGCGGATGAAGTTTCCACCCCGGTTCTGGATATTCGCCGCCTTCGCGTTGCTGTACGGCGTGTGCGAAACGATGAATGGCAACTGGGCATCGCTCTACATGAAGGAACTGGGCGCGAGTGCGACGCAAGCCTCCCTCGCCCTGACCGTTTTCTGGGGCATGGTGACGGCGGGACGCATCCTGTTTGCCGCTATCGAGAAGTGGTTGCCCGAGCGCGCTGTCTGCCAGATCCTGCCGCTGCTCATCGCGGCAGGTTTCGTCGCCACTGCCCTCCTGCAACCGGCCACCAACCCGCAGCTCGGTATCCTGGCCTTTGCGCTGGCCGGTCTGGGTTGTTCGGCGCTGCTGCCGCTGGTCATCAGTTTCGGTGCGGCGGCGTTCAAAAACATCGCCGCGTCGGTGGCGGGCGGATTGATCGCGTTCTACCAGATCGGCTACGGTATAGCGGCGTTCGGCGTCGGGCCCCTGCAGACGCACGTCGGCTTGAGTCTGAACGCGATCTTTGGCGGAACAACCGTCGTCGCGGCGGCGCTCGCCGTGTTCGCTGTACTCATCGCCCCTCGCCCGGCCCAACGCGTCACGGAAGTGCCACACACGCGGATTTAAACTTCGATCCGGATCTCAACTGTCATCCAGCAGGGAGAACACTCATGAACCTGAAAGGTAAAGTCGCCATCGTCACGGGTGGCAACAGCGGCATCGGTCTTGCCATCGTATTGGAGCTCGCCAGGCAGGGCGCCAACATCGTCATCGACTACGTCGCGCATCCCGAAGCGACCGAATCGCTGGAGAAACAGGTCAGCGCGCTGGGAGACCGGGCCATCGGGGTGCAGGCCGACGTGAGCAAGGTCGCCGACCTGCAGAACCTTGTCGCCGCCGCCGTCAAGGAGTTCGGCCATGTGGACATCATGATCAACAACGCCGGGGTCGAAACGCGCACGTCCGTGCTCGACACCACCGAGGCGCAATACGAAAAAGTGCTCGCCATCAATCTCAAGAGCGCCTTCTTCGGCACCCAGCTCGCCGCGCAGCAGATGATCAAGCAAGGCGGCGGCGGGCGCATCATCAATATCTCTTCCGTGCATGAGGACTGGCCGATGCCGGGCAACACCGCCTACTGCGTCTCCAAGGGCGGCATGAGAATGTTGACACGTACGGCGGGCGTGGAGCTGGCGCCGCACAACATCCTCGTCGTCGGCGTCGGCCCCGGCGCGGTGGCGACACCGATTAACCTGTCCACCATGAACGATCCGGCGCTGATGAAGAAGCTCGACGCCGCGATTCCGATCGGCCGCATGGCCCGCCCGGAGGAGATCGCGAGCCTCGTCGCTTTCCTCGCAAGCGACGGCGCGAGCTACCTGACGGCCACCACGATCTTTGCCGACGGCGGTATCATGCAAAGCAGTCCCGGACTGTAGGCGGAGTGGCCCGGAGGGGATTCCATGCAACTCCCGGCACAAGGCAAGGTTGCTCCGTTTTATGGCGCCGTCTATCCCGTCCGGCACGTGCCGCCGGATGGCCGGCGAATTCGATCCTGCGGAAGGACCATGATATTATCCTTCCGCCCGTAACGTGGACTATGCCATGGACCTTGATCCCGTCATTCTGTCGCGCATCCAGTTCGGGTTCGTCATCAGCTTTCACATCATCTTCCCCGCGTTCACGATCGGACTCGCGGCCTGGCTGGCGACGATCGAGGGCGCACGGCTGGCAACCGGCAATCCGCTCTACCGGCGGGTGTTCGACTTCTGGCTCAAGGTATTCGCCGTCTCCTTTGGCATGGGGGTGGTGACGGGTATCGTGATGGCGTTCCAGTTCGGCACCAACTGGGGCGTGCTGGCACAGAAGACCGGCTCGATCCAGGGGCCGCTGCTGGGTTACGAAGCCTTCACCGCCTTTTTACTGGAGGCGACCTTCTTCGGCGTGATGCTGCTCGGGCGCGAGCGCGTGTCGCCGCGCTTCTACTTCTTCGCCTGCTGCATGGTCTCGCTCGGAACCATGTTCTCCTCGTTCTGGATCCTCGCCAACAACAGCTGGATGCAGGTCCCGCTGGGCCACACCATCGTCGACGGCAAAATCATCCCGGCGGACTGGTGGGCGATTACCACCGGGCCGATCATGCGGGTGCGCTGGCCGCACATGCTGCTCGCCGCCTTCCTGACCACCGGCATGTGCGTGACGGCCACCGGCGCCTGGTACGTGCTGCGCGATGTTCATCGGGCCGAGGCGCGGGTAATGCTGCACTGGGGCCTCGGACTGGTCGCGGTGCTGATCCCGCTGCAACTGTTCTTCGGGCATCTGACCGGTCTGTACGTCCTCGAGCATCAGCCGGCGAAGTTCGCGGCAATCGAGGCGCGCTGGAAGACGCAACAGCCGGCGAGCGAGGTGCTGCTTGCCATTCCCGACGAGGCGGCCGAGCGCAACCTCTATGCCATCGAGATCCCGAAGCTCGGCAGCTTCATCGCCTCCGGCAACTGGAGCGCGCGCGAGGCCGGGCTGGAGACCTTCCCGCCGGAAGACCGGCCGCCGGTCGTCATCCCCTTCCTTGCCTTTCGTCTGATGGTGGGGATGGGTCTGATCATGCTGGCCGTGTCGTGGTACGGGAACCTGCTGCGCTGGCGCGGCCGGCTGGAGTCGACACGCTGGTTCCTGTGGGGCACCTTTCTCGCGTTCCCGACCGGCTTCGTCGCCGTCCTCACCGGCTGGTTCACTGCCGAGGTCGGGCGGCAGCCGTGGGTGGTATACGGCCTGCTGCGTACCCGGGACGCGGTCACGCCCTCGCTCATGACCGGCGACGTGCTGGTCTCCTTGTCCGGCTACGTCGTCGTCTACGCGGTGCTCGTCTCGTTTGGCGTGTACTACATCTACAAACTGCTGCGGGAGGGCCCGAGCGCCGAAGCGAAGGCTGTTCCGGGCGCCACGGGCAGCCGGCCGCTGGCGTTTGCCGACACGACCGAGACGGCCACCGGCGGCGGCCGACCCCGAACCGGAGAATGACTGCCATGGAAGCGAGCAACCTTGCATTGTTCTGGGCGGGCGTGATCGCGCTGTCGATTCTCGTCTACGTCATCCTCGACGGCTTCGATCTCGGCGTCGGCGTGCTCTTCGGCACGACCGGGGATGAGGCGCTGCGGATCCGGATGATGGACACGATCGCCCCGTTCTGGGACGGCAACGAGACCTGGCTGGTGGTGATCGGCGCCGGGCTGTTCGCGACGTTCCCGGATGTCTACGCGGTGTTCCTCGGGGCGTTCTACTTCCCGGTGCTGCTGTTGCTGTTCGGCCTGATCTTCCGCGGCATCGCCTTCGAGTTCCGTTTCCGCAGCCAGCGCATGCGCCGGGTCTGGGACCGGGGATTCTTCCTCGGCTCGACGGTCGCCGCGTTCGTGCAGGGTGCGGCAATCGGCGCGATGATGCGCGGCATTCCTGTCGTGGACGGCCAGTACGCCGGCGGTCCGTTCGGCTGGCTTCACCCGTTTGCGATCCTGACCGGGATCGGGCTCGTCCTCGGTTACGCGCTTCTCGGTGCGGGCTGGCTGGTGCTCAAGAGCGAAGGCGAACTGCGCGACTGGGCGTATCGTCGCATCCCCTGGCTGGCCGCCGGCGTGTTCGCGGTCCTGCTCCTCGCGTTTGCGGTGACGTTCGACTACAGCGTTCTACTGCGCAGCAACCTGCAGGGAACGCCCTGGGGATTGGTGTTTCCCGTGATCGGCGTATTCGCGCTGATCGGAGTCGTCATCGGCGCTCGCAGAAAGCGCGACGGCCTGCCCTTTGCGCTGACGGCGCTCTTCTTTCTCGCCGCCTACCTGACCCTGGGGCTGATGTTCTGGCCCTACATGATTCCCTATAGCATCACGGTCGCGAACGCGGCGGCGCCGGAGGCCTCGCTCGAGTTCCTGTTCTACGGCGGCATCGTTGTCCTGCCGGTCATCGCTGTCTACACCTTCGGCGTCTATCGGGTCTTCCGCGGCAAGGT
>JBAVKA010000382.1:0-2231 GCA_049688075.1 Gammaproteobacteria bacterium
AGACACGAGGAGGTATTGTACACGCAGGACAAGCGGTGGAAGTGACGATGAAACAGGCGTTGGCGGAACGGTAAGCAGATCGGCTACATGGCCAGGGGTCTGAGCATCTTGTAACCTTCACCGAAGCCTGGACCAAGTCAATATCGCACCGAGTGATCTCCGCTGGTTATAGCCGACCCCAGTCATGCCCGAGGTGAGCGGCTGAATGTTTTGGTAGAGGGCAAATCAAGTAGACGACCCCTCCCCCTATCGATCCAGGATCCCGTCCCTACCGTCCGATCTCCCTGTCGCACCACAATTACGTCGACATCGCATTCCACAGCACCTTATAGTGGAACAGAAGTGATACATCCGGACACCGAGTTAAGGCGATAAAATGCCATAACGAGGTGAGCGATGACAACAGAGACGAGAAAGCGGCGGAATTACACGGAAGATTTCAAGCGGGATGCGGTGGCGCTAGTGACCGAGCAGGGTTACAGGCCCTCTGAGGCGGCGCGAAGCCTGGGTATTGGGGATAACCTAGTACGCCGCTGGATGCGGGAATTTGAGGAGGAGGCCTCCGGTGCACGTCTGAGTACAGATGAGCGTGAGGAGCTGAAGCGGCTGAGGAAAGAGAACCGCCAGCTGCGGATGGAGAAGGAGATTTTAAAAAAAGCCAGCCAGTACTTTGCCATGGAAATGAAGTGAAGTACGGATTCATACGGGCGCATGCCGGGCACTGGCCGGTAGCTCATCTGTGCCGCCTGCTGGGAGTGCCGCGCAGCGGCTATTACGACTGGCGAGATCAGCCAGGCAAGGTCATCCCGGCGCAGGAACTGGCCTTGCGGCGGCGCATGAAGGAGCTGTTCCGGGCATCCCGTGACAGCCTGGGTAGTCGCACGCTGATGAAGAACCTGCGTGAGGAAGGCTTTTCGATTGGACGTGACCGGACGCGTCGTTTGATGAAAGCGCTGAATCTGAGGGTCAAGCAGAAACACAAATATAAGGCGACGACCGACAGCAAGCACCACCTGCCAGTGGCTGAGAATGTGCTGAATCGCCAGTTTGCGCCGCAGGGACCCAATCAGGTATGGGGCACGGACATAACGTATTTATGGACCCAGCAGGGCTGGGTTTACCTGGCGGTGGTCATTGATCTGTATTCCCGCCGGGTGGTGGGCTGGGCGATGGATCGGCGCATGCAGAAGGCGCTAGTGATCCGGGCGTTGCTGATGGCGATCAATCTGCGGCAACCTCCAGCTGGCCTGCTGCATCATTCGGACCGCGGTAGCCAGCATGCCAGCCGTCTTACCAGTCGTTGCTGAAGCAGCATGGGATGATCTGCAGTATGAGCCGCAAGGGGAATTGCTGGGACAATGCCCCGGTGGAACGGTTCTTCAGCAGCTTGAAACGGGAATGGACCGGTGATCGGCTGTACCGGACCCGGCCGGAAGTCATTGCCGATATCCGGGAGTATGTGGCGGTGTATTACAACTCGAAGCGTCTGCATTCGACGCTGGACTACAAGACACCGCTGGATTATGAAAAGAACCTTAACAGAGTGTCCGGAAACAGTTGACCACTTCTGATATATTTCTGCCACAGAGGTAAACAACCAATATTTATTGATGACATACAGATAACGGTAAATGAAAAAAAATGACTAAAATCAATATCACTATTCTCATACTATTTGCGGGCATCTTGTTATGCTTCATGGGTTTTTATAACGGCTTTCCCTTTGTTTTCTACGACACCGGAACATACATAAGTTCCGGTTTTACACACGTAGTACCCTTAGACAGGCCGATATTTTATGGTTTATTCATCCGCCTTACCAGTATGGCTGAGTTACCCTGGCTCGTTATTTTCTCACAAGGAATATTACTATCTATTACTATATTCTATTGTTTCAGATATATATTCAAAAAAAGCACTGTTAATATATTGTATCCGTTTCTTACGTATATCTTTCTAATTACGTTTTTAACGGGAGCTTCTATTAATGTTAGTCAGTATATGCCTGACATCTTTACTTCTATATGTATTTTGTCTTTAGCTGTTTTAGTTTTGGCCGACAAGATCAAACTCAGAGATGCTATCATTATTTCAATCATTTTTACATACAGTTTACTGGTTCATAATACTCATTTTCTGATATGCGTTGCACTCATGTCATTAGGGCGTGTTAACACTAATGCTGATAGACTACATCAATGAAAATCACATCAGCAGATTTCAAAGTCATC
>JBAVKA010000383.1:0-7986 GCA_049688075.1 Gammaproteobacteria bacterium
GGCCACGGCCCCGGCCTTGCGCAGGTAGTCCTGGGAACCACGCACCGAGCGGCTGCCGCCGGTGCTCATGGACTGAAAGACATTGTCGCGCCGCAGGTTGTCATTCGCCGAGGCATATTCGGCGCGCACCCGGCTCCAGTCGCAGTCCAGCTCCTCGGCGATCAGCATGGGCAGGGAGGTGAAAATGCCCTGTCCCATCTCGGAGCGGGCGACACGCATGACCACGGCGTCGTCCGGCTGGATCACGATCCAGGCATTGACCTCGACCGGCTGCTCGCCGGCCGCGCTTTCGACCGGTGCCGCGGCCAGCTTGCGTGCCAGCGGCAGGTGGAAGCCCACCAGCAGCCCGCCTCCGACGGCGGCGCTGCGGATCAGGAACTCGCGGCGGGTGAGTTTCAGCGGCTCAGTCACCGGTCTTCCCTCCCATGCGTGCCGCAGCGAGGATGGCTACGCGCACCCGGTTATAGGTGCCGCAGCGGCAGATGTTGGTGATCGCCGCCTCGATATCTGCTTCGGTGGGGGACGGCTTGTCGCGCAGCAGGGCGACGCTCGCCATAATCATGCCCGGCTGGCAGTAGCCGCACTGCGGCACCTGCAGCGCTTGCCAGGCCTGCTGCACCGGTTCGTGCTCCGGCGACAGCCCCTCGATGGTGGTCACCGCCCGGCCGCCGACGTCGGCGACACTCAGCATGCAGGCGCGTGCGGCGCGCCCGTCGACGTGCACCGTGCAGGAACCGCACAGCCCGATGCCGCAGCCGTACTTGGCGCCGCGCAGGTGCAGGTGATCGCGCAGCGCCCACAGCAGCGGCGTGCCGGGGTCGATCTCCAGTGTGTGTTGCTTGCCGTTCACCGTCAGCTCCAGCATGGCTATGCTCCTGCGGGTGTCTTCGCTATCGGGAGTGTCATGGTAATGGAAAAAACGCTACCACAGCCAGCGGGCACACGGCTCCTGCCGCTGATTCCGGCCATTACGTTGACACCAAGCACAACAACCCCGTCTAACAGAGCGCTTTGCCGGCGTAACCGGCGATTTACGCCTGATTATTGCTTGCGGAACGTTGCGGGCGCTCCCATTTAACTAATTGTTACACATATATTTTTTTATTCATGCCTTGCAGGCAACAGGCACGCTCCGGCCTGCCTGTCCCGGTTCGTTCGGCAATCACTCACTGCCTTCCGGCCTGCTGAAAACCACGGTTCTGCAACTGAACCCCCGAGCGTGGGTCGTGCCCGGCACCGTTATCAGAAAATTGAAATAAATGTTAACCGGATCATGCCGATAGTCATGAAGTGTCATGCAAACCGGCGTGCGGTTCCGCTCAAGGGAGCGATATGGCACGCACGCTGATGACGATGATACGGGAGCCGGTGGTTACAGTGACCGCCGGTTAATCACAAGGACAGGGGAATAGATCATGCAGACAGGCAACGGTGTGGAAACAGAACTGTATCTCGACATGGACAATCAACCGGAACCGGAATCCGCTGTCCAGACCAGCGAGGCCGAAACGGAGAACCCCGCAATCAATGAGTTACTCGCCGCTGCTGAAGAATTCAATGCGGCGTTCAGCACGGGGTTGTACGAACTCGAGGCCTCCCGCAAGCGCGCGAAGGAGCGTGCCACCAGGATCGAGGAACTCAATGAATCAATCCAGTCGATCAACACCGAACTGCAGAATGCGGTCAGCGAGGCCCGCGGGAAGGAAGAGGCTCACGCACGTGAATCGGAAGCGCTCAACCAGGCGATCCACCAACTGGAGTCCGAACGGAAGCGCCTGCGGCAGCAGATCACCGAACAGCAGCAATCGCTCGATGCGCAGTCAGGTGATATCGCCGACCTGACTTCGCGCGTCGCGGAACTGACCGCGACCCTGGAGCAGCTCAAGGCAGACAGCCTGCGTGCGACCGAGGCATTCGCACGGGAAAGAGAGGAATCGAGCAATACGCTCGCACTACTACAGGAAAAGTACGACATTGGCCGCGGGCAGCTGGAAGTGCTTCAGGCGGATCTGGAGACGCGCACCAACGAACTTGCCGGGTTCTCCGGGCAGGTTGATACGCTGACTGAGCAGGTCGCTTCCCTGACCGAGGCTGGAACACGCCGGGAAGTGGCGCACAGGGAAGAGTCCAGCCGGCTTCACACGGAATTGCAGGCGCTGAACGACGCGATTCGCACGAAGGAACAACTGCTTCAGCAAGGCAGCCAGGAACTCGATGCCAGGAACAGCGAAATCGCGAGACTGAACGAACGAACTGCAGAACTCAGTGATGAACTCGAGGCACAGGCCGGCAGGCTGCGCGAGGAGACCGGGTCACACGCGAGGGAATGTGAAGAACTCAACGACAGGATATCCAGCCTCTCAGGCGATAATGTATCGCTCAAGCTCGTCAACGACGAACTGGCTGCCCATGTGGAGAAACTGGAGAACCTCAACCGTGCACTGCAAGATTCATCGAACTCGGAACGGGATGTGCACAGGAAGATCGTCGCGGAGAAAGATGTCGCAATCACCTCCCTCCGGGCAAAGCTGGAGGCCATGAAGCCGGGACAAGCCATCCCCGCGGTTGCTACGGAGGCCGAGGGTGAATTGAGAGCCGCCCTGAATGACCTGGAATCCAGGCTGGAGGAATCCGAGTCACAGGCGCGCCTGTACGCGGAGCGGGCAGGAATTGCCGATGAACTCGAAGCCCAGGTCAAACAGCTGAAGCTTGAATTGCAGGCATTGCAGGAAAACGGCGCCACGCCGGTCATGACAGTACAGGATCCGACGCAGGATCCGGACGCCGTCCCTGCTCCGTTATTCACTGACCGCGACCGGTATATCGCGCACCTCAACCAGCTGCTTGCCGAACCGGACGAGGCCGGCACAGGGCATCTAGTCATGTACGTACTGCTCGATAATTTCATCCGTGTCAGGGATGAAATCGGCGTCCTCAACAGTGAACAGGTAGTCGACGGGATATTCGCGATCATCGAATCATGCTGCGACAGCAGTGACATGATAGCACGATTCGGCGACTGCACCTTTGCGGTACTGTGCAAAGACACAAGCAGCGAGGCCACGCAGAAAAAGGCGGAACAGATACGCTCGACTGTCGAGAAACATATCTTCGAAGTCGCTGGTCATACACTCGTCACCTCGACCAGTATTGGCATCTGCGCGGTTCGTGGCAGCGATTCCGGCGCCGAGCAGTTGATATCGAGGGCGGACCTGGCCTGTGAGTCCGCGCGCTTGTCCGGCGGCAACCAGGTCGTGGTGAGCAGCGCGGTGTCCGACGAGTTGTGCGTACCGGGAAGCAATACCCGGCACGCTGAAATAGTCGACAAGGTGCTCGCTGAGAATCGCATTAAGGTCTACTACCAGCCGATTTCCAACCTCAAGGAAAACGCGATCACCTGCTTCGAGGTGCTGACCAGGGTCGTTGATGAAAACAGCGATATCATTCTTCCGGGCGAGTTTTTCACCATGGCGACCAATTCCGGCAAGGCGACGGAGGTGGATCGCCACGTCATTGAAAGCGTACTGAGAACACTGACCGAAATGCCGGACCCGAACATGAAACTCTTTATCAAACTGACCAGGCAGTCAGTGGCCTGTCATGACCTCCCCGTGTGGATCTCTGACAAACTCGATGCATACAACATCAATCCCGGGCAGCTGGTTTTCGAAGTGGCAGAACGGGTTATGGACTGTGAACTGAAGAACCTTTCCCGGCTGTCCATGGCGCTGAATAAAATCGGCTGCAAGATCGCCATTGAACATTACCGGCTGGAAACCAAACCGCAGCACCTGCATCATATCCATCCCGATTACCTGAAAATAGACAGCGGACTGGTCCAGAACATTGGCAACAAGGGCGGCTGCCTGGCCAAGGTCAACGAGATCATGGATCTGGCGAGACTGAACAATTTAATGACCATCGCCGAAGGTGTCGAGAGCCCGGCCTGCCTTGCCATTCTGTGGGAACTGGGTGTCAATTTCGCACAGGGATATATCATCTCCGCACCTGTCGGAAAAGCGAACTTCGAGATCGATGATATCGATAGCGAACCGGATAAAGCGACTGAGGGCAAGGCGACCTACACGCTCGGCTAGCCAACCATCGAAATCCGTGTCACATTCGGTTCAAATTCGGGGAAGGATACCGTGAATACGCCACCGGCTAACGCCGGTGGCTTCGGGTCAGGGCTGAAAACCGGATCGATCGATCCCTGCGTCCGATAACCACCAGACAACAGTACAATTATCCTGCGGCTTCGGCGCAGTCTGTTAGCAGGTTCGAATCATTCGAACAACATTGTAATGAACCTCCGTTGTACGCATGGATTCGCCCCTTCGGTTAGTTCTCCGCCGGGGTTTCCGATGGGACCGGTCGGGGTGCGACAAGATCCTTGCGCCCGAACCACAGTATCCGGTCGCCCGGTTCCGCCTTCAGCGGACGCTCGGCGGCGACGATCCTGATCGCGCCTTTCGCGGTGATCACCAGCAGCGGCACGGCGCCTTCCGGCAGCGCGGCGAGGAAAGCCTCCTGCCCGTAGTCTTCGGTGATGCTGGTGCGCTGGAAGGTCCAGCCACCGTACCAGTTGCGTTCCAGGTCCTCGAACGGCACACCGTCCGCGAAGGCCGTCAGCCCCCGGGCCGTGGGCCCCGGACGGCGGTGCTCGGCGACCTCCTCCGCGGGTAGTTGATAGACACGATGGCGCCCCAGTTCCGCGGCGTAGTGAGCGCAGATAAGCGCGTTATAAGCGTCGTTGCTGGTGGTCGCCAGCAGACTGCCCATCTCACCCAGTTCCAGGGAAGCCTCCGCCTGCTCCGAGAGCAGCTCACCGAAATACACCGGGACCCCGGCAAGCCGTGCGGGACGCAGCCGGTGCCACGAGTTGTCAGCCACAAGCACGGGAACCTCAAGCTTGTGGAGCGCCTCGCCCAGGCCGGTACTCCAGGGGCCGGCCCCGGCGATCAGCAAGCCGCCCTCACCCGTCGCGCTAAGGCCCAGACGCCGGGCGATCCAGCCCAGGCTGAAACCGTGGATCACGACAGTGATCAGGATCAGGGCGAACACCAGCGGCAGCAGCAGTTCGCCTCCCGCATAACCCTGGGCGGCCAGCGACGGGCCGAACACACCCGCCACCGCCGCCGCCACCACCCCCCGGGGAGCGATCCAGCCAACCAGTACCCGCTCCTGCCAGGTCATCCCGGCGCCGATGGTGGCGAGTCCGATGGACAGCGGCCGCACCAGGAAGAGGATCGCGGCCAGCAGGGCGAAGCCGCGCCAGTCGAGCCGAAGCATGATCTGCAGGTCAAGGTCCGCGGTGAGCAGCAGGAAAATGCCGGACACCAGCAGCACCGCGACGGACTCCTTGAAGCGCCGCAGCTCGTTGATGCTTGGCAGCCGCATGTTGCCCAGCACCAGCCCCATCACCGTGGCCGCCACCAGGCCGGCTTCCTCCAGCACCAGATTGGACAGGGCGTAGACGCCCAGGGCCGCAGCCAGCGCCATGGGGCCCTTGAGATACTCAGGCACCAGGCCGGCCAGGTAGGCCCGCCCGAGCAGCCACCCGCCGATACCTCCCAGTCCTCCCGCCACCGTCAGCCCCAGGAACAGCACCAGCAGGCTGTGGCCGATGCTCGCCTGCCCCGAACTCACGAAGTATTCGAACGCCGCGACCGCCAGCAGGGCGCCGGTGGGATCGTTCACGATGCCCTCCCATTTCAGATAGGAGGCCGGACGCTTGCGCAGCCGGGCCTGGCGCAGCAACGGCAGGATCACCGTGGGGCCGGTTACCACCACGATCGCTCCGAAAATGACCGCCACCGGCCAGGAAAGGCCGCCGATCCAGTGGGCGGCGGCCGAGCCGAAGACCAGACTCAGAGCCACCGCCACGGTGATCAACCGGTTGACGCCCGCTGCGGCCTTCTTGAGTTCGCTCAGGCGCAGGCTGAGCCCGCCTTCGAAGAGAATGGCCGCGACGCCGAGCTTGATCAGCGGCTGGAAGGCATCCCCCAGCGCCTCCCCCGGACGCACGATGCCGAGCACCGGCCCGAGCAGCAGACCGCACAGGGTCAGCAGCACGATGGCCGGTATCCTGAGCCGCCATCCCAGCCACTGCGCGCCAAGGCCCAGTACGGTAACCAGCGCAAGGGTCTCGGTTATATGCGGCATGGAGACTGCTCCTTTCAGTCGGGTGCGGGGGATGAAAACCCGGCTGCAGTGAAGCATACCCGACCCGCTTCGCGGGAAACCACTCGAATAATTTCCGGTTCCGCCGGTTTGATTGCGAAGCTCGCGCAAGAGCTGCTGTCCTGGCCTGAAAGATTGAGACTCCGGTCAGGTACCAGCCTGTCGTATTGGACGTTCCCTACCCCCGCCAAGCGGAGGGAAAAGGATTAATAAGGAAACCATAACAACACCGTTCACTGACCGCCCCGGGTCAGATACTCAACGACTTCCGCCCACTGCGCCAGGGCCCGTGACTTGAACAAACCGATACTGCCTGCTTTCATCGTCGTGCTGTTTGGCTTGTCCAGTCAGCAGACGCGTACGCGGTCGATGCCAGAAGTGCACCGGTTGACAACACCCTCATTCAAACCAACGGTTTTCGCTTCGATTCGTGATCCCCGGTAACGCGGCACTCATTTTATGGCTGGGCAGGCATGACCAGGAAATGCAGCCTGCCTGAAGTCTCCTTTCCCGTCGCTGGCGATTTGCGTTGACCGCAGGCAGATAGCGGGTCAACCCGCGGAAGCCGGCCTGACGCCCGTCACTCCACCCGGTTGCCTTGCATGCGCTTACCGTAGGCCCTGGCCCAGGGATTGGCGGTAATGCCGTGGGCCAGAATGCTGAGGATGACGGTAAAGACCACGACCACGGCCATAGCGTTGCTGTTGGGCAGGTTGGCGTTCACGACAATAACGCCGAACACGATGCTCGCGAGTCCGCGCGGCCCGAACCAGCCGATGAAGAACTTGCTCTCGGTGTTCAGACCCGATCCGGTGAGCGATATGAATACCGGCAGCATGCGAATCAGAGTCAGGCTCAGTACCGCATAGAGAAACAGCCGCCAGTTGAAATAACCGAGCGCCTGACCGATCACCGCCGAGCCGAAGATGACCCAGGTGATCAGGGCGAAGGTATCCCCGGTACCCTCGGCCGCCCGCAGCAGCATCTCCCTGTGCTGCCTGGCAAGTCCTCCGAAAAGCAGACCGCCCGCAAACGAGGCGATGAAGCCGCTGCCGCCCAGCGACTGGGCCGTCGCGAAGCAGGTCAGTGCCAGCGCGACGACGGGGATCTGCAACCAGGTCGGCGTCAGCCACTGATGTCTGCCGGCGTATCCCAGCAACTGTACCGCGAGGAGACTCAGCACGACTCCGACAGCCAGGCCGATGCCGATTTCTTCGGCGACCAGGGCCAGCGCATGACTCCAGGGCACCGCCCCGGGACCCGTATCCTGCGCCAGGGCAAGGAAGATGAACAGGATCGGTACGCAGATGCCGTCGTTCAGCCCGCTTTCCACGTTGAGGCCCTGGCGCACATCGTCCGGGACAGCCGTGTTGGTTATCACCGCCTTGCCGAGCGCGGCGTCCGTCGGCGCCAGCATGGTCGCCACCAGCGCCACTTCCAGGGTGGACATGTGGATACTGAGAAGCAGCCCGGTGAGGTAACCCAGCGCGATGGTCAGCGGCAGACCGATGACCAGCAGGCGAAACGGCAGCCGCGCCGATCTTCGCAGCACGCCCAGATCGGCGTCGGCAGCATCCGTGAACAGGACCAGCGCCAGCGTCAGTTCCGCCAGGGTTTTGAGCGTTTCCCGCTCGGTCTCGAAAGAGAGCAGGTCGAGACCCATGGGGCCAATCAGCAGGCCGAAGACCGTAAACACAATCGGGCCGCTCACCCAGGTTCGTTCGACACCCCGGGCAACGAGGCTGTACAGGAGAACAAACCCCGCCAGCAGCGCCAGGCTTTCATACATGAGGGTCATGGATG
>JBAVKA010000384.1:0-13160 GCA_049688075.1 Gammaproteobacteria bacterium
AGCCCGCCGGATGGCGGGCTGTTTCGTCTATTGGCTGGGGGACTAGGATTCGAACCTAGGTTGACGGAGTCAGAGTCCGTAGTCCTACCACTAGACGATCCCCCAGAAGCAAAGGAGAGAGCCTAACGCTTGGAGAATTGCGGCGCACGACGGGCCTTGTGCAGGCCGATCTTCTTGCGCTCCACCTGCCTGGCGTCGCGGGTTACGTATCCGGCACGGCGCAGTGGCGAACGCAACTCGCTATCGTATTCGATCAGCGCACGGGTAATGCCGTGACGAATGGCGCCTGCCTGACCGCTGATGCCGCCCCCCTTGACAGTGACGGTAATGTCCAGGCCTGTTTCCATATTAGCCTTCTGCAGGGGTTGACGCACGATCATGCGAGCCGTTTCCCGGCCGAAATATTGATCCAGTGGACGGCTGTTCACGGTGATATTGCCGGCGCCACTGCGCAGAAAAACGCGCGCTGTCGAGGTCTTGCGGCGTCCGGTGCTGTAATAGGTTTCACTCATTTCCGGGATTCCTGTAGCCATCGGCCGTGCAGCCAATCGGCATTTCGAGATGTCGGTTAAAATTCAAGCGTCTTTGGCTGCTGGGCGGCGTGCTGGTGCTCGGGACCTGCATAAACCTTTAGCTTGCGAAACATGGCCCGTCCCAGTGAATTCTTCGGCAGCATGCCCTTAACGGCGATTTCGATCACCCGCCCAGGCGCCCTTGCCTGCAGCTTCTCGAAGCTGATCGACTTCAGGTTGCCGATATAACCGGTGTGGTGGTGATACATCTTGTCGGATGCCTTGCGGCCGGTAACCTGCACCTTGTCGGCATTAACAACAATTATATAGTCGCCGGTGTCCACATGCGGCGTGAATTCAGGCTTGTGCTTGCCGCGCAGACGGCGGGCTATCTCGGTCGCAAGCCGCCCGAGTGTCTTGCCGTCGGCATCGACGACATACCAGTCGCGATTCACCTCATGCGCTTTTGCGGAAAATGTCCTCATCAGGGTAACTCCAGACCTGACCAATCAAAGAGCGGGGATGTTACAAAAGTCGCCTTTAACTTACAAGCATTCGTGTGATCAGCCGGCAGCGGGGCTCATGGCTGCCGGCCGTCGATCCCGCACATGGCCCAGGCCAGTCACTCGACCGCTACGCGGTCTCACCTTCTCCCTCCGCTCCGCAATGTACCTACGACGTACTCGGAAGTACGAGTGCCGCGTGAGGACAGGATGTCCGAAGCGGCCGTCCCTGCAGGCAAAAAAAAAGCGCGGTTTAGGTAACCGCGCTCAAAATACCTCCTTGGGGGGAGGTGGAGGAGCACTGACTGGCTAATAGATAGGGGGGGCAAGCCAATCAGCGTGTTAGCATTTTCTAATATACTTCTCTTAAAGTCAAGGCCAGGACTGTAACCATTTTGCCTTTTGGAAGCATGCCTGCAACATACTGATTTAGAATGAACTTATCAGGCGTCACACAAGTCAGACACAAACCACTCAACCTTGCCAGCCAAGTCGAACCATGAGGTTACCTGATAAGTTTCTTCGCGAACTTTGCGCCTTTGTGGAAAAATCGGTATTTGTGAATGACCCATGGCTAGATCTTCAGCCGCTCGACTACCCTGCCGTGCAGTAAATGCTCTTCGATGATCTCGTCCACGTCTTCCTGATCGACATAGGTATACCAGACCCCTTCGGGATAGACGACCATTACCGGCCCTTCCTCGCAGCGGTCAAGGCACCCGGCGGTATTGATGCGGGTACCACCTGGACCCGCTATATCCAGATCCTTGCTGCGCCGTTTGGCGTAGTCGCGCATGGCAAGCGCATCGAAGCGCTGACAGCAGGCGCTGCCGTCTTCACGTAGATTGGTGCAGAAAAAGACGTGATAGCGATAGTAGGACATGCGGTAACAATACCTGAGAACACCGGCGGGGTAAAAAATCCCTGACTGGGAAGCAGTCTGCCGATCATGTAATCTTGTCTTTATGACACAGCGTAATTTGACATCTTTCGACCGATGCATCGTACAGCTTGATCAGGGCGTCAAGACCCTGTTTGGCCAGCCTTCGGGTTCAGGTCGCGCAAATCCGGGGCAATCGGTAACGGGAGAGGAACCAACGGCGATCGACAAAGCCGAGAGCACCTGCCTGATGAGAGTTAACCATGCAGGCGAGGTTTGCGCCCAGGCCCTGTATCAGGGTCAGGCGATGACTGCACGTCGCAACGAGGTGCGTGATCAGATGCAGCAGGCGGCCACGGAGGAAAATGATCATTTGCTGTGGTGCCGGCAGCGTCTTGATGAACTCGGCGGACATACCAGCCTTCTCAATCCCCTCTGGTATACGGGCTCATTCCTGATCGGGGCGGCAACCGGTCTGCTGGGTGACAAATGGAGTCTGGGATTCCTGGCGGAAACCGAGCACCAGGTCGTCAATCATCTACAGTCACATCTGGAGCGCCTTCCCCGGACCGACAGTAAATCCAGCGCCATACTCGTCCAAATGAAGGTAGATGAGGCCAGACACAAGGCCAGCGCACTGCATTCGGGAGGCGCAACGTTACCCGATCCGGCAAAGAAGATCATGACGCTGATGTCACGGGTCATGACCTTTGCGGCTTATCGTATCTGATCATCCGGGCCGCGCGAAACGGCCGACTGTTGCAGTAGTGCAGCATGGCGGTCAGGCACCGCCTGATCGTTCCTGACCTGCCTTAACGGGATTCCGGGCGGTTTATTTCGTGCGCAGGCCGCGTTTCAGGTTGCGACCGTAAAACATTTCCAGCATTTCACGCCTGACCTGCCTGTGTATCCTGCGTTGCTGGTCTGGTGATAGTTCGTCCTTGCTGACGCCAAGCAGATAATCATCCAGTTTCAGATCTTTCAGCATCATCTTCGTGTGAAAGATATTCTCCTGATAAACATTGACATCGATCATCTGATAGCGGTCTACGGTATCCAGCGACAGGTAATTCTGGATGGAATTTATCTTGTGATCGATATAGTGCTTCTTGCCGCTGATATCCCGGGTAAACCCGCGCACCCGGTAATCCATGATGACGATATCCGACTCAAAACTGTGTATCAGGTAGTTCAGGGCCTTCAATGGCGAGATGCGGCCGCAGGTGGATACATCGATATCCGCACGAAAGGTGCTAATGCCATTATCCGGGTGGCTTTCAGGATAGGTATGAACCGTAATATGACTCTTGTCCAGGTGTGCAACCACAGCATCCGGCAACGGGCCAGGCGCCTCCGTATTCGATAGCTGCCCGGATGTCAGGGGTTCCTCCGAGATCAGCATGGTCACGCTGGCGCCCTGTGGATCATAGTCCTGTCGGGCAGTGTTGAGGACAGTAGCGCCGATAATGTCGGCGACATCAGTCAGGATCTGGGTCAGACGCCTGGCATTGTAGGCCTCGTCGATATACTCGATATATTTTCTGCGGTGGGCCGGCAGGTCCGCGTAACAGATATCGTAGATGTTGAAACTCAGTGTCTTGGTGAGGTTGTTAAACCCGTGCAGCTTGAGTTTACGCATTTTATCACCCTCCAGACATGAGGATATGAGAACACCGCGGACGCTTGCCTGGCATTGCGCACCGCTGCCGCATTGGTGTGTGGTGAGCCGTTCGATCCTGAGCTGGCTTGTCAGTAGTCCGGATCATGCGGAAACAACACCTTCCTTGCTGGAAGCAACGATCTCATAGTCATGCGTGATCTGCGCCGTCTTGCCAAGCATAATCGAGGCTGAACAGTATCTTTCGGCGGAAAGCTGTACGGCCCGGGCCACCTGCTTCTCTGACAAGCCGTCTCCGCTGACTACAAAGTGCACGTGTATCCGTGTGAACACTTTGGGCGGATTCTCGGCCCGTTCTGCCTCCAGTTGAACGACGCAATCCGTCACCGGTTGGCGGGCTTTCCCCAGGATATACACCACATCAAACGCCGTACAGCCGCCCATTCCGAGCAATAGCATTTCCATGGGACGAATACCAAGATTTCTGCCACCACTCTCCGGAGGACCGTCCATGACCACGGCGTGTCCACTATCGGACTCCCCGACAAACATCGCGCCTTCGACCCATTTTATCGTTGCTTTCATGCGGTTCCGTAAATTCCAGAAAATTCGCGGCCGGTCAGAACGGCGTCCCGGATGAATCCCGGCGCTCAAGAATCCGGCATATTAACCGATAAGGGTGCATGCACGGAATCCCACACACTGTCGATCTGGAAATGCCTCGCATCCCGGCGGGCCCGAATGCCTGCATCCAGCGGTTTCTGGAACATTGTCACCGCCGCAAGTATCCACCCAAAAGCGTCATCATCTATGCCGGAGACCGGCCGGATGTGCTGTATTACATCATCAAGGGCTCGGTCACCGTCCTTATCGAGGACGAGGAAGGCCATGAAATCGTGCTGGCCTATATCAATTCGGGAGGATTCTTTGGTGAAATGGGATTGTTTGGAGAACGCCCCGATCGCAGCGCCTGGGTTCGCACACGCAGCGATACCGAGGTCGCCGAGATCAGCTATCCCCGTTTTCGGGCGCTGGCCAAGGAAGATCCGGATATTCTGCTGGAACTGACGGCGCAGCTTGCCACGCGCCTGCGCAAAACCAGCCGCATGGTCAGCAACCTTGCCTTCCTGGATGTCACCGGACGGGTAGCGCACACACTGCTCGAACTCTGCAAGGAACCTGACGCCATGACACATCCAGACGGCATGCAGATCCGGGTCACCCGCCAGGAAATCGGCCGCATCGTCGGCTGTTCACGCGAAATGGCCGGCCGGGTGCTGAAATCGCTGGCCGAACAGGGCCACATCAGCGTCAAGGGAAAGACCATCGTGGTATTCGGAACGCGCTAATTCACAATCGGCTGAACAACTCCATCAGCTTGTCGCCCGGTTCGTGAACCCTCATAAAAGCCTCACCGACGAGGAAGGCGTTTACACCCCGTGATCGCATCAATGCCACGTCAGCGCGTGTGTGAATTCCGCTTTCAGTAACCACCAGCCGATCATCAGGGATACGTTCGAGCAGTTCCAGGGTAACCTCCAGTCTGGTCTCGAAGGAGCGCAGATCGCGGTTATTTATTCCAATCAGTGGCGCCGGCATGAGCAGCGCCCGTTCAAGCTCCTCCCTGTCATGCGCCTCGACCAATGCATCCATGCCCAGATGGGCAGTCAGTTGCACAAGCTCTCGCAGCATGACATCGCCAAGCGCCGCGACGATCAGCAGGACGCAGTCCGCACCCAGCACCCGGGCTTCATAGATCTGGTACGGATCAATGATAAAGTCCTTGCGCAGAACCGGTAGCGAACAGGCCGCCCGCGCCTGTTGCAGGTAGCTGTCGGCGCCTTTGAAGAAATCAATATCGGTTAGCACGGAAAGGCAGGCGGCGCCCCCGCGCTCGTAACTGGCGGCGATCTGCGCCGGGTCGAAATCCTCGCGCAGGACACCTCGACTTGGGGACGCTTTCTTCACCTCGGCGATAACTGCGGGAAGCCCTGCATCGATCTTGCGATACAGGCTCGCAAGGAAACCCCTCGGCGAATCAGCATCCTCGACACGCCGGCTCAGCTTCCGCAGATCCAACGCGCGGTTCCGCTCGTCGATCTCCTCAACCTTGCGCGCCAGAATCTTTTTCAGAATATCAGGGGTCTTTGCCATGCCTCTCTCAGACGGCATTCGAAACCCGGATCAATTCATCCAGGGTCTCTGCTGCCTTGCCGTTATTCAGAACCTCGCCCGCCACGGTCACGCCATCCGCCAGGGATGCAGCCACGCCGGCCACATAGATAGCGGCACCTGCATTAAGCATCACGATATCACGCGCCGGTCCGGGCTTGTTCTCCAGCACGCGCCGTATCGTGGCCAGGCTCTGGGCGGCATCTTCGACCGCCAGCGTGGACAGTGCGGCGCGTTGCATACCAAATTCATCGGGCGCGATGGTGTATACCGAAATCCCCCCGTTTCTCAACTCCGCCACCCGGGTGGGTGCACCGATGCTGATTTCATCCAGGCCGTCCTCGGCATGCACGACGAGCACATGCTCGCTCCCGAGTTGCTTGAGAACCTGCGCCAGTGGTTCGAGCCACTGACTGCTGAAAACGCCGAGCACCTGATTGGGTGCGCCGGCCGGGTTGGTCAACGGTCCCAGCAGGTTGAATACCGTGCGTATCCCCATCTCCCGTCGCGGCCCGATGGCGTGTTTCATAGCACCATGATGCCGGGGCGCGAACAGGAATCCCACTCCCACACGGTCTACACAGGCCGCCACCTGTGATGGCGTCAGATCCAGCCGAACACCGGCCGCCTCGAGCACATCGGCACTGCCGGATTTGCTGGAGACAGAACGATTGCCATGCTTGGCTACACGGCCACCCGCTGCCGCAGTCACCAGTGCACTGGCGGTGGAAATATTGAAGGTGCTGGCACCATCACCGCCGGTGCCGCAGGTATCGACAAGGTGCGGTCCCGCCACCTCGACACGGGTTGCGAGTTCCCGCATGACGCTTGCGGCGGCCGCGATCTCATCGACCGTCTCGCCCTTCATACGCAGTCCGACCAGAAATCCACCTACCTGCGCGGGCGTCGCCTGGCCGGTCATAATAAGGCGCATCACCGACCGCATCTCATCCCCGTTGAGATTGACACGCCCGGTAACGGCTCGAATGGCTGACTGCATGTCCATCAGATTCTCGCTCCGAATCCTCTAGTGTTCCAGGAAATTGCGCAGCAGGTCGTGGCCGCATCCGGTCAATACGGATTCCGGATGGAACTGTACCCCTTCAACCGCCAGCTCCTTGTGACGAACCCCCATGATCTCATCGACGCCGCCGCGATTATCGGTCGTCCAGGCGGTAACTTCCAGACAGTCCGGCAGGGTATCGAGCTCGATTACCAGCGAATGGTAGCGGGTCGCCTCGAAGGGATTCGGCAGGCCCTGAAACACCCCGACGCCACCATGGTGAATCCATGATGTCTTGCCATGCATGATTTTGCGCGCATGAACAATCCGACCCCCGAAAGCCTGACCGATACCCTGATGCCCCAGACACACCCCGAGTATGGGAATGCGGCCGGCGAATTGCCTGATGGTTGAGACGGAGACGCCCGCCTCGTTCGGCGTACACGGGCCGGGGGAGATAACGATCTTTTCAGGATGCAGGCTCTCGATTTCCTGCAGCGTGATCTTGTCATTGCGATACACGCGCACATCGGCTCCCAGCTCGCCCAGATACTGGACCAGGTTATAGGTAAAGGAATCGTAATTATCGATCATCAACAGCATAGTGTTACCCGTCCAGCCAGGCGTAAACCCGCAAAAACCCTCACCGTCCAGCGCGTATGGATTTCCACGCCCGCCGACGTCCTGCCGGGAGCCAGGAAATGGTCGCAACCTACATCAAGTCGGCACGGGACGGTTATTCGCATTCCCATGTGACAAGTGAATACCTAGGATCGCACCCGCCCGGATTCCAGTCCATGGCAGGCCATCGCGACCGCGCGAAAGATGGCCCGGCCCTTGTTGAGCGTCTCATGCCACTCGTTTGTCGGCACCGAATCCGCCACGATCCCGGCTCCGGCCTGGATATGCAGGGTGCCATCCTTGATGACTGCCGTACGAATTGCGATGGCAGTATCCATATTACCCGACCATGACAGGTAACCGACGGCACCGGCGTAGATACCACGCTTTACCGGTTCCAGCTCGTCGATGATTTCCATAGCGCGGATCTTGGGTGCGCCGCTGACCGTGCCGGCCGGGAAGGTTGCCCGCAAAACGTCGATGGCGCTCATGTCGGGGCGGATATGGCCGGTCACATTGGATACGATGTGCATGACATGGGAATAGCGCTCGATCACCATTTTATCCGTCAGCCTCACACTGCCGATGTCACATACACGACCGGCGTCATTACGGCCCAGATCGATTAGCATCAGGTGTTCAGCGAGCTCCTTGGGGTCCGCCAGCAGTTCGGCTTCCAGACGCAGGTCGTCTTCCTCATCCTTTCCGCGGGGGCGGGTACCGGCGATCGGCCGTAGCGTGACCATGCCGTCCTCGAGGCGCACGAGGATTTCGGGTGACGAGCCGACGATATGGAAATCACCCAGATCCAGATAGAACATGTAGGGTGAGGGGTTGAGACTGCGCAGCGCGCGGTACAGATCCAGCGGCGCCGCCCGGTAGGGAATCGACATGCGCTGCGACAGCACGACCTGCATGGCGTCGCCCTCCAGAATATAGTCCTTGATGCGATCGACCGCCGTCTCGAAACCGTCCTGCGTGAACCCTGATATAAAATCGGCTTCCTGCACCACCCGACTCGGCGTGACATCCTCCTTGCCATTTTCGAACACTGCCGTACGCAACTTTCCCGCCAGTTCATCCAGCCGCCCCTGGCCATGTTGCAAAGCGTCCTCCTGCGCCGGGTCGACATGGACAATCAGGAGCAGCGTGCCGGCCAGATTGTCGAACACCAGCAATTCCTCGGACACCATGAGCAGAATATCCGGACAGCCGATAAGGTCAGGACGGTCCAGGCCGGAGAGGCGCGGCTCGATATAACGCACGGTTTCATAACCGAAATAACCGACCAGACCGCCGGTAAACCGCGGCAGACCGGGCAGGTCCGGCGCACGATATCGCCCCTGGAATGCCTCTATCCAGGCGAGCGGATCCACACTGGTGAGCGATTCGACCACCTCACCCTGCTGCAGCAGGGTGAGGTCATTGCCGCTGACCCGCAGCACCGTCGAACACGGCAGGCCGATGATGGAATAACGTCCCCACTTCTCGCCGCCATGAACCGATTCCAGCAGATAGGAATAGGGCCCGTTGGCCAGCTTGAGGTAGGTACTGAGGGGCGTATCCAGGTCCGCGAGCACTTCGCGGGACACGGGAATACGGTTATAGCCCTGGTTGGCCAGGAGCTGAAACTGCTCTGGTGTCATTACGATTACCTTGGAGTATACCTGTGAGTACAGGACATCTATGCATCAGCACGCGAACTCGCGCCATCGGCTGTTGCTAAAATGCTGTACCCGGCACTGCTTTCCGGTGAACCGTATGAACATTCAGGCCGCCTTGTCCAGCAGGGAAATAATCCCGGTGAGGTTATCGATGACGGCATCGGGTTGTGCGTCACGGATATCCATGCCGTGATTGTAGCCGTAACTCATACACACGATCTGGAAACCGGCGGCACGCGCCGCACGTACATCGCTGACCGAGTCACCGATCATCAGTGAAGACTTCGGATCAACGCTGAAGAAGCCGGCGGCATGCAACAGTGGTTCGGGATCGGGTTTCTTGCTGGGCAGGGTGTCACCGCTGATAACAATTGAGAAATCATCGAATACACCCAGATCCCTGAGCAAGGGTTCGGTGAACTGCGTCGCCTTGTTGGTGACACACCCCAGGGGATAACCGGCGCCCTTGAGCATATCCAGCCCTTCGCGCACACCGGGGTAGAGACAGGAGCGCTTTGAAGTATTCCTTGCATAGAGGTCGAGGAACACGGGGTAAGCGCGGGCAAAATCCTCCTCCGGCGGTTCCCCGTCGAGGGCCCCTGCCAGGGCACGCTTCACCAGGCGTTCCACGCCGTTGCCGACCCAGTTCCTGACCCGCGCCTCACCGCAGGGTGAGCGCCCGAGCTGCTCCATCATGGCGTCAACGCAGTAGGCCAGATCCGGCACACTATCGACCAGTGTCCCGTCCACATCGATCAGGATCATCGCCGGGTTTCTTATGCTCATCGTCTGCTCTTCCGGATCCGAACTGCCCTTTCAACCGACGGCTTTGGCGATCTCGGCACGCATGGAGACTATCGTCGCCTGGTAATCCTTGGCGCCAAAAATAGCGGAACCCGCCACGAAGGTATCCGCACCGGCGGCCGCGATCTCGCCGATATTGTCAACCTTCACACCGCCGTCGATTTCGAGCCGGATGGGATGTCCACTCTCATCGATAATCCGGCGCGCTTCCCGCAGCTTGCCGAGCGCCTCACGGATAAAACTCTGACCGCCGAATCCCGGGTTTACCGACATCAGCAGGATCATGTCGATCTTGTCGATGACGTATTTCAGGTAATCCAGCGGCGTGGCCGGGTTGAACACCAACCCCGACTTGCAGCCATGATCACGGATCAGCTGCAGCGAACGATCAATATGTTCACTCGCCTCCGGATGGAAGGTGATATAAGTCGCGCCGGCCTTGGCAAAATCCGGAATGATACGATCTACAGGCTTGACCATCAGATGGACATCGATGTCGGCAGTAACGCCATGCTTGCGCAATGCCTCGCAGATCAGCGGACCGATCGTCAGATTGGGAACATAGTGATTGTCCATGACATCGAAGTGCACGATGTCGGCACCGGCATTCAATACATTGGTGACTTCATCCCCGAGGCGGGCAAAATCCGCCGACAGGATGGATGGTGCAATCTTGTAATCGGCCATGTTGTTGTCCTCGCTCATTATTCCAATAATTCATACATGCAAATCAAACGCAAACTTTACCCTAACGGGAAGTGATTTTCAGCTTTATTCCACCATCGCATCCGCCCCGCATGAATTGGCCGCAACCTGACCCGAGCCGGAATCAAACCGGAAACCGTCATGTCAAGATATTGATTCTAATGTCGTATCCGGAATCGCTCCAGAATGACCGAACGCCCCTGTCGCACGCATACAAGCCGGTTATGCGGATCCAAACAGTGCACTGACATGCTCTGGAATAAAATCTGCAACACGGCGCCGCTGATACGCACATTTCCTGCGCCGGCAATTCGCCGTTATGGGTACCTCGTCTTTTTCATCTTGCCATCGGTGCAAACTGGTTCTATAAATAGGCTTAACCGTCCAAGAATTACAGCATCGCCAGGCTACTATTGCCAGCCTGATCCGCAGACAGGACCACAAGGGGGATTCATCCTATGGCAAACGAATTTCAACCACGAATTGGCGACTGGTATCAGGATATCAGCGGTGAAAACTTTGAAATTGTTGCCATCGATGAAGATGAGGCCACCCTGGAAATCCAGTATTTCGACGGCGCCGTTGAGGAGATCGATTCCGACTCCTGGTATGAAATGGAGATCGAACCGATTGAGCCGCCTGAAGACTGGTCGGGTTCTCTGGATATCGAGCGTGAAGATTACGGAGTGGATCTGGAGCTGAATTCCCACAACGATCACACCAATCCACTTGACGAAATCGACTAGCCCGTCAACCGCGGCAACTCATCATTTTCGGCACCAGGATGGTTTGCCGTCCGCGTGCCACCGCTGACCTCCCCTGACCTCAACCCTGACAGGCGCTTGCCGTTACCCTTTCTGTACGCGACAGGAAATTCCGCTACGACTGGAGGCATATCATGAACATCATTTATGACATGGCAAGCGGCAGGACCGAGTCACCATCTACAGGAAACAACATCGCCACTGTACCTGATGAACCCATTCCATTGCTGGCCGTACGGGAACTGTCTTCCAGCGAAACAGGCAGGCCGTTGGCGGCCTTCTCAATTCATCTGGTACACGCCTTGCTAAGGAAGGGTTGATAGTCCCCGGGCGACAGTGATCGGCGCCATTTAAGGTGCCTGTCGCTTCACTCGCGCGCGCAATCCATATTCAGTCTCGCGCTAATCCTGTAACACCATCCGTATCAAACAGAACCACTTCGCCAGCCTCTACTGCCATTGGCACCGGTGTCAGACGATCACCGGCACACGACCCGTACACGCACACGCCGTCCGCGATGCGGAACAGGGCGCCATGGGTGGCGCACTGGATATATTCACGAGCCGGGTCGAGAAACTGATCAGGCACCCAATCCAGCGGTCCGCCGGTATGCGGACAGGTATTGAGGTAACCGTAGACATGGTCACCCTGGCGAACCACGAGGATGTCCAACATCTCTCCGGCAAAGAGCACAGGGAACCCCCGGCTACCGGGGTCTTCCAGATCATCGAGCCGGCAGAGTCGGCCGCGCAGGGAAGGACTGTATGTCATGATTTCTTGAGACCGCTGCCGGCCAGTCCGTCAAACCCGGTCTGGCCGCATTTCCTCCCTGCCAGCACACATGCATGGCGCAGTATCGTGACGGCATCCCGACGTGCAAGATAACCGTCGATGACACCGGCATTGAAGGTATCGCCAGCACCCAGGGTCTCGACGACCCTGCGCGGAGCATGGGCCGCCTCGCGCGCAAACCGTCCTTCCCTGTCCAGACTGACAGCCCCCTCCACACCCCAGGTACAAAAGAGGTCTGCGTCAGGGAACTCCCGGTGAACTGACTGCAACAGGCTGGCTGGATCCGCATACCCCCGGCTTGCGGCATAGGTTTGTGAAAACAGCAGAACCTGCGCCAGCCCGAACAGATCTTCTATGCCGGCGCGTGGTTTCTCGATTTCGAGCGAACACGGAATGGACGGATACCGCTCGCGGGACCAGTGCATCATGGCCTGCAGCGATTCCACGTTACGCCCCTCGAAATGCAGCCAGTCGAATGATTGCAGCTCAAGCGAGCTGAAATCGGCAAACGAATATTCCGGCAGGTCACGGAAATGAATGATGGTGCGTGATCCCGTTCCGGCATTCAGCAGGATAGATGAGGCGGGGACACTGCCGGACCCTGCAAGCCGGCTCGCAGCAGTATCGATCCCGCGAGTCTCCAGATCATCCCGAATGAATTTACCCTCTGCACTATCGACCAGCATACCCGCCCAGTTGCAGGCGTGACCGAGCTGACTGAGGACGACCAGGGTATTGGCGGTATTACCACCGCGCCGGACGGATCTGCCGGTACAGCGAATCTCATCGTTTTCCTGTGGATAACCATCAACGGTGAGCACGATGTCCAGAGTGGCATTGCCTGTGCCGAGGATTCTTGCCATGCCAGCAGACTACGGGGTGGATATGTGATGTCAACCCCGCGCCCTGCCCGGTCAGTACGCGTCAGACTATGCGCAAGGTGCGTAATGACCCGCTAGTCGACGCGGACCACACGGAAACCGAGGTTATCGAGGCGCGTCCGCTGATCATACTCACCGCGCTTTGCACTGCGCACGCTGTCGAGCGGGCTGGTATAGGATCCGCCGCGCACCACCCGCCGGGTGCACGCCGGCGTTTGCCAGGCGCTGCCGTCGGACGGTG
>JBAVKA010000385.1:0-8712 GCA_049688075.1 Gammaproteobacteria bacterium
GCCCGATTGAATATGAGGGATTTTATGGATACGCTGCGCGCCAGCGGAATCGACACGGGTGGCCCGCCGGTCCTGAACCAGGGTGACCGAAAAGCCTTTGCTGACCACCTGGATAAGCTATTGACCAGGCATGCAAGAGAGACATGACTAGGCCGATTAACGGTGCCTGTTTGATCACATCAAGATTTGGCGATGTACATAAAACCCGCGTTTATATTTCATTAGGAGGAAACGCTGACGAAAAACATCGATAAGATTGTTGTTTCCGCAGTTCTTGTTCTTTCAGGTTTGTGTACGGTGAATATCGCACTGGCCGATGCGATAACACCCCTGGAATACAAGTCCGGCTATGACATGAATACAGTGGAGAGGGGCCGGTATCTGCTGAGGACGTCCGGTTGCAATGATTGCCATACCCCCGGATACCTGCTTTCAGAAGGCAAAACACCGGAGGATCTCTGGTTGACAGGTGACACGTTCGGCTGGCGCGGGCCGTGGGGGACGACCTACGGATCGAACCTTCGGCTGCTGGCGAACCAGCTGACGGAGGAACAGTGGGTGGCTATGGCCAGGACCCTGAAGCGTCGCCCACCGATGCCCTGGTTCAACCTGAACGCCATGACGGCGGAGGATCTGGGCGCTATGTACCAGTTCCTGCGCTATCTGGGTCCGGCAGGCAGGCCGGCGCCTGCCTATGTCCCGCCCGATCAGGAACCGGCCGGCCCGTATGCGACGTTCCCCGCACCGCCTGGGTAGGCATTCCAGAGAATGAACGAAGCAGTCATCGAGCGGATCGATTCCGGGTCTGACCGGTATACAATCCAGCGGATGACGGTACATAGCGGCGGAATTCTGTTATTCAGGCGTCCTGCCGGGCGGCTTCAGGTGATGCTCGTGCATCCCGGAGGACCGTATTGGGAAAATAAAGATGCAGGCGTGTGGTCTATCCCGAAGGGTTTGTTTGAAGAAAACGAAAGTCCGCTTGATGCCGCACGGAGAGAATTTGCCGAGGAAACCGGGTTTGATGCGGAGGGGGAATTCATCGAGCTTGGCGAACTGGTCCAGCCCGGCAGGAAAGTGGTCCACGCATGGGCGCTGGAACGCGATCTGGACACAACGAAGATAAGGAGCAATACGTTCAGTCTGGAATGGCCGCCAAAGTCGGGTCGTGTCGAAGACTACCCGGAGATCGACGCGGGTCAATGGTTCGATATCGATGAAGCCAGAAAGAAAATTGCCAGCGGCCAGCTTGGATTCATAGACCGGCTGATCGATTACTTGGGCGTGAAATGACGGGGATCCATAAAGCGGATGCCGGGGCACATCGACAGGCCGGCAGGGAAGTCTTCAGGGTGCCCTGCCGACGGGTTGGGCATATGTCAGGATCAGTCTCGATAATATCAATTCATGGAATCGCCCATGATCCGGTTCACTAACGCGCTGGACGCCTGGGGGACCCCGGATTTCAACGGCATCCTCAAGCGGGAAATCGAACTGTTGACTATTGATCAGCTGCCCTTGCAGCAGGGATTGACGTTGAGCAGCCATGCCCTCGATGAGAGAATCAGGGCGATGATTATCAGTGTTGCCGATCGGGGGAGCTTTATCAGCGCAAAAGCGGGTATATTTTATGCCGGCATTATAGCCGGGTGCAGTTGTGCGGATGATCCAACACCTGTCACCGAACAGAGCGAGTACTGCGAAGTGCGGGTGGATATCGATAAAGCGACGGCCGGGACGACGGTGGTTCTGCTGGCGGAATAAATTACCCTCGCACAGCATGTTCATCGGGGAGTCCAGGACGAAGCGCCGAGCGTTTCGCCGGATGTCATCAGGGCGCCTTGTCACTTGTGCGGGGAGGATTCCTGCTGTTACCCTGCGGGTGGACAGGCAACCGTCCAGGCTGCCATCGACAGAAATCACCGGAATCACGGGGTAGCCGCCAGACATCGGGAGCGGCAGGCCATTATTCCGTAAGAACCAGCACATCAAGGGCTGACCATGCGCAAGACAATACTCGATACGAATGCCCCGGAGACTTCGGCCACTGAGCCGGCCTGGATCGACCTGGAGCGGCTCGCCCGGGTGGAACTGTCATCCGAGGAACCGGCTCACCCTGTCGAGGCGGCCCTGATCGCCGGCGATACCCGCGGCTGGCGGGCGGCGCATTCCGGGGAGCAGACGATCCGCCTCCTGTTCGATGAACCGCTGAATCTGCGGCATATTCGCCTGGTGTTCACCGAAACCGAACACGAACGTACCCAGGAGTACGTATTGAAATGGTCGGGCGATGGAGGAAGAACTTACCGGGAGATTGTGCGTCAGCAGTATCACTTCAGCCCGCCGGACACGATGCGGGAGCGTGAAGACTACGGTGTCGAACTCGAGGGCGTCGGTGCAATCGAACTGCACATCGTTCCGGACATCAGCCGGGGACCGTCATGCGCGACGCTGGAGCAATTGAGACTCGCGTGACGGCCGTAGCGCCGCGCCGCAGCGGCGCAGGGCGCTGTAATCGCCTGCGTTCCTTGCGGACTTGCCGCAGGCGACCGGCCACGACCGGGTACGTGCTGCCCCGCATGGCGGGCGCCGCGGGATTGAACCGGAACACGGGACACCGGGATGCGTCACCGCGAACGCCACTTTAGTCAGCGGACCGGCTGGCTGCGCGCCGCGGTATTGGGGGCGAATGACGGGATTGTCTCTACCGCCAGCCTCATCGTGGGCGTCGCCGCAGCGAGTGAGGATCGGGGCGCCGTGTTGATCGCCGGTATCGCCGGCATGGTGGCGGGCGCGATGTCGATGGCGGCCGGGGAATACGTCTCGGTCAGCTCACAGGCCGACACCGAGGCGGCCGATCTGGCGCGCGAGCGTCACGAACTGGAATCCAACGAGCCCTATGAGCGCGAGGAGCTGTCGAAAATCTATATGGGACGGGGGCTCGATGCCGCACTGTCGCGAGAGGTCGCCGCCCAGTTGATGGCGCACGATGCCCTGGCCGCGCACGCGCGGGACGAACTGGGCCTGACAGAAGTACACCGTGCGCGTCCCCTTCAGGCGGCCATGGCATCGGCCACAAGTTTCGCGGCGGGCGCGGTGATTCCGGTTATTTTGGTCGCCCTGGTCCCGTTTCAGAGTGTCACCGCGATTGTCGCCGGAACTTCGCTGGCACTGCTGGCGGTTCTCGGCGGGCTGGCCGCCGGTGCGGGCGGCGCCAGCAAGCTGGTCGGCGCCGTGAGGATTTGCTTCTGGGGCGCACTGGCGATGGGGCTTACCGCGGCCATCGGCGCCGCGCTGGGGACGAGCGTCTAGGGGCCTGGCGGACTTGGGATGACTCTCCCACTCTCCTTGCCACGAACCCCTGAGTCCTACAGGCTCCCGGGACTGTCCCTCCATTAGGAGAGCGTTACATGAAATTCATCCTGCCAGGCTGCGTGTTGTTGCTGGCCATTTGTCCGCCGGCGCATGCCGAGGCCATCGATCTCCAGTGCGAGGAACTCGCCAAACGGATGATCGAGCGATTCACCGCCGAGGGGTTGCTCGCCTCATCCGACGGGGATGTGCAGCAGCGCGCCCGCGCGATCGGACTGGAACTGTGCACGGGTGCCCAGGCGACGGCGGAACAACAGCACGAGGAGGACAAGCAAAAGGCGCTGGATAACTGGTTTTTCGAGGCGCCCGGTGACAAACCGGGCAACCAGCGTCTGAAAAATTTCAAGCGTTGAGGCTGAATCCGGGTTATGGCTTTCACCGGGTAACGGGGGTGTATTGCGTCAGGCGCCGTGCGGGCCGGTATGCCACGGCGTAAAGGGGGGAGCATGCAAGGCAATCGAGTCAAAGAGGTTCTCGTTCTGGGCGTTTTCCTGTTCGCGGGGCTCGCGGTGCTGGGTTACCTGCTCGGTTCCAGCGCGATGCGCATCAAGCAATTCGAGCGTACCGTCACCGTCAAGGGCCTGGCGGAGAAAGAGGCGCCGGCGGACGTGGCGGTATGGCCGATCCAGTTCACCGCCGCCGACAACGACCTGGTCGCCCTGTATGCTGCATTGGAGCGCGATACCGCGAAGATCATCCGCTTCCTCGGGGACAGCGGTTTTGATGAGTCGGAAATCAGCGTCGCGGCGCCGTCGATAACCGACAAGATGGCGCAGCAGTACGGCAACGGGGAACGGGCGGAAATACGCTATACGGCCGTCCAGGTCGTGACGGTGTATACCGGCAAGCCAGACACGGTTCGGCGCGCGATGAACAGGCTGGTGGAACTCGGCAAGCAGGGGATCGTGTTCTCGGGCGGCGGTTATCAGGGGAGCACCCAATACCTGTTCACGAAACTGAACGAGCTCAAGCCGGAAATGATCGAGGAGGCGACCCGCAAGGCGCGCGAGGTGGCGGAAAAATTCGCCCGCGATTCCGACAGCCGGCTGGGGAAGATCAAACGCGCCCAACAGGGCCAGTTCACCATCTCCGACCGGGACAGCAGCACACCCTATATCAAAAATGTGCGGGTCGTCTCGACGGTTGAATACTACCTTTCCGACTAGCAGTATCATTTGCGATGCCTTGTGTTTACTATCGCACAGGTGGCTGTTCGGTACCTGGTTCAAGAGGGTATGATCATCTCGTTGTCATTCACGCTTACGCGGTGATGACCTGTTCGGATGTCGCATCGGTGCCTCGCGCACAGGATTAAATCGAACAGTACGAGGTGCGTTTTGGTCTGTTCACTCTACAAGGAGGAATAATGAAGGCACTGGCGCAAGTCTGTTTATGGCTGGGGATTCTGTCGATACCGGCCTCGTGGGCGCTTTGGTATATGGCTCCTGAAATCGGCCAGACGGTGATCACGGGCGTGGCGGATCCGTTATTGAGAGCGGCCCTGCAGGAGGCTCACGCGGAGCGCTTCGGTATCTATGTCGGCCTGTGGGCGCCGACACTGCTGTTATTGAGTAATATCCTCGAAAGGAAGGGCTGAGTTTTCACCCTGAATGGAGGGTCTGCCTGAACACTGCCTGTCGTTCAGGCAGACCCGTGTGAACCCGCTGAAACCAGCGCTTCCATTTCTGCAGGTATCGAGGAGTCCGGTAACATGCCCGCCGGGTGTGGGCATCAGTCGCCGGATTTTAACCATCCCGGTTCATCCGTCACGGTAACGCCTCGTGAGTGATGCCATGCAGCTGTTTCTGCTGTTTCTGGCCTGGCTGGCAATTGCCGTCGGCTGTCACACGAGCATCCGGAACTATTACCTGGCCTCGTTGACGGCAGCCTGCGCCATGGTGGCGGTGCTGCAACTGGCGAGTTATCTCCAGACCGGAAATCCGGACCCGCTTTGGACGCTGTCCTCGCTGATCGGATTCTTTCTGGCGGGCATCGTCGCGCTGGTGGTCGGGCTGCCGTTTCGGGTCAGGCGGATCATCCGGAGCCATTACGACAACGACAACGCCTGACACCGCGACCGGAACCCTGTCATGTCCGCTGCTGCCGATCACGGGTGGGCCGGTTGTGCGAATCGTACCTGCAATTTTCGTTACATGCCTGGCATGCCCGGGTTCCTGCTGATCTCCCGCCGGTTTTCCCTCGCATGACGCTCCCAAGGGGCATCTGGGCGCTCGGCCTGGTCAGTGCGTTCATGGACATCTCCTCGGAGATGATCCATGGCCTGTTGCCGGCCTTCCTGGTGACGGTGATTGGCGCAAGCGCGACCAGCGTGGGCCTGATGAACAAAAGGACACACAAAATGGGGACAGACCACGTTTTCTCTGAGAAAACGTGGTCTGTCCCCATTTTTCTTACCGCCGGATCATCACCGGGGTGCTCTGGATGTCATGCTGGCGCATCAGTGCACGAGCCTGGTCCAGGGTGCTGAAATCGGCAAAGGGTCCCACGCGCACGCGATGAATGGTGTTCCTGTTGATGGTGACTTTCTGTACGCTGGCTTCAAGTCCGATCAGGGCGAGCCGGGCCTTGAGCCGGTCGGCCTGATCCACGGCGCGGAAGGATCCTGACTGGAGGAAGTAGTTTCCTCTGAAGGATTCAGCCGGCCTGGCGTTTGCCTGGCTCCGCGGGAGCCCGGTCGCTGGCGTTGTCACCGGACTCACGACCGGCTTGCTCTCGGGGACGGCGGTCGCGGATTTCACCGCCGGCTTGAAGGTGCCCGGCGCGGTCTTGGCGCTGATTTCCTCCTCCGGAATGACGACCTCCATTTCCGGCAGGATGGTATAGAAGTCGAAGCGCGGCTTGGCCGGTGACGGCGAGGGAGCCTTCTCTTCCTGCTTCGCTTCCTTCGGGGGGGCGGGTTTTGCCGCGGGTTCCTGGTTCTCGGGCATGAAGGCTGGCGCCGCGATTTGCGGCGCGGGCGGGGCGATCAGTTTAAGGTAGGCGATGGCGGCTGCGAACAGTCCGATCAACAGTCCCGCGGCCATACCCAGCCAGGGCGATACCGGGCGGCGCTTGCGCCGGCGTGTCACGCGATGCTTGTAATCCCTCGGCATTACATGGCGTCCGGCCGGGACACGCCGAGCAGTTGCAGTCCGTTGGCGATGACCTGCCGGGTGGCCTCGATCAGGTTGAGACGCGCATTGCGCAGCGCCTCATCGTTGACCAGGAAAGTGTGTGCGTTGTAATAGGTATGGAAGTCGTTGGCCAGTTCGCGCAGGTAATGCGTGAGCAGGTGTGGCTCATGATTGAGTGCGGCATTTTCGATCACCTCCGGGTAGCGCGACAGGCTGATCATCAGCTGCTGCTCGTGACTCTCGCCCAGCAGCCTCAGGTGGCGTGCGCCCAGCGCACGGTCCCAGGCGTAGCCCTTTTCGGCGAGTTGCCGGAAGACGCTCATGACACGTGCATGGGCGTACTGAACGTAGTAGACCGGGTTGTCGCTCGACTCCGACTTGGCGAGGTCCAGGTCGAAATCCATGTGTTGTTCGCACTTGCGCATGACGTAGAAGAAACGCGCCGCATCGTTGCCGACTTCCTGTCGCAGCTCGCGCAGGGTGACGAACTCGCCGGAGCGCGTCGACATCTGCACCTTGGCGCCGCCGCGGTAGAGTACAGCGAACTGCACCAGCAGCACATCGAGCCGGGCGGGATCGTCGCCGAGGGCCTTGAGAGCCGCCTTAACGCGCGGCACGTAGCCGTGGTGATCCGCGCCCCAGATATCGATGACCCGGGCGTAGCCTCGCTCCAGCTTGTTCGCGTGATAGGCGATATCGGAGGCGAAATAGGTCTTCTGGCCGTTCTCGCGCACGATGACGCGGTCCTTCTCGTCGCCGTAGTCGGTGGAGCGGAACCACAGCGCACCGTTCTTCACATAGGTGTGGCCGCTGTGCTCGAGCCGTGCGATCAGCTTGTCGACTGCTCCGTTCTCGGTGAGCGAACGTTCGGAGAACCATTCATCGTAGACGACGCCGAACTCCTTCAGGTCCTGGCGAATGTTGTGCAGTATGGCTTCGAGTCCCGCGTCGAACACGAGCCGGTAGTCCTCCTGCCCGAGCAGTTCCTGGAGTCGTGCGATCACGCCGTCGATATGCGTCTCCCGGTCGCCGCCCGCCGGTTCATCCGCCGGGGCGCCGGCAAAGACTGCGTCGGCCGGATGACGCATGCGCTCGCCCTGCTCACGGTGCAGGGTGGCGCCGATGTCCCAGACGTAGTCGCCCTGGTAGCCGTTGGTCGGAAACGGGATTTCCTCGCCGCACAGTTCCAGGTAGCGCAGGTAGACGCTGGCCGCCAGGATGTCCATCTGGCGTCCGGCGTCGTTGACGTAGTACTCGCGGTGAACGACGTAACCAACGGCCTCGAGCAGGTCGGCCACGGCAGCGCCATAGGCCGCACCGCGCCCGTGGCCGACATGCAGCGGCCCGGTCGGGTTGGCGGAAACGAATTCGACCTGGATGAGCTGCCCCGCGCCGCGGTAACTGCGCCCGTAGCCTGAGGCCTGTTCCAGTATCTCGCCGATGACGGCATGGTAGGCGTCCGTGCCGAGGAAGAAATTGATGAAGCCCGGGCCGGCGATTTCGATCCGGGCGATCTGGTCTTCCGGGCCGATGGCGGCCACCAGGCGCTCGGCCAACTCGCGCGGTTTGCAGCGCGCCGCTTTCGCCAGCGTCAGCGCCAGGTTGCTGGCAAAGTCGCCGTGATCGCGCTCGCGCGTGCGCTCCACCAGAATGGCGGGCGCGATGTCCCCGGGCAGGACGCCGTCTTTCTGCAGTCTGGCGACGGCGCCGGCGAGGATCTGGGCAATGAATTCTTTCACGGGTGGCGCACGGCTCTGGGTGTGTGGATTCGGATCAGTCAAAACCTGCCGCAAATAAGGAACCGGTGCAGTGCAGGGTCGCGGGTGTCGTGACGGCCGCACCTTAACCCCGGGCCATGCCGGAGTCGGGCACGCGACCCTCGCAGCTGTGCGGTGAATTAAAAACCGGTTCAACGGGCAGCCTATTATCCCCGGCCGCCGCGATCTTGCAAGCAGGGACTAACCCGCCTGTCAACGCGAGTAGCGGGTATGGGATCTGGTCGTTAAAAAATATCCGCCGGATCGACGTCGATGGACCAGCGCACCTTGCGGGCCGCCCTGGCCTGTTCCAGTTGCCGGACCAGGCTGCCCAGCAGGCGCTGCAGGCTGCCGCGTTGCGCCGACTGCAGCAGGAGCTGGGCACGCCAGCGCCCGGCGCGTCGTTCCATGCCGGACGGCACCGGTCCCCACACCTCGACATCGGCGGC
>JBAVKA010000386.1:0-2391 GCA_049688075.1 Gammaproteobacteria bacterium
GGCCATACGCCTCGCCGCCAACGGCAATGACGTATGTCTTTGGGGGCATGAACCGGCGGCCATGGAAAAGCTCTCCCGGGAAAGGCAGAATGCTCATTTCCTTCCCAATGTCCCCTTCCCGGCTACATTACGCGTCGCGACTGACCTTGCACTCGCACTACACCACAGTCGCGACCTGCTGGTTGTCGTTCCAAGCCATGCGTTTCGTGAAGTGCTGACCAGTTCGTTACCGTCGATCACCGCGCGTACCCGCGTCGTCTGGGCGACGAAGGGTCTGGAAACCGGCACCGGCATATTCATGCATGAGGTGCTGGAAGATGTGCTGGGCATGCGCTACCCGGCGGCCGTGCTGTCAGGACCAACCTTTGCCCGGGAAGTCGCCGTCGGCCTGCCAACGGCCATGACGGTTGCCTCGACCAATCCAGCGTTTGCTAACGACCTTGCAGGCTGCCTGCAGGCTGATGTCATGCGCATCTATACCAGCGATGACGTCATCGGTGTGGAGCTCGGTGGTACGGTCAAGAACGTCCTGGCGATCGCCGCGGGCATCGCCGACGGTCTGGAGCTGGGCGCGAATTGCAGAGCCGCGCTCATAACGCGCGGGCTTGCTGAAATTATTCGCCTCGGTGATGCGATGGGCGCCAGACGGGAAACACTGATGGGACTGTCCGGCATCGGCGATCTGATACTCACCTGCACCGACGACCAGTCGCGCAACCGGCGACTGGGACTCGCACTGGGCAGGGGCCGCCCGGTGGATATGGCGGTCCAGGAAATCGGCCAGGTAGTTGAAGGCTTCAATACCGCACGCGAGGTCGTCCAGCTGGCGCGCCGCTACAAGGTCGAAATGCCGATTTCAGAGCAGGTCTACAGGGTTCTGTATGACGGCCTGTCACCCGCCGTCGCGGTGCAAAACCTGCTCGCCCGGGAATCAAAAGCCGAGTCGGCTTAACGGATAGCCCCCGCAAATCCCTGCTGCCTCCAGGCCTCGTAGACAACCACAGCCACGGTATTCGACAGGTTCAGGCTGCGACTGCTGGCAACCATCGGCAAGCGCAATACCGCAGCCGCGCCTGTCGCCCGCAGGAGATCCGGCGGCAACCCCCGGGTCTCGGGCCCGAACAGGAAGGCATCCCCCGGCTGATAGCCGGCCTGCTCGTACGAACGCGTACCCCGGGTGGACAATGCCCATAGCCGCGCCGGCTGCACCGCAGCCCGAAATGCGGCCAGTGAGGCATGCAGCTGCAGCGTGGCCCATTCACGGTAGTCGAGGCCGGCGCGCCGCAGCTTGCGGTCATCGAGATCGAATCCGAGTGGCCCTACCAGATGCAGGACGCTGCCGGTATTGGCGCAAAGGCGTATGATATTGCCGGTATTCGGGGGAATCTCCGGCTGGTAAAGCACCACATGAAACATTCTTGGATCCAGGACAAATTACGGCCGTGACGCAACTGACTGACACCGGACAGCCTCAACTCAAGGTGGATTTCTGTGGTCTGTCCTTTGCTACACCGCTGGTGCTGCTGTCCGGCTGCGTCGGTTTCGGTGAAGAATATACACGCGTTTCCGGCTTTTCCAACCGGGACGCAGGTGCGGTGTGCCTCAAGGGAACGACGCTCGAACCGCGCCTCGGAAATCCGCCCCATCGTATCGCCGAAACGCCCATGGGCATGCTGAACGCCATCGGCCTGCAAAACCCCGGCGTCGATCATGTCGTCAGTACGATCCTGCCGGCGCTGGATTTTACCGAGACGCGTTTTATCGCCAATGTTTCCGGCTCCACGGTGGAGGAATACGCCGAGGTCACGCGACGCTTCGACGATTCGCCCATCGACGCCATCGAGATCAACATCTCCTGTCCCAACGTCAAGGAAGGCGGCGTCGCCTTCGGCAACGACCCGGATATGTCCGCACGTGTGGTGGAAGCCTGCCGCGGGGTCACGCAAAAACCCCTCATCACCAAGCTATCGCCCAACCAGACCGATATTGCCGAAAACACCCGCCGCTGTATCGATGCCGGCAGCGATGCCTTTGCCGTCATCAACACCCTGATGGGAATGACCATCGACATAAACACCCGCAAGCCGGTCATCGGCAACAATCAGGGTGGCCTTTCCGGTCCGGCCATCAAACCCATTGCCGTACTCAAGGTCCACCAGGTCTACCAAGTCTGCAAATCGCACGCCATCCCCATCATCGGCCAGGGTGGCATCACCAGCCCCGAAGATGCCATTGAATTCCTGGTTGCAGGCGCCAGTGCGGTCGGTATCGGCACGGCGCTGTTCTACGACCCGCTGATCTGCAGCAAGATCAACGACGGACTCATTGCCTACCTCCACGAACACGGATTCCAGCACGTCAGCCAGCTCACTGGCAGCCTGTCGCTCAACC
>JBAVKA010000387.1:0-5914 GCA_049688075.1 Gammaproteobacteria bacterium
CCGCATATCCGAGCTTTGCTCTTCGGTGGCCTCATGATGAATGCCGCGAATGACTTCCTTCGCCAACTGGTTGATCTTGCCAAGACCATCAAATACCCAGGAACCGTTTTCCCAGCACATCCAGGAGTTGAATTCAGGGGTAAATCGAATGCCACTCCTGTAACGGTCCACCAGGCGTTCTGCATTAACCAGCTCGGTCAGAGGCCGTCTTGTACCGGGTACATAGCGCGTATAGGCCGAATCCAGACACTGGATTGCCTCGGATTCAGGTAATGGCGGTGTGCATGCATTCACGGCACTCAGGATGAGGATTTTTGCCTCATCATATGGCAGGTCTCTGTGGCGTTGCCTGCAAGCAACGCGGAAGACACCATCGTTCCGTGAGCCTTCCGGGAATCCATCTAGTGTTGTACGTGAAATCGATGAAACCGACCGGCTGCTTGGCGCTTGATGGTAGGCAATGATATCCAGCAGCCAATCCGGCGCGTCTTCGATTGCTGAACCAGGATTGTCCCATTGATACGCGTGCTCCCCGATTTCTGATGGCGCGACCAGTACATAGCCTCCATCACCGCGTATATCAAGACCCGGGCGAAACCCGGTACGGTTTTTTACTGGGTCCTTGGGAGACCTGTAGAAAAGGTGCTTGCCACCACTCCATGTGGTAGCACTCAGCGTGCCAGGCAGATCGCCATGTTCCCGCTCAAGTTCCGCTAACGACTCATCTCCTTTAACGCCTATTTTCACGTCTACGTCCAATGCAAAGAAGCCGGAGACTGCACCGGTTCGCACCGCCACATTGGCATCCGGCCATGTTGTCCACTAGTTCCGTATGGTCTGTTCTTCCGTGGTGGCATCCTTGAGGCAAGAGGGCGTCCTGGGATGTTTACCAGCACTGTTACAGTCAGGGCTACCACAGGAGCAGACGCCGTTTTTATCCGTCAAGTGTGTCGGGAAGACAGGCCAACCACCTCGGGCCAGTTCAATAGCACAATCCATTTTGCTATTCATGATCGATATTCCTTTATCTTTTTTGCGAGGCAGGGGGTTATGAAAAGACATGCAGGGCGTAGGGAAGAGATTTCTCTCTGTGAATACGCTTAATGCTTTCCACATCCACGACCTTGTATTCCAGAAACTGGATAACGTCATTAAACATAAAGCCGCGGGTCTTCCACGGGATTCCTACAAACAGTGCTGTGGACATTTTGCTGATACAGCAATGGCCGACAGACTTTGGGTGGCCATCAGTGTCAAAACCTGTAATGTTTATATCTTCTTCAGCCAGCTTGCGGTTACAATAGCCGCAGCGTGAGAAATTAGAATTGAGATTTTTGGTAATATTCACGATTTGTATTCCTTGTTTGAAAAGACGATAGGGGACAACTCACGGTGATGGAGCCAGCCATTAATGAAGAAATCTCTGGCTTCTTTCAGTCAGCGGATCGCTCTCGATGTTCGTGTCACATCGATAATCATCAACATTCAGATATTTGGTCCTGGAGGTCATTCATCACGGTCGTCCCCCTGCGACAGGCGGAGGTGACCTGTGGGAGGACCTCCAGGCTAGTTCACGAAGCCCAGCCACTTTCTCATCCTCGTGGACGACGCTAACAGGGTGAGCCAGTTCGAGGACGTCGTGGACCTCCTCCAGCACCAGCGAGAGGACCAGCAGATCACCGCAGTGTTGTTCGTGCTCGTTGCACAGAACTACCAAGGTGATACTTTTCTACATGAGGAAATCCCTGAAGCCGCTGCAGGCAGCGAATCCTGAAGCTCAATGGGGTCGGACTCGATCAATTACTCGGGGGTGGCACTTGACGCGCTGACTGCACCATAACCAATCGCTTTTACAGTTCCCAGAACAGGTAATTTTTGCGTAAGAGCTACAAGGCTACGGTGTCATCGCTGTCGGGCAAACCACTGGATTGGTCGGCTGGCTCGTCGTCGGCCAAGACTGTTCCCGCACTGGCGGCTCGGATTTGTGCCTTCGGCTGGGACAGTGGGAGCCGGATGAGCCGAGAGATTCTGACCCCATCATGAACGGAACACGATACGACTTCAGACATATTTCATTTTGGACAAGGCTGAGCATTCACATATATGATAGTTTAAATATATGATGTTGGTTACCAGAGCCTTATCCAATATGAAATGAGTCTGAAGGGAGGGTGGTATTTCTATCATCAAAGGAGTCTGAAGCCGGCAGGGGATTTGTTCATGATGGAGGGATGAAAACCATCATGAAATTCGAAGACTTAACGATGCTTAATCAACTTGTAGATTTCCTGTCAGGCACCCAGACGGACGTCTTTTCGGTAATCAGTGACAAGGACGCCTGCTACCGCTGTATTCAGGGGGAGTTGGTTAAATTCTGCAATTTAGCGTTATCACGTCAAGGAAAAGGGGTTGTAATCCGCTGCCTGATGAAGATCAATGGTTGCTCCCGTCAGCAGCTCACCCGACTGATTACCCAGTACTGCAAAACAGACCGATTCCAGTGTACCGTGTCCGGATTTAAAGGTAAATCATGACCACGAATCCATCCAGTTCCATAATTGCAGTGCTGATCCCCTGCTACAACGAAGAGGCTACCATCGGACCGGTAGTGCACAGTTTCCATAAGGCGCTGCCGAAGGCCAAGATCTTTGTCTACGACAACAACTCCACCGATGCCACTATGACGCGTGCTCGCGAGTCGGGTGCCATGGTTCGCAGCGAAATACGCCAGGGCAAGGGCAACGTCATGCGTCGTATGTTCTCGGACATTGATGCAGATGTCTACGTACTGGTAGACGGTGATGGTACCTACGATGCATCAAGCGCGCCGGCACTCGTCGAGAAACTGCTCAACGAACACCTCGATATGGTGGTGGGTTCGCGGCTGCATTCGACCGAGGATGCGGCATTCCGCCTCGGCCATCGTTTCGGCAACAGTCTGCTGACCGGCTTCGTAAGTTTTCTGTTCGGGCGCAGCTTCACGGATATGCTTTCGGGCTACCGCGTGTTCTCGCGTCGCTTCGTAAAATCCTTCCCGGCACTTGCATCGGGTTTCGAAACTGAAACTGAGCTGACGGTGCATGCGCTGGAGCTGCGCATGCCGATTGCGGAAGTCATGACGCCCTACAGGGCTCGTCCCAGCGGCTCCGTGAGCAAGTTGAACACCTATCGTGATGGTTTCTGCATCCTGATGATGATTCTGAGGCTGTTCAAGCGGGAGCGGCCGCTGGCTTTCTTCAGCATTCTGTGCGCTGTGCTCGTCGTCATCGCGCTGATCATCGCCTATCCGGTAGTTGTAACCTTTATGCAGACCGGCACAGTGCCGCGTTTTCCGACCGCTATCCTAGCCACAGGGATCATGATCCTGGCGTTCCTGAGTCTGGCAGCCGGTTTCATTCTGGACACCGTCACGCATGGCCGGCGCGAGATGAAACGTCTGTTCTACCTCACCATCCCTTGGCTGGACAGCTAAAACGTGGAGACGGCGTGCATGGCCGCGATACCCAACGAATTCCTGCGCTTCTGCGCCGTGGGTGCAGTCGGATTCATCGTCGATGCCGGTGTGCTTCAAGTCCTTGTCGGCCTGCTCGGCATGGATCCCTACAGTAGCCGCGTCATCTCCTTCCTCACTGCGGCTACCGTGACGTGGCTGCTGAACCGTCGCTATACATTCAGTGCTAATGAGGACGCGCGTCTGCACAGGGAATGGGTTCGCTATATCTCCATCAACGCATTCGGCGGCGGTCTCAACTATTTAATCTATGCGCTATGCGTATCGCAATTCGCATTGGTACACCGCTATCTATTCCTCGGCGTCGCAGCCGGTTCGGCGGTCGGCCTGCTGGTGAATTATACGGCATCGAAATACCTGGTGTTCGGGTTAGCGGGCAGGAAATGAACGTGATCACTGGGAAATGAACCTAGTCAATGGGCGGTGGTTTTCTGGAAAAATGGGCTTTATAGTTTATGCTCGAATGCAGAGCCCATTTACTCGTGCGAGGTGCGCAGAATGAACATTATCATCATTGACTGCACCTCCACGGGCAAGGCCGTCTTCTTGTGAACAAACGGCCATGCGAATGCTACAACACCGGAACACGTTTCGATATGATCAATAATAATCTGATGCAACTCACAGTTGGTTCTGACTACGATTTTACTCCGGTAAAAGACTCCCTCGATCAGCCGCGTCGTACCGCGCACGGCAAGAATGATGTAGGACGGTAATGCGATCTTCTCTGATCATCAATAGAGTCTGTCAACCGTTTGCCGCCTTCGCGAGTGCTGCGTCCGGTTCTCGTGGCTGGGTGCAACAATTCTTGCTTTTGTCGTACTACAACTGATCTTTCTCATCGGCATCGTAGCCGTGCAGGCTATCTCTGACAAGACCGTTGTTCGCCAGCTTGACATCGACATCAAAACCGGCAAGTTGACTGCCACCGAGCATACGCATGACGGCATCGGTATACCCACCCCGGATTACCGTTTGTCTGGGTTTTCCGATCGCTTCACCGAGTGTGCCGCGCTCACTCTCGGAATAGACGGGCATGCCAATCCGGAAACCAATCCCCTGAGGAAGGCAATCCTCGCTCCGAAGCTCGGCTCATGTGTGCCAGCGGTCGCCAGTATCCAAACCCTCGCAGTAGGGAAATTCCTGCCTCTGGGCCCGTGAATCCTTTCGAGCCCGCGCTCTAAAAAATCGTTCTCCATCGTCAACTGGCCAATCTTGGCGTGCAGCGCCGCCACCGTCTCAGCGTCCGTGCCACCACTTTGGGCGGTGCGACAGAAAATGTCCCCGGCACCCTCCACCAGTCGTTTTTTTTCACTCCTGTATCTGATTGGGATGCACATCAAACTGCTCAGACAGCTCCGCCAGAGTCCTATACTCACGCAGTGCTGCCAGGGCCACTTTCGCCTTGAACTCCGCCGAGTGATTCCGTCGCTTTCTTTTCATGTCTTCTCTCCATCAGGCTTCGCCTATCATGAGGGAAGACACTTATCCTGTTCCAGTTGCTGCCCAATGAATGGGATGCAGCTGTTTTTTCCTATACGCAACTACTTTGAAACAAACAACGATTTACTTTTTTCACCTATAGCAGATAGAAACTCCTTATCAAATAATGCCATTATTATAGGTAGCGGTAATAACCATACTACTCTGCTTTGGTAGCGGCCGTTAGGGAATGATAATCCTCCGCAGATAAGCGCATTAATAAAGCATGCTGCCAGGATAAATACGATAAAAGTCTTAATATATTTTGGGGTATTTTGTGATATTAGTATAAGAACCATAATAAGAAGTGAAAGAGCAAAAATAACTCTTTGTGTAAAGTTGAGTAATGATAAATCTATTTTGTCTGTACTTTGTTTATCAGACCAGAATTCTCCGATATATCTTCGGAAGTATTGATGTACAAGTACAGCGCCAGGACAAGGATCCAAGCATTTGATTGTATTATCACCCAGGTCGAACGTGAAAAATTGTCTGATGCCTGATTCAAATACTCTGGGTATAAAAACTTTCAGGTATTTTGGAGTTGTAAGAATATTTTTGTTTATTTCGTGATACTCTTCTTTATTAGCTTCCCAACCGCCGGTTTTATACAAGGGACTGCTAGAATCCCATAAGAAATCCCAGGGGAGAGAATTCTTATATGCACAAACCTTATAATTTTCTTGCGCACAATTTTCAGTCAAATAGTCGTCTACAAGATTCCATCGTATAAGTTTAGACATAAGAAAAACATCACCGCCCCTTGAAGCTTCAAAACCTGCATCAAGACTATAATTTACTGTTGAGGCAGTTAAATTGGAGAGAATCACGATTCCCCATATAAATAATGTCCTTTTAACTTTTATATTATACGTCTCACGAAATTTTCTGAAGAACATTAATACAGTTACTAATGACATG
>JBAVKA010000388.1:0-3128 GCA_049688075.1 Gammaproteobacteria bacterium
TCCATATTCCGCTCACGATCGCTGGGCACCTGAGCAAGAACCAGCGCTTTGCCGAGGCGCAGCGCTGGTTCCACTATATCTTCGAGCCAACCTCGAACGATCAGAGCGATGAGCCTAAGCGTTTCTGGAAGTTCCTCGCCTTCCGCAATCCAGAGGATCGCAAGCGCATTGAAGACATTGTGGAAATTCTGAGCATACCGCGCTCTGCACTGTCGCCCGACGATCAGAAGGAACAGGACACGCAGTGGAATGACTACAAGACTATTCTCAACAATCCCTTCCAGCCCCATGCCGTTGCCCGGACGCGGCACCTAGCGTACCAATACTGTGTGGTGATGAAGTATCTGGATAATCTGATCGCATGGGGCGATCACCTGTTCCAGCAAGACACGGTGGAGTCCATCAATGAAGCGATGCAACTCTATGTCTCGGCGGCGAACATCTTGGGGGAGCGCCCGCAGCGCATCACACCGCGTGGGACGGTAAAGGCCACGACGTTTGCGGACCTCAAGAAAAAGGGGCTGGGACCTATAGGCGACCCGTTCGTGGACCTGCAGAGCCAGTTCCCTTTCAGTTCCCTTGGAACGAATTCGGGGACGGGCGCAGATGGGAAAGAATCGAACGCACTTTTTGGGATTGGCCGTACGCTCTATTTCTGCATCCCGCCCAACGAAAAGCTGCTCGGCTATTGGGATACAGTAGCCGACCGGCTGTTCAAGATCCGCCACTGCATGAACATTGCGGGTGTGGTTCGGCCGCTCGCTTTGTTTGACCCGCCGATTGATCCCGGCATGCTGGTCAAAGCCACGGCGGCGGGGATTGATATTGGCTCGATTGTAAACGGGCTGAACCAGCCGGTCGGCCCGGTTCGTTGTCTGTTCCGGATCCAGAAGGCACTCGAGCTGTGCGGCGAGGTGCGCAATATGGGTGCTGCTCTGTTGTCCGCCATCGAAAAAGGCGACAACGAGCGTTTGGCGCTGCTGCGCCAGGGCCACGAAATCAAGATTCAGGAAATGGCGAAGGAGGTTCGCTTCCTTCAATGGAAGCAAGCGCAGGAGTCCACCGAAGCGTTGCTGCGCGGCCGTGACAATGCCCTGGAGCGTTACAGCTACTACCTGAGGCTGCTCGGCCAGACCTCTGCCGACAATACCAATCTGGAGTTGTCATCTTCCACTCCCCCCGAGATCACCGAGGAGAACTTTAACCAAACCTACACGGACCTGGTCGGACAGTACGACAAGATGATCGCGATACAGACCTACCCAACATTAAAGCTTGCTGCTGCTGACACACCGTTAAACCTGGCAGACCTTATACCGCACGGGAGTCTTTTCCTCTCTGAGAAGGAATTCCTTGCCCTGAATGTCCTCCCTCTCATTTCTACCAGCCTAAGGATCGGTTCTGCGGCCGCTGATATTGTATTCTCAACCCTTGCGACCCTACCGCATGTGAATGCGAAGGTAGCTCCATATGGTGTCGGTAGCGAAATTGAATATCCTCTGGGTGAGATGTTTGCCAATGTTGGAAAAGCCGTTTCCAGTTCTATCGGAACACTGGCCACCCTGGCGGATGCTGCTACTTCTTTGGTTGGGCTGACTGCCACCTACGAGCGCCGCACAGATGAGTGGATGCTGCAGGCGAACCTAGCCGCGCGTGAGCTGATGCAGATCGGACGGCAGATCATTGGTTCGCTGATCGCCGAGCAGATTGTTCACCATGAGTATCAGAATATTCAGAAGCAGATTGATCACTCTCGGGAAGTCGATCAATTTCTGCGGGAGAAGTTCAGCAACGAGGAATTGTATGCCTGGATGCAGGGCGAGATCACGCGGCTTTACTATGAATATTACCGTTTCGCCTTCGACACCGCCCGCAAGGCTGAACAGACCATGAAGCAGGAGCTGATGCGCCCGGAGGTAAACGAAACAGACTACATCAAGTTCAACTACTGGGATGGCGGGCGCAAAGGATTGCTATCCGGCGAAGCACTCTATCTCGATATCAAACGGATGGAGATGGCCTATCACGAAAACAACAAGCGTGAGCTCGAATTGACCAAGCATATCTCGCTGCGCCAGCTTAACCCAGTGGCCCTGCTCACGTTCAAGGCGACTGGTTCCTGCCAAGTGACGATTCCCGAATGGGTCTACGACCTCGATTGCCCCGGTCATTATATGCGCCGTATCAAGAATGTCGCCCTCTCTATCCCATCCGTCGTAGGGCCGTACACCAGCATCAACTGCACCCTGTCACTTCTGAAAAGTAGCTTGCGGAAATCGCCCCTCACCATGGGAGGCGAATACGTGCGGAAGGGTTCGGAGGACGAGCGCTTTGTGGATTACATCGGCGCGGTGCAGTCCATCGTGACCAGTAGCGGGCAGAACGACGCCGGCATGTTCGAGACCAGTCTGCGCGACGAGCGCTTCCTGCCGTTTGAGGGCGCAGGCGCCGAGAGCACCTGGAAGCTGGATCTGCCCATGGATTATCCCCCATTCGACTACGCGACGATTTCAGATGTTATCCTTCACATTCGCTATACTGCGCGCCAAGGCGTGGAGCCAACGAAAGTGAAAGCAGCCTTAGTTGATTTGCTACAGCAAACGACCCAGTCGAACCTTGCCCTTGTGTTCAACCTGCGCCACGATTTCCCCTCCGAGTGGTCCGCGTTCGTCAACGGCGCGGGTGACTTCAATGCGACAATTCGAAAGGACTACTTCCCCTATTTCGCGCAAGGCAAGACGATCTCCATCACCGGGCTCGAACTTTACGAAGGGCTGCATGTGTCCAATCATCACCCCGTTGGCAACCAGTCCGTATGGGATGCCTATACGGATGATCTTGGCGACAATCAAGCGTTCGCCATCACCGCCGCGGAGGATTCTGGCCCGGCACCGGTACTGACGCGTGCCATGAGTGAGCAGGTTTTTCTGATCGTGCGATACACCTTGGCGCCGTAAGCCGTCGACGAGCTTGTAAAGGAAGACCCTGGCGAAGTGCGGCAATGGGTAAGGCGAACACGCTCTGCCGAATATCCCATCGTGACAGTGTCAGATAGGGTTCTTCGAGGTGATTGTCAAGATTATGGGGAAACAACAATCAGTTACCATTGCGAATAGCTGTGTCATGAT
>JBAVKA010000389.1:0-3581 GCA_049688075.1 Gammaproteobacteria bacterium
AATTTGAATGGAAGAGGAGAGTAAATGAAACAACTGGCTGTTCATCTTGATGCCGTGGTAATCATCGCGCTGGTCTTCCTTGCCTCGCTGGGCATGAATGTCTGGCAATTCCTGAACAACAGGGAACTGATCGTATCCGGCGACTGACTGCAGTGGAGTCAATAACTAACCATTGAATGTCCGTTTTGATTGATTCATCTGCACTTACCCCGCACTTTCTACGAAAAAACCGGCGCGAAGCCGGTTGCACAAGTTACTGAATAGATTTATTTTTCAATGGATCCAGTGAAATGTGCTTTCTACCAACATCGATGCACAGGAGATACATTATATGCCTGAGTCCCGCCATGCTCTGGTAGTTAAAAAAAAGCAAATCGAAAAAAACGTTCTTGATCTGTTTACTGCGGTAGAAGCTGCGATGGGACAGGCTATGTCCTGCCTCACTGGTGAGAATAAAGCATTATGTCAGCCCGTCATTGAACATGATGCAGAGATTAACCGCGGCAGGTACCTTGTTGAAATGGAATGCCTGACAGCAATTGCACTACATCAGCTGGTTGCCGATGATCTACGCGACGTAGTCGCCGCCACACGGATTGCCGGTGATCTGGAACGAATTGGTGACTACGCATCAGACATCGCTTCCATCTCTTTACAGATGACTGATATTGACCTGTCAGAAGTCGGAATCACAGATTTATTAAAGATGTCGTCCTTGTGCAACAAAATGATGCGGGCCATTCTGGCTGCATACCGAGATAAAGATACAGAGAGAGCGAAAATGGCTGCAAGGATGGATGATGATATCGATGCTGAACAGGCGAAGCTGATTCAAATGCTTTTTTCAAAAATGCAGTCCAGACCGGATCTTGTCCCTGATGCTTCTCGAATGCTTTGGATATCGCATCTTCTCGAACGCTATGGAGACCATTTAACCAATATTGCGGAACAGGTCGTGTTTGCTACTGAAGCCAAAGTGGTCGAATTGGACTGAATTCAAGACCGACATACTGGTACTTCCCTGGAATCGCAGAGCTATTTGTGAAGTTCATGCCAGGGTTTGTTACCGGCCGGCCAATCGGGTTAATTACCGGCTATTAATCCAGCAACGACCGGAAACTGAACCGCCCCGGGTTTACCGTAGACTCCTTTTCTTGATATGTTGGATCATGAACAAATCAGCGAGACATTAACCGGAAGTGCGGAAACGAACGGTCCGGCGTGCTTTTGCACATTAGAAGGAATACGGGTCGCAGTGGGCAGCGATGACTTCGAGAGCCAGGGAAATACACCCGGCGGATTCCTCATACTGAGCAGGAGAACTCCCTGTCCGTTAAGCGGCAAACTCGATTTGTATAACACGTGAAAGAGCCGTGGTTAGCTTTGCTCGCCATAGCAGGAAATCGCCGTAGACAAGCTAAACTCATCCGTTACATCAAAGGCACCAGCCATTTCGTTACCTCCATGACTGCTCCGATTGCTTCCGGCTGGAGCGAAAGCCGGCTGGATCTCTCACCCACGGGGAAAACGCCGCCTTTGCACGACGCACGCCAACAGTTGCCGTTCCCGGACGAGTAGCAAACGGCAGGAGTGCAGCAACTCCGGACATAAGACCCAACAGAATAATCGATCCCGGAAGGAGCCGTATAACTTCAATGAGGGTGTTCAGGATATTGCGCTAGTTTATCTTGTTAACTACACCTTGCCGGAAATCACTTCTCTTCAAGAAAACAAGACCAGCAAGAAGAATAAGGAGAAATCCCAAAGTGTCGCCAACGAATGATTCAAAATAATGAATCATAACCACACCCCCAATACTATAAAGGTATGGCAGCAGTTCATAGAGTTTGTCTGGTATCCTCGGCATATGCACTCCCGATACGTGCCGTCCTTGGCGGCTTTAACTAACCAGTTTGCCAGTCAAGCAACGATTTATGAGGATGATATCAACATCCGTCCGGTGCTTCCGCACCGTGGGTAGATTATTCTGTTGTCGATCCGCGATATGGCGAGCGTAAGAAAACCGCATTCCCTGCTTGGGAGCGTTCACGTGTCTATCTCTCATTTTCCGTCGTTCTTCCAAGTTTGTACGCTCACGTTGTTGGCCCGCCCGACTAGAAAAGGGCTGGCCGAGGATGGAGCAACTGCCAGTTGTTTACGTCAATGGTGGTGATGATGCCGTTGGCATATTCCAGCAGAATCTTGCCGCCAACGACGTTCACGACCATAAGACTGCTACCCGACTTGTCGCGGTAGATGCTGCCGACGACCGGTTGTTGTTTGGAATGTTGTTTCATATTCACATCGACGTTCCTCTTCTCCTCCGTGGTGACTGAGGGCATCGAACCCTCGTCACCGTCTTCTTCGGGTACACACGTTACACAATGTGGAACTCTGTCATGACAGGGCTTTCCAGCAGCCGGTTCCTGATCTCCGGGCTGCAGTTGAACAGCTTGATGCATTGGCCGAAATGGCCCACGTGATCACGCAGCATCAATAACATGGCCAGCCCCGAATCCAGGATGTGCCTGGTTTTCCCGAGATTGACCAGGATCGCCCGCAGATTGGAGTATTCGGCCAGTTTACAGGCCTGCATGAACACGCCGTGGGCGCAGAGGTCCAGACGCTCGTCGGTTTCGATAAGGATCACTCTTCCATCTGAAGTACTCAGATCTGTCAATTTCATCACGCGCTCCTGATCATTTTATGGGTCGGCATTCCGGTGAGTGGATGGGTACTGCGTTGATATGCACTGCAGTTCACCTCTGGCTCTGCCCATGTACTTACCCATCGCTCACCGAAAACTGCTTAATCTGAGTGTCCCTGTTTAAATCCTCTCCTCCACAATCTCGACCTGTTCCATATACCCGATGGGGGAGGACAGGGACACTGCACCACGATAGAAAATAGAGGCGGCTGAAGTCAAAGAAAATCCGTGCGACTACGTAGGTAGTACTACTTAGTGTCCACCCATTTTGCAGAATGCCGCTCGAACTAAAGGACTGACTTCAGTACTTCTCTGACATGCTCAGGATCGCCGGTAATGTCCGGTTTCCCGAAAGAAGACATTTCTACCCGGCCTGCTAATGAACGGGTTGCACGTAATTCCAGCCAATTAGCCAATCCGAATAGAAGAGCTTGGTCAAATTACCAGGATCGGTCATACGACCGCCCCAAGGCCAACAATTGACAATTGTCCTGTACGTAGTTACATACAGCCAGACATTTGATAGTGGTCGCCACAAGGAACAGACAAATGAAGATCCACATGAAACATTGGGGTGCAGTCCTTTTGGCAGGTGTGGTGGCAGTAGGTGTACTTGCCTGGGGATCGTACACCCGTGACACGTTCTCGTTCGAGGCAACGAACATGAATGCATGGGTGGAAGGGGGGTTGTCCGAAGAATTCCATCGACTGATCGAACGCGGTTCCCCCCTACAGATCGAGCACCTGACCGTACGTTCAGCCGACGCCACAATCTTCGAAATAGTCGCAACAGGGACAATGAATAAAAAGCCGATCACGGAAAAGGTAGTCGTAACAACATCGATGCGTTACGACATGACGCGCGACAAGCTGT
>JBAVKA010000390.1:0-1504 GCA_049688075.1 Gammaproteobacteria bacterium
GATTGCGCACCACATCCACCAGGCCGGTGACGTACTGGGGCACACCCAGGCGCACCGGCATGTGAAACACCTCCTCGGCAAGCTCCACCAGACCCTCGATCTTGGAACTGCCGCCGGTCAGCACGACGCCGGCGGCCACCAGATCCTCGAATCCGCTGCGGCGCAGCTCCGCCTGGACCAGCGTCAGCAGTTCCTCGTAGCGCGGCTCCACCACCTCGGCGAGGGTGTGGCGCGCGAGCCGGCGCGGGGGCCGGTCGCCGATACTGGGCACTTCGATGTTTTCATCCGCCGTGGCCATCTGGGTCAGCGCACAGGCGTATTTGATCTTGATTTCCTCGGCGAACTGCGTCGGCGTGCGCAGGGCCACGGCGATGTCATTGGTGACCTGGTCGCCGGCGATCGGTATCACCGCGGTGTGCCGGATGGAGCCTTCGGTAAACACCGCGAGATCCGTCGTGCCGCCGCCGATATCGACGATACACACCCCGAGCTCCTTTTCATCTTCGGTCAATACCGAGTAACTGGAGGCGAGTTGTTCGAGGATGATGTCGTCGACCTCGAGTCCGCAGCGGCGCACGCATTTGATGATGTTCTGCGCCGCGCTCACCGCACCCGTCACCATGTGCACTTTCGCTTCCAGGCGCACACCCGACATGCCGACCGGTTCCTTGATACCCTCCTGGTTGTCGATGAGAAACTCCTGCGGCAGGATGTGCAGGATCTTCTGGTCCGCCGGTATCGCCACGGCACGGGCGGCATCGATCACCCGCTCGACGTCGCCGGGCGCCACTTCCTTGTCCTTGATGGCAACGATGCCATGTGAATTCAGACTGCGGATATGACTGCCGGCGATGCCGGCATAGACGGAGTGAATCTGGCAACCGGCCATCAACTCGGCTTCCTCAACGGCGCGTTGTATGGAATGCACCGTGGATTCGATGTTCACCACGACGCCTTTCTTCAAACCCCGCGAGGGATGGGAACCGATACCGATCACCTCGATCTTTCCCTCCGGCATGATCTCGCCGACGATGGCGACTACCTTGGAGGTCCCGATATCGAGACCCACGATCAGATTCTTTTCAGTCTTCTTTGGCATGCGTCCCCTGTTCCTGACTTGTTCGACGGGTCAGCCCGGCTAACCCTTGCTGCTGCGTTCACCGGATTCCGCCTGTTGCCAGTACACGGAAAACCCGTTGCTATAGCGCAGATCCACGCTTTTCAGCGCTTCAAGATGTCCGGCGAACACCTCCGGAAAGGTGCGCACGAAACGCTGCAGGCGCAGCGCCGTGTCCACGCGCCCCAGCTCCAGCTGCACGGCGTTATCCAGCCCGATGCGCCAGGCGCGGCGCTCATTGAGTTCAATCCGGGCGATGTGCAGGCCGAGCGGCGAGAGCGTCTGCGCGCACCGGCGGTACTGCCCGAGCACCGTCCGCTCATGGCCCTCCGGTCCGCTGAGCAGGGGCAGCGCAAGTTCGTCCGGCAGCTTGCGCGGGACGAAGAC
>JBAVKA010000391.1:0-2613 GCA_049688075.1 Gammaproteobacteria bacterium
AGAGCCTGACTCGCGAGCGCAGCGAGTGCTTCGGGCATGATCCGCAGCGCCACGCCGCAAGTGCGGCAGGTCTCGATGTCGATGCCGAATACGCGCTTCAGGCGCTGCGCCCAAGCCATGGCAGCCCGGCGTTCAGCCGGCGTTTTCTCTTGTTCCTCATCGGATACCCTGGGTTTGGCGCCCTTGCCCCGCGCAGCCTTCGTCACCAAAGCTCGGTGTTTGCTGTTTGGCGCGAACACGCCGTGGAAGCGCGTGAGGTTGACCCGTAGTTTGGACACCAGGGCCGCTAGCCGGGACCGAATTCAATAAGCCACTAATTTACCGGAAGAGTCCTGGGGCCCCATAAGTTTACTGGTGATGTTGTCAGAGTAGATATTATTTACATTAACAACAAAAAATACCTCATTCTGTCTCACTGCTCGGCGAAAATAACTTTCATCCTTGTTCAGCAGTTTGTGCTGCAGATTTTTCCATAAATATTTTGCGCTTCCTGCAACTCCTCGCCACTCGGTATCCAGACGCAAATCATTCATGGCCTCGAGGGCAAAGTACTTATCCTTTTGCCGGGCTTCCGACAAATCACAGGAATAAATGCTGTTGAAATAGAAGTCCCCATGAAATGCCGGGGGTAAGGATACATTGGAAAACATCTCTCCATAGGGAATGTAATTACTCCTCGGATAGTGATTGGAATACATCAGCAAAAGCCCCTGGGTGCGACCAAGGTTTTTCAATGCTTGAAAAATCGCCAGAGTGGACATTTTGTGGTCCGGATGAGCATCGATGCGCGGATATGGGGTTACGATAATGTCTGGCTGTAACTCGGAAATGACCTCCTCGAGGTCTCCAACCAGATTTTGCCAGGTCGCTACGTCAGGCCTGCCATCAAGCAGATGCGAAAGGTTCATCTTCCTGAAAAAACCGGGATTTGACAGTTTGGCGAACCGTGGCAAAACCTCGGTTTCCTTGTTTCTAAACATCTCCTCTAGGGTCGAATCGAAATACCCCAGGTTGATGGTGTGCGAAGGAGGCACTCCGCCGAGCAATGGAACCGTAATGCTGTTCCAAACCCGCAACTGACCTTTTTTCAGGTACTGTTGGGCCCGGTCTCGATAGACCTCGTCATAGGTGTCGGCTCCTGCATCTCCGGCCGTAATCGTCACGATATAGGCATTCGGGTTCCCCGAGTAGAAGCCGAAGGCGGCAATTTCCGCATCGTCGGGATGCGGTGCGATAACCAGGGTTCGTTTCTGTTTATTGATCTCATTCTTGAAGCAATAGAGGTGTACCTGCTGGTCGTCGATATCCAGTCGGTGAGTGGTGATGGAAAAGTGGTGAGAGGCAACGCCAGATACCAGATTGCTGATATTGATATACCGGCGCCCGCTCCCGCCCAGTTCGATGTCCTGCTTGATTGCATTTCCATTTTTCGCTGTGATAATGAGATCCGGTTCAATGAATTGACCCAACAGGGTCGCCTTGACAGTCATTTCCAAAATTACTGTGTCGAAGCCCTCCAAGGAACCATCGAAACGAACCACGCCATCCGTCAGGCGGGCCGGAACTCGGGCCACATCGGCCGAGGTGAAATCGTAAAGATAGTCGTTATTGACGTCATAGCCGTAAACGGCTGCCCGCTTGTGGCCAATGAGCGCCAGCAGAAGGATTGCGATGCTAATATAGACATATCGTTTCCGCGAAAACAACTTTTTCACCTTGAAGTTCTCCCCTCAAAATTCAACATGAGCAAGTAGAGTCTCATAAACATCCAGCGTGATGTTGACCATGTTATTCAAACTGAAGTTGGCAACAATAAAAGAGCGTAAACCAGGAGAATCAGTGCGGCTCGCTGAGATGATTTTGGCGGCGAGAGCATCAGCATCTCCTATATCTAAAGAGCAGGCCGGTCTCGCCTTCCCGTACGATATCAAGGATACCCCCGTGGCGAGTTGCTACCACCGGAACATTCATGGAAATGGCTTCCGCAGCCGCGCGACCGAAACTTTCGGGTTTTTTTCGAACCACACACAACCACCTGGCTCAGAGCGTAGATTTCAGCGACCTTGGCCTGACTCCCAGTGAAAAACAGGTAAGAGTCCGCGTGAGCCTCGGTGACCTACTGTTGCAGCCCTCGATAGTATCCCTGTTTATCGCTGTGCACCCCCCACAATCAGGCCGACGAGATTCGGCAGGCTTCACCTGGCAACGACCATGGCCTTTATGAACGTTTCGATGTCCTTGAGCTGGGTGATGCGCCCGACCGTTGTAACCACCTGTTTGCCGGCCAAAGCGTACTGAGAGCGAAACGACTCGGTAAAACCATGGTCAAGATGCTCGGGGTCGAAGTTAAGTATAGGAAGGATAAACACCTTTTTCTTGCATGGTCAACGGGTAATGCACGAGTAATGGAGCCCTGTCACCACCACAAAATCCTGCCCAATTCCGTCCTCACCATCAAAGAATCCCCCTTTGCCACTGTCACTTCACGGACCCTCCGGGGGTCAGAGCAACTGAAACCCTGCCGCGCCCTGCACAGCAACCGGGTTTGAACGAGTGCAGTGGTGACGTCAGCCAACAGACCGCCAGGCGGCGCCCGCCCTTCCGGCAAGAGCC
>JBAVKA010000392.1:0-9116 GCA_049688075.1 Gammaproteobacteria bacterium
GCCTCCTTGAGAAGCGACTGCAGGTCTTGCGCTACGACAGGACTCCCCGACAACGGCAGATACTCCAGCAGATCATGGCGCCTGAGCAGCAGAAGATAATCCACGGTATCCAGGTGCCGTGCCGCGAGAGAGAAGCCATGCACCAGGTGTTGCCGGGCAGGCAGGCGCTTGCAACTGATCAACAACTGGCCATATACCAGTTCCACCAGGGCACGCTCGCTGTCATCGCAGGCAAGTGCGGAAAGTTGCTGGTAATCCAGCGCGCTGTCAGACTGCAGCCAGTGATGACAGATCATCCTCAGCAGGTGCAGCGAAAAACAGCGACCACCGCGACACAGGCGCGCTCGTGACCTCCGCTGGATACGATCGAGCAACGCCTGCGCGTCAGGAGCGGCGATGGGATCGGCATACCAGCCGGTCAGCGTTGGCCGTGCTGATTTCAGCAGATCAGCTGCCTTGCCTATCTGGGGCATCATAACCGTCTGTTTCACCTGGGACATTGCCATAGCATGAGCTTACACGCCGGCGCGCGCCGAAGTATAGCCAGGGATGTCTGCAAACAGGGACTGACCCCGGCTGGCAGTCACGGTACACTGTAGGCTGGCAACCGGTCCCGGAGTCTTCTGTGGCAGAAAAACAATCAGCACAGGGGGGTTTCCCCGCCACTCGCATGCGCCGTATGCGGCGTGATGTGTTTTCCCGGCGGCTGATGCGCGAGCACCGTCTGACCACCGATGATCTCATCTATCCGGTGTTCATACTGGAAGGTGAACGACGGCGCGAGCCGGTCGCCTCCATGCCGGGCATCGAACGCCTGAGCATCGATGAACTGCTGCGCGAAGCGGCTGAAATTCACGCGCTCGGCATCCCTGTCATGGCGCTGTTCCCGGTCACGCCGACGGAGAAGAAATCCGAAGACGCGCGCGAGGCCTACAATCCGCGGGGACTTGCGCAACGGGCGGTGCGCGCACTCAAGGACGCGCTGCCGGAACTGGGTGTCATTACCGATGTGGCGCTCGACCCCTTCACCACCCACGGTCAGGACGGTCTGATCGACGCAAACGGCTACGTGCTTAACGATGAGACGGTCGAGGTGCTGGTCAAACAGGCCCTTTCGCATGCATCGGCCGGAGCCGATATCGTGGCGCCATCCGACATGATGGACGGGCGTATTGGCGCGGTGCGCACGGCGCTCGAAGCGGCCAATTACCGCAACACGCGCATCCTGGCCTATTCTGCCAAGTATGCCTCCAGTTTCTACGGTCCGTTTCGCGACGCGGTCGGTTCAGCGGCCAGCCTGGGTGGCGGGAGCAAGTACAGTTACCAGATGGATCCGGCCAACAGCGACGAGTCGCTGCGCGAGGTGGCACTCGACCTGGAGGAAGGGGCGGACATGGTGATGGTTAAACCGGGCATGCCCTACCTGGACATCATCCGGCGCGTGAAGGACACCTTCGGCGTCCCGACCATGGCCTATCAGGTCAGTGGGGAATACGCCATGCTCAAGGCTGCGGCGCAAAACGGCTGGCTGGACGAACGAGCCGTGGTAATGGAATCCCTGCTCGCCTTCAAGCGCGCCGGCGCCGACGCCATCCTGACCTATTTTGCCAGGGTGGCCGGCCACTGGCTGCAGCAGGACGAATGACCGACCGCTACGCCGTCATGGGCAATCCGATTGCCCACAGCAAATCTCCCCGCATCCACATGCTGTTCGCAGCCCAGTTCGGGCACGACATCGACTACCGCGCCATCTTGGTCGAGCCTGGTCATTTCGCGCGGGCGGTTGCCGGCTTTCAGGCGCAGGGGGGAAAGGGACTGAACGTCACCGTGCCCTTCAAGAAGGAGGCCTGGGCGCTCGCCGCCACCCGCAGCGAGCGCGCGCAACACGCCGGTGCCGTCAATACGCTGCTACTGGACCCGTCAGGCTCGCACTACGGTGACAATACGGACGGTGTGGGCCTGGTCCGCGATTTGAAAAACAACCTGGGCTGCCAGCTTGCTGGCAGACGGGTTTTGCTACTCGGAGCCGGTGGTGCGGCGCGCGGCGTGGTCGAGCCACTACTGGATGAACAACCGTCGCTGCTGCTGATCGCCAATCGCACACCCGGCAAAGCCGTGGAACTCGCCCGTGACTTCCGCGAATCCGGCCGGCTCGAAGGCTGCGGTCTGGATTCGCTTGCAGTCCGGTCATTCGACGTCATCATCAACGCCACCGCCGCCGGGCTGCGGGGCGAGGTACCCGCCCTGCCGCCCGGTGTGGTGCAGACGCACAGCTGGTGCTATGACATGATGTACGCCGATGCGCCGACCGCCTTCATGCGGTGGGCGCAGGAACTTGGCGCGGAGAGAACGCTGGATGGACTGGGTATGCTGGTGGAACAGGCAGCGGAAGCGTTTTTCCTGTGGCGCGGTGTCAGGCCCGCAACCGAACCGGTGATCCAGGCCTTGCGTCAGCGCCGGTAAGGCGTGATGGTGCGGCGCTCGGCCACGCGCCGCTCGGGGCCATCCCAGGGAATATCGCGCCAGTCCAGCCGCCGGCGCTCGTTGCCGGCGGTGCGATTTCTGAACTCCCGGGCAACCAGCCTGTGATCGTTGCAGGTTCTCCCATGCACCCGACCGATCAGCCTGTGCCCTTCCCTTATAGAACGGGTTTGAACCAGCGCATAACGGTGCACGCCACCGTTGCCGTCATGCTTTTTTATAATCCGGGGAATCATCCCCCCTGCCAGATCCGCGAAGACGCAAGCATCCCGGACCGTGGCGACAGCAGGCAAGTTGCCGATGAAGACGATCATTTTACCTATTCCTTGAATAGAACTTTGATGTGCTGGAAACGGGTGCGTGTCATTCAGTCGCCAGAGTGGTACTGGTCCTTGAGCTCCACATAATGTTTGGGGGAGTACTCGAGGAAGGCGCGCTCCAGTTCGCGCAGGGGTCGAACGCGTCGCGCGGGGGAACCCACCCAGAGAAAACCGCCCTCGAGATCCTGGCCGGGAGACACCAGGCTGCCGGCGCCCAGCAGCACCCCGGAACGCAGGACCGCGCCGTCCATCACAGTCGATCCCATGCCGACCAGGCAGCCATCCTCGATGCGGCAGCCATGCAGGATGACCTGATGACCGACAGTGATGTCCGCCCCGATGTATAGCGGGAACCCACCAGGCGCGAATTCACTGTCATGACTGACGTGCAGGATGGTCCCGTCCTGGATATTGGTGCGCGCGCCGATCTCTATGGAATTTACGTCGCCGCGGGCGACGACCATCGGCCACAACGATGCGTCCTCACCGATGGTGACATCGCCGATCACCACGGCGCTCGCATCCACGTAAGCGCTTGCCGCGATGCGCGGGCTGATCCCCTGATAGCGTCGTAGTGTCATCGCGCAAACTTACCTGTTCACTGCACGTTCGTGCAAGCCATTGACAGCGGTCTTATCGGCTAACGATTTACACCGGCGACATGATAGAGTAGACATCCCCGCTGCTTCCGTCACACGCTCACATACGAGGTACCGCAAAGCATGTCCAATCCACTGCTGGAACTGCATGGTCTGCCTCCTTTTTCGATCATCCGGCCGGAACATGTCGAGCCGGCCGTCGAGCAACTGCTGACCGGGGCACGGCTGCGAGTCAGGGAGCTGCTTGAGAGCAATACACACTATACCTGGGAAAATCTGGTCGAACCGCTGGAAGCGATGGATGACCGCATCAACCGCGCCTGGTCACCTGTCAGCCACATGAATGCGGTGGTGAATACCGAAGCCCTGCGCGAGGCCTACAATGCCTGCCTGCCCAAACTGAGCGAATACAGCACCGAGATGGGCCAGAACGAAGATCTGTATCGCGCCTTCCGACAGATTGCGGATGGCGAGGACTACATCCGGCTCGATACCGCACAGAAAAAAATCATCGACAACGCACTGCGTGAATTCCGTCTCTCGGGCATTGAACTGAACCAGGCGGCACGCGATCGCTACAAGGCGATCATGCAGGATCTGTCGAAACTGACGTCATCATTCAGCGATAACGTGCTGGACGCCACCAATGCCTGGCACAAGCAGATCGACGACGAGGGGCTGCTGGCCGGCCTCCCGGCATCGGCGCTTGCGCTGGCCAGGCAGACCGCGGCCCGTCGGCAACTGGACGGCTGGGTGCTTACGCTGGAGTTCCCTTCCTACTACCCGGTCATGACCTATGCCGACAATCGCGCACTGCGCGAAGAGCTTTACACCGCCTATGTCACACGCGCCTCGGACCAGGGGCCGGAGGCCGGCAAGTGGGACAACGCCGCCACCATGGAACAGATCCTGGCGCTTCGCCACGAAGCCGCGACACTGCTCGGTTTCGACAACTACGCCGAGCGCTCCCTCGCCACCAAAATGGCGGAATCCACCGGGCATGTCACTAACTTTCTCAATGATCTGGCTATGCGCTCCAAAGCCGCCGCCGAGATGGAACTCGAGGAAGTCAGGACCTATGCGCGTGAACGGCATGGCATGAAAGACCTGCAGCCGTGGGATATCCCCTATTACTCGGAAAAACTGCGCCTGCAAAAATACGCCATCTCCCAGGAAGAGCTGAAACCCTACTTCCCGGAACCCCGCGTCGTCGACGGCCTGTTTTCAATCGTCGAGCGCCTCTATGGCATTACCATCGAGCAGATCGAGGGCGTGTACACCTGGCATGAGGATGCGCGCTTCTATCGAATCCATGACGAAGCCGGTGAACTCCGCGGAGAATTTTTCCTGGATCTCTTCGCACGCCCGCACAAGCGCGGCGGCGCCTGGATGGACGAATGCATCACCCGGCGTAAAACGAGTGACGGCCTGCAGACACCGGTCGCCTATCTGGTCTGCAACTTTTCACCACCCATCGGCGAGGACCCCGCCCTCTTAACCCATGACGAGGTCACCACCCTGTTCCACGAATTCGGACACGGCCTGCATCACATGCTGACCCGGGTTGATTACGCCGGCGTGTCCGGCATCAGCGGCGTTGCCTGGGACGCTGTCGAACTGCCCAGCCAGTTCATGGAAAACTGGTGCTGGGAACGCGAGGCGCTGGAGCTCATCGCGGGGCACTACCAGACCGGCGAGACCCTGCCGGAGCCGCTCTATCAGCGCATGCGCACGGCCAGGAATTTCCAGTCCGCCATGCAGATGGTGCGCCAGCTCGAATTCGCGCTCTTCGATTTCCACCTGCACCGTGACTATGACCCGAACCGGGGCGCGCGCGTGCATGAAACTCTAGAGGCGGTGCGTGAACAGGTGGCGGTGATACGCCCGCCGGCGTTCAATCGCTTCGAGAACAGCTTCACCCATGTCTTCTCCGGCGGCTACGCGGCGGGCTATTACAGCTACAAGTGGGCGGAAGTCCTCTCCGCCGATGCCTTCTCGGCCTTCGAGGAAACCGGTATCTTCGATCGCGATACCGGCAGCAAATTCCTCACTAGCATCCTGGAACAGGGCGGTTCACGCGAACCGATGGAACTGTACGTCGATTTTCGCGGCCGCGAACCGACGATCGATGCCTTGCTGCGTCACAGCGGTCTGAACACCTGATGCAGCTAAAAAATCGGAAGTCATAACCTTCATGCTGATATTTTATTTAGCTAAATCTGCATGTTATAAACAGACTCCTGTTGTGGCTATGCTCCTGGCCACACAAGACAGCGGTAACCGCGGGCACGCCCCTGAAAAATGGCCGCTCTGACCCCTCAGACGGTCGACTTCCTTATCCGCTACCTCGAACCTGATGCGGACGACTGGGGGCCACGGGTCCGCGATGCCTTGACCGAGCTGAGTGCCTACGAACTCGACCTGCTGTCCCAGCCGGCCACCCCTGTTATTCACGGTGGTGCCGCATCAATCCTTACCGCTGCAAGTGTGGATCTTGGGCACTGAGGACGACCCTGCAACTCTTGAGTTACACCTGATTCAGAAATCAGCAACGGGCTGGCTGCATTGCACATGGCAATCGAGTCCCGCGGGCAACGCGTGCCAATCGAGTCAATGGACCACCGCCCCCTACAGGACAAACCGCCGATGACCTTCTCTGACTGATCCAGGACTGTCTCACGTGCCCGCAGTGCCGCAATCGGCGAGGCGCCCTTATTTGGCGGGTGTCCTGCACTGTGTGTGAGTCCATATCGACATTACTGTCAGTTATCGCGCGCTCCCCGGAGCCCCCCAAGTCATCACCACCCCGATGCAGAAGCTAATGAAGAGAGGCAACCAACTGTTTTTAAAAAGTAGAAAATTAACTGATTTGAGGATGGGAACAAATTTCGGGCTTGTCCATAATGAACGTCGTAACCTCTCACCCTTCTCGCCGGGCTTCGGGGCCATGAAATCAACAATGGCCTGGATCAGCGGGGCGCGGGTGAAGTACTGGCCGGCGCCAAGACTTGGTGTCCTGGGCGTTCTTTTCCAGCAGGCCTTCGTAGGCATCGCCCTTTACGTCGGCACTCATCGACACGAACTGCTCCGTTCCGCAGCATACCAACATCTAAGTAACCTCGGCAATGACATCGAATAGGCCAGCCCTCTCGCCGCTTTCAAGAAAGGCCTTTTTCAAATAGTTGTTGTTGGCAACTGGCGAAGTCTCGGTCTGTTGTTGTACGGTGGCAAGCGAGGCTGCCGGGGTGATACCGTGGGTATCGCGCAGAATGCGAACCTGCTCCAGCCAGTCCTTGGCGTCACTGTCACAACACTTGGCCTTATAGCGCTCGTCGATATACTTGCGCGCCTCGACGATCTCGTCGAGGTAGCAGATCGCCCCGCTGCGCACCGCGCGCGAGCAGGCCGTCCACCCACACCGTCTAGCCGGCGGTGACCAGATAGCGGCCCACGAGATCCGAGGCTGTCAGATCGTCGTGGCAGGACACGGCGATCAGCGGGCGCTGCAGGCGCCAGGCCATGTGCTCCATGAAGCGCGTCTTGCCGCAGCCGGTCGGTCCCTTGAGCAACACCGGCAGCTGGTTGCGGTAGGCCGCCTCGAACACCGTCAGTTCGTCGACGACGGGTTCGTAGTAGGGTTCCTCGGTAACGAAATCCTCTTCCGGCTTCAGGGTGCGGAGAATGCGGGGTGTTGCGGAGGCTGGGGGACCCCACCGGCTATCCGATTATGTGTTTACAGGGACTTAGGCTCTGTGTGGAGGTACTGCTCCTATGACCACACTGTGTTGCCGCCCATCGACCGGCTGACGTCTAGCACCTATCCACCTGTCTTCACTGATTACCGCGAACAGATCTGAAGAGCGACGCTCCCACCCCACTGACATGACTCTCAGAAAACCACTTCAGCCATCACGGGAAAGTGATCAGACGCCTGCGGGTTCACGGTGTCCAGGTAACTCGCGGACAGGACCTTCACGTTGCGCCCGACAAGAACGTGATCGACGAGGGACGGATCGATGATTTCGAGGGCATCCCTCAGCGGCTGGGGATTCTCGTACGGCTCGCGCTGATCATTGATCAGCGATTGTTCCCCGTAGAAGAATCGCATCGCAGGGCTGGTCTCGCTGCAATTGAAGTCACCCGTCAGGAAGACAGGTACCGTCTCCGCAGCTATTCGCTCGATCAATCGTACAGCGCAAAGCTGGCGTGTGGATCCACTTCCTCGATGATCCAGGTGCACATTGTACACCGCGAATCTCCGTCCCGACTGTATCTCTACGAACCGCGCAAAGGACGCCTTCCGCAGTCCGATATTGGTGCCATGCTCCTCCGGCACGTCGTTCATGACAAAGGCTCCAGAATCCTCGACGACGAACCTTGTCGCGCGATACATGATCGGATTGGTATTGTTCAGCTCCTGATCGTACAAGATCCCGTACTCCGGGTTGTCGGCTGAGAGCCCGACCTGCTGCTCCAGGCTCGCCTCCTGGAGGCCGATGATGTCGGGTCTGGCAGTCTGAATAACTTCACGAACAAGAGCGCGTCGATCCTGCCAGACAGGAAGCTCCGTGTGCCCGGCGCGCACGCCGTTCTCTTCCCACATGATATTGTAACTCATGAGGAAGAGGTCCACCTCAGCGCGCGGTTCATGGGAATCGTGAAGTCCCCGTTGATTGCCGCAAGATGGCAGCAGGACGACAAGCAGGATCCAGCTCCATCGCATGGCAGCCTTTGAGATGAGGACACGAATTGACAGCGGTTGTCGAGCAGTCGAACCCACCGCGAGTACCGTAACTGCCGTGGCCATGACTCGGAGCATGTCGGTTCCTGCTTCGCAGTCACATAACACAGGGATGAACTGCGAGCGGATCATCCGTCAACTCAACTCCACCGACAAACCTTGCGAAGCACCGTGCTCTGGCTGAACCACTGTTGTGACGTCTGGTCAATTCCATGTTTACGCCCGACATGGGCATGAACTGAAGGGGTGAAAGTCCCCTGCGTGAGTACCTGATCATCACGAGTAAGTATAACCATTGATGATGAAAACTACTAGCAGACGGCATAGTAGCCAAATGCCCACCGTAATGGGTGGGACACGGTGAAGGCCTGAACCTTCGGCAACGAGAGAGACGTATGGGTCTCAAAGGCCGTAACGGTAATTGTCTAAGGTAACTGTCGCCTCATTTGGTTAACTCATGCGGCTTTTTCCAATGTGTCTTGCCTTTGGCTGTCGAGCGATTTGTCGGGATTCAAATACACTTCGTGCACTGGCTTCCAATGATGTGTTTCTCGACTCCAACGTTCAGGATTTCGCGCCTTCGCCGCCTCGTAGACCGCCTTGCGATAGGCCAAAATCGGGGTATCCATGCAGGCATGACGTTGGGCCGGCGTGACAAACTGGATCGCGCTGTGACGGTGTTCGTGGTTGTACCAATCCACAAATCCCGAAGTATAGGAAGGATAAAACACCTTTTTCTTGCATGGTCAACGGGTAATGCACGAGTAATGGAGCCCTGCCACCACCACAAAATCCTGCCCAATTCCGTCCTCACCATCAAAGAATCCCCCTTTGCCACTGTCACTTCCCGGACCCTCCGGGGGTCAGAGCAACTGAAACCCTGCCGCGCCCTGCACAGCAACCGGGTTTGAACGAGTGCAGTGGTGACGTCAGCCAACAGACCGCCAGGCGGCGCCCGCCCTTCCGGCAAGAGCC
>JBAVKA010000393.1:0-1885 GCA_049688075.1 Gammaproteobacteria bacterium
GGTGAGGTACTGCTGCCCGCGATGGACCGTATTGATGGCGTTGATGATCTCCACGACATTACTTCCCTTGGTGAGATATCCTGATGCGCCGGCTTCAAGCAGGCAGGTCGGAAACGGGATCTCTTCATGGACGGTTAAGGCGATGACACGGATGGCGGGAAACGAAGTGGTGATTCTGCGGGTTGCCTCCAGTCCGCTGATGCCCGGCATGCTGATGTCCATCAGGACGATATCGGGTTTCTTGTTGCGGGCAAGTTCGATAGCCTGTTCCCCGTTACTCGCTTCGGCGATGACATCAAGACCGTTTATTTGATTGAGTACACCTTTGACCCCGGTACGTATCACATCATGGTCATCCACAATCATCACTTTGATCATTATTGATCACTCCCCTGCTGAGTCAATCCATTGAATTTGATGATTTTTGATATTTGGCCGAAGGCTAGCACCAACCAGGAGCGCGGACAATCGGAAATGACCTACAAACAGTGTAGGACACATCCCATGATTGAGTCCGCCATCAATCATCCAGGTAATCAAAGGGGCACGAGGCCCCTCCTTAGATAGCGCTTCCGCACATCAGCACGGAGCAGCCAGCGGGGTGTGTCTTGCATGTGAACCTCCTAATTTGAAACGCGTTGATGCTGAAATCCGGCATCTGCGTGAAATTATCGGAGGATGGATGGTGTTGTCCCAGCGCGGGGGAGCGAAAATAAACGTCTTAAAACAGTACCCTACGCGTAATGTGCCAAGAACCATGCGTGCATCGGTACGGGGAGATTAACGCCTGTTCTCTCCTTCTACCTGTTCTTTCCTTCTATTAGTGCGAATCCGTCGCCAGCGTTTTTTATCCCTTCTCTATGTGCAAAACTCTGCAACTATTCATGTATCTACACTGCAACGTACATTTTCAGATATCCATTGTCGCATGAACAGGATTCCGCCACCCACCGGTTCTGTAGTGGTCAACTGTTTCCGGACACTTTGTTAAGGATCTTTTCGTAATTCATCGGTGTCTTATAGCCCAGCGTCGAGTGCAGGCGCTTGGAGTTGTAATACACCGCCACATATTCCCGAACATCGGCGATCGCTTCCTGCCGGGTACGATACCACCGGTCACCGGTCCATTCCCGTTTCAGGCTGCTGAAGAACCGTTCTATCGGTGCGTTATCCCAGCAGTTACCCTTGCGACTCATACTGCAGATCATCCCCTGCTGCTTCAGCAAGGCCTGGTAGGCATGGCTGGCATACTGGCTGCCGCGGTCCGAATGATGCAGCAGACCAGGCGGTGGTTGCCTCAGATTGATCGCCATCAGCAACGCCCGGATCACCAGTGCCTTCTGCATGCGCCGATCCATCGCCCAGCCCACGACCCGGCGCGAATACAGATCAATGACCACCGCCAGGTAGACCCAACCCTCCTGGGTCCACAGGTACGTTATGTCCGTGCCCCAGGCCTGATTGGGCCCCTGCGGCGTAAACTGGCGATTCAGCACATTCTCAGCTACCGGCAGGTGGTGCTTGCTGTCGGTCGTCGCCTTGTATTTGCGTTTCTGCCTGACCTTCAGGTTCAGCGCCTTCATCAAACGACGCGTGCGGTCACGCCCAATGGCAAAGCCTTCCTCACGCAGGTGCCTCATCAGCGGGCGACTACCCAGGCTGTCACGGGATGCCCTGAACAGCTCCTTCATGCGTCGCCGCAAGGCCAGCTCCTGCGGTGGGATCACCCTGCCTGGCTGATCTCGCCAGTCGTAATAGCCGCTGCGCGGCACTCCCAGCAGACGGCACAGATGAACCACCGGCCAGTGCCCGGCATGCGCCCGTATGAACCCGTACTTCACTTCATTTCCTTCGCGAAGTACTGGCTGGCTTTTTTTAAAATTTC
>JBAVKA010000394.1:0-1725 GCA_049688075.1 Gammaproteobacteria bacterium
GCCGCGGCAGCAGACTCCCCCATTGGCGGCTCGGTTTCGACGGCAGCGGCACTCTCCTCGGCTGTCTCACTCGCCAGAGATTGCGACGGGATATCCGGTGGAAGCGCCACGACCGGCCCAGAGCCCAAGTTCGGGGGGTCGATCTGCGGCGGCGGGATCACGGACGCAGATGAGGCCGGTTGTTCGGCCTCCGAAGACACGGTCTGGGATTGGACAGGGACGTCGTGCTTCAGTCGGCTGTACCACCAGGACCCGAGCAGCACCACCACGATCAACGCGATAGCGCCGCGGATGTACGAGGCGCGGGCAGTCGCCTGACGACGGACCTTGGTGGTCGGCATGAGGACCGGCCCGAGCGTGTCGACCAGCTGGTTATACTCGGCGATGAGCACCTTCTGGTCCATTTCCAGAAGCCGCGCATAGGCACGTAGATAACCGCGCACGAAGATCGGCTCGGGCAGATCCTCATAACGGTTTGACTCGAGCGCCTGCAAGGTGGCTGCTGACAGCCGCAGCTTGTTAGCAGCCACCGTGATGGTCAGTCCCTGGGCCTCACGGGCCTTGACCAGACGCCAGCCGAGCCCGGTTCCCGGCGACGGCTCGTGCACTTCAGGATTCGGGGCATTAGCTTCCACAGCACTGTTGCGCCTGCTTCAAGTAATCGGCCTCCTGCGAGTTCGGAAACTTCTCCGTGAGTAGCTGTCCATAGCTTGACATGGCGACGTAGTTATCGAGCATGAATCTAGCGCATTCCGCGGTCCTGTACACTGCCCACCAGCCTCCCGCAGGCGGCATCTATATCCTCCCCCGGGTCTTTCGGCTGATGGTCATTATGCAGGCTGCGAGCGCGTCTAGGAAGTATTTACGTTGTGTCCAGGCCCAGTGTTCCGGGTTTCCTTCTTCGGGCGAGCCAGCACACTTCATGGAAACGGGATCAGGTTGACTAGCGGCCTGGGTATCAAGGCCACCAGGTGAACGATAACGTCTTGCGGCTCAAAAGAAGACCTTTTCGACCCGGCCTGCGCGCCAAAAGTCACGATGGCCTGGAAGACGGCCCTGACCTCCGCTGAAGGCACTATGCAGAGAGTTCGATATGCATCCACGATGTGGAGCCAACTAAAACAAGCACTTAGAAAACATCCATCCGCCTAAAAATCCCGCCAGGGTGGTAAATGGCGCGGTCAGTGGCGATTCGCGCCTCGTTGCTGTCACCGATGACCAGCAGCTGCTCCTTGGTGATCACCTCGCCGCCACGTTGTTCAAAATGAAACTCGTATATCCGCGTCAATACGATAGCATCGGTCGGGCAGGCTTCCTCACAAAAACCACAATTGAGTCGCGGTCACAGGCTCATTGACCGTTCGCTTGGAAGGTTACACGGGCATCCTGTATCGTTCCGGTGTGCGGCATGTTTTTGGCGCAGCACGACACGCATGGGCAACACCTTCAAGAGAGTCGTGACGCCATTCATCACATCGCCGTTGGGCTATAGTTAAAGATGACACTGAATCGTTGTCTCCGCAGAAGGGAGGTCCGTACATGTATGCCTTGGTTGAAAATTCAGTCGTCCCCACGCGCTACTGGCACGTCCTGACGGACGAACGCCGTCTGCCCCGGGGTTCTCAAATCCGGGCACGGCGAGTGGGGCGACGCGCGCCAACCGGTAAGGCTGGCGAACTATGCCTGAGACATCGCGTCGGTGTGGCGTGTGCATGCAGGGATGTC
>JBAVKA010000395.1:0-1529 GCA_049688075.1 Gammaproteobacteria bacterium
AGGCGGCGACAGTGTTAAATGGCTGGAAGCCAATACAGAGGAATCGTGAGTCGATACTATGGTCGAGATACCGTGGCACTGCCGGGAAACCAGGCAGCCAACAGAGAACACAAACATCGCCCTAAGGAGGTGTATATTAATAATATGGAAGGTTTTATGGCGAGCCGAGGCTCTACGCTATAGTTCCAATCTTGACCATGAAAGTCTGCAGGGTGGAGACTCAATGCCTGCATCTGTTGATCGGGGACTTTAATGCCGGTTGGATAGGTGCCCTGATCCAGTTCGGCTTGAATCGTGAGGCCGGCTGCCGTGGTGGTATGCCCAATCAGGTTCACAATCACTGCATGATCGGTCAGCGGCTTACCGCGCCAGTTTTCGGTAATGTGACAAAACATTCGATGTTCGATTTTGTTCCATTTGCTGGTGCCGGGTGGAAAATGACAGACCTGAATCGTCAGACCCGTCGCATCGGCCAAGCGTTGTAACTCAACCTTCCACAACCGATTCCGACTCGCATTGCTGCCACCACCATCGGCCGTAATCAACAACTTTGCCGCCTGCGGATAGACCTTGCTCCCCATGTGGTACCACCAGCGTCGCAGGGATTCCACCGCGAATTGGGCCGTATCATGATCCGTTCCCACGCTGACCCAGCCTTGATTGCGGGTCATATCGTAGACCCCGTAGGGACACACTTTGCCGAGTTTTTTGTCCGGAAAGTCATAGACCCGGACCGTCGGCGGCTGACCTTTCGGTCGATATTCACGGCCCTTGTTGGCAAAGTCACCCACCAACTCCTTCTTCTTCGCGTCGACCGAGACGACCGGTTGTCCCGCCTGCTGAAAGGTTTTCACCTGCTGGTTGAGATACGCAAACTGCGCGTTCCGGTCGGGATGGGAGGCACCTTCCTGGACCTTGCGAGTGCCTTGTAAGCTATATCCTAACTGCTCCAATAACTGCGCTACCTTGGTATGGCTGACCCGGTGACCCTGGCGGCGCAACTCCGTGGCTAACCGACGGGTACTCTTGCACGTCCAGCGCAGCGGCGACATCGGATCCCCGCGCGCCGTCGGTTCCACCAACCCTTCCAACGCTGCGAACAACTCCCGATCCAGCGTCGTTAACGGTTTGCGACCTCCCCCTCGGCGACGAATGCGCCGAACCGTTGCCGTCGCTTCCCGCGTGGCTTGTAACTCCCGGCAACCTCGCCGGATGGTGTTGTCCCCCAACCCCGTGGCTTCCACGACCGCTTGGAGTCCGCCACGCCCCAGTGCCAGCGATTCACTCGCCGCCCACAGGCGACGTCCACGCTCATCCAGCTCCGGCTTCAGCAATTGGTATTTTTTCCTGAGAGTCTCCACGACAGCTTCTGCGATCATACCTCAAGTATAGATTAGCAGGAAAAAACTGCCAATTATTTATTTACAGTTACTAAGGGCGGAAGAAGCACAGAGAACACGCGCCGCAGACGATCGTTCCAACGCTGTTCCCAGAGCCCTCCAATGGCTCATGTCGAGGCATGGCCGGAG
>JBAVKA010000396.1:0-3400 GCA_049688075.1 Gammaproteobacteria bacterium
TCGGTGTAGATCTGGCATTCGTCCGCCGTGAGCGCCGCGGCCAGCGCCACGGCCGTGGTATCGGAACCGCCGCGGCCGAGCGTGGTGATATTGCCGTTTTCATCGACACCCTGGAAACCTGCCACGACCACGACCTTGCCCTGCGAAAGATCCGCCCGGATATTCTTGTCCTCGATAGCGCGTATCCGCGCCTTGTTGTGGGCGCTGTCGGTTCGAATATGCACCTGGGTGCCGGTATAGGAACGCGCGCTGCAGCCGCGCTGTTCCAGCGCCATGCTGAGCAGCGCAATCGTAACCTGCTCGCCGGTCGACAGCAGCACATCGAGTTCCCGCGGCGACGGCAGTTCCGTGATCTCCCGCGCCAGCTTGACCAGGCGGTCTGTCTCTCCGCTCATTGCGGAGACCACGACCACCACGTCGTTACCCCGGTTGCGCCAGCCGATCACCTTGTCGGCCACATTGCCGATGCGTTCCGCACTGCCAACCGAGGTGCCGCCGTATTTTTGAACAATCAGAGCCATAACAGACTTGTACCCACCCTGCCGGCGGCCGTACGCCACAGGGCATGAAGTGCAAAAGAGTGCGGATTAAACTACAGAACGAGGGCGGATAAAAGCGTGTTCACGCCGATAACCGGCCGGACACCCACTGCGCCACCGACTTGAGCGCCGCGTCGAGATTCTCCGGCTGGTTGCCGCCGGCCTGGGCCATGTCCGGACGCCCGCCGCCCTTGCCGCCCACCTGTCTGGCGACGGCGTTGACCAGGTCGCCCGCCTTGAGGCGATCCGTCTGGTCCCGGGTCACCCCGGCCACGATACTCACCTTGTCCCCGCTGACGGTGCCGAGCACCACCGCCGCCGATCCCAGCTTGTTCTTCAACTGGTCGAGCGTATCGCGCAGGGTCTGGGCATCCGCCCCGTCGAGCCGGGCCGCCAGCACCTTGATGCCGTCAATCTCGACGGCCTGTGCGGCGAGGTCGCTGCCCTGGCTGCTGGCGAGTTTACCCTTGAGCTGCTGCAATTCCTTTTCCAGCCGGCGGATCTTTTCCAGCAGCTGCGAGACTTTCTCGTCGGCATCATCGCGGCCACTTTTCAGCAGCTCCGCGATACGTTGCAAGCGCTGCTGGTTCTCGCTGACCCAGCGCACCGCACCGGCGCCCGTGACCGCTTCGATGCGGCGCACGCCGGCCGCGATGCCGCTCTCCGAGATGATCTTGAGCAGACCGATATCGCCGGCATGCCTGACATGCGTGCCGCCGCACAGTTCCACCGAGAAATCCCCCAGGGACAGGACGCGCACCTCATCGCCGTACTTCTCGCCGAACAGCGCCATGGCGCCGGAGGTGAGCGCCTCATCGATCGACATCAGGCGGGTTTCGGCGAGGGCGTTCTGACGAATCTGCTCATTCACCAGGGTTTCGATCGCCTCGATCTGCTCAGGCGTGACCGGCTCGTAATGGGTGAAGTCGAAACGCAGGCGTTCCGGTTCCACCAGCGAGCCCTTCTGCTGCACATGCTCGCCGAGGACGCGGCGCAACGCGGCGTGCAGCAGGTGGGTGCCGGAATGATTGAGCACCGTGGCGCGCCGGCGCGCCGGGTCGACGTGCGCCTCGATATTTTCACCGCTACGCAACGTGCCCCGCTCCAGCCGGCCGATATGCACGATTACGCCCCCTCTCTGTTTCTGCGTATCGGTCACGGCAAACCTGGCGGAGGCAGTTCCCAGCCAGCCGTGATCGCCGACCTGGCCGCCGGATTCGGCATAGAACGGCGTGTGCTCCAGCACGACGACGCCGGACTCGCCGGCTGCCAGCGCCTCGACGGCATTCCCGTCTTTGAACAGCGCGGTGATCCGCGTGGCGTCGTTCAGCCGATCGTAACCGGTGAATTCGCTGCAGCCCTCCACTTCCAGGTTCGCAGAGAAATCCGCGGCGAACTGGCTGGCGGCGCGTGCACGGCTGCGCTGGGCTTCCATGGCCCGCTCGAAGCCCTCGACATCGAGCGTGAGCCCACGTTCCCTGGCGATATCGGCCGTCAGGTCGACCGGGAAGCCGTAGGTGTCGTAGAGCCGAAACACGGTCTCGCCGGGAATAACCGATCCCTGCATAGTTGCCAGCCCCTCCTCCAGGATGCGCATGCCCTGCTCCAGGGTCTCGGCGAAGCGTTCCTCCTCGAGCCGGAGAATCCGTTCGACGTGCGCCTGGCCGGCCGTTAGTTCGTGATAGGCTTCGCCCATTTCCTCGACCAGCGGCGCGACGAGTTTGAAGAAGAATGGCTGGCTGGCGCCGAGTCGGTAGCCGTGACGGATGGCACGGCGGATGATGCGGCGCAGTACATAACCACGCCCCTCGTTGGAGGGCAGCACCCCGTCGACCACCAGGAATGCGCAGGCACGAATATGGTCGGCGATTACTCTGAGTGAGTTGTTGTTGAGATCCCCGATCGTGGTAACCGCGGCGGCACGGCTGATCAGGTTGCGAAACAGGTCGATGTCGTAATTGTTGTGCACGCCCTGCATCACCGCCGCGAGGCGCTCCAGTCCCATGCCGGTATCCACGGAAGGCCGCGGCAAGGGCGTAAGCGTGCCGCCGGCGTCGCGGTCATACTGCATGAACACCAGGTTCCAGATCTCGACATAACGGTCGCCGTCGGCATCGGGCGATCCGGGCGGGCCGCCGGCAACCGACGGCCCATGGTCATAGAAGATTTCCGAACACGGGCCGCAGGGTCCGGTATCGCCCATCGACCAGAAGTTATCCGTGGCGCCGATGCGCCGGAAGCGCGCGGGGTCGACCTTGATTTCCTTCAGCCAGATATCCGCTGCCTCATCGTCCTCCTCGAACACCGTCACCCACAACCGCTCCGCCGGGATGTGCAGCGCCCCGGTCAGAAACTCCCAGGCATAGGCGATGGCCTCGCGCTTGAAGTAATCCCCGAAGCTGAAATTGCCCAGCATCTCGAAGAAGGTGTGATGTCTCGCGGTGTAGCCGACGTTCTCCAGGTCGTTATGCTTGCCGCCGGCGCGCACACAGCGCTGGCTGCTGGCGGTGCGCACGTAGCCGCGTTTCTCCTTGCCGAGAAACAGGTCCTTGAACTGCACCATGCCGGCATTGACGAACAGCAGCGTGGGATCATTGACAGGCACCAGCGAACTGGAGGGAACGATCTCGTGCTCGCGTGCCCTGAAGAATTCGAGGAAGGCGGTGCGAAGTTCGGCGCTGCTGGTCATCAGGCAAGGGTCCTTGTATCCCGGTCATCCGGTCACGGAGTGGTTATTCTGCGGCTTTATTATCAAGGGTTTGGGGATTGATTGGAACACCCCGCACGAGAAAGGGCGAGACATACCCCGGACCGCCTGCCGGGCCGGCATGCTGACCGGATGTCGCCCTGCTCCGCTGTGG
>JBAVKA010000397.1:0-10484 GCA_049688075.1 Gammaproteobacteria bacterium
TAGGGGTAAAATACAACGGCAGTGTTACAGGATTATGACAATTGTGATAAAGAACCAACATTATTCGTAAATATGTTGCTTATATACGACGAATTCCGGTTTTTATCGCTAGATAACGAGTGTCTCCACTTAATCCAAACAACAACATTTCTCTTTTCTAGGTTCTCACTGGCGGATGGATCAGTTGAACACACAGCCCGCTCCAGACTGCAAATGTCGGGGGCGCGCGACTGTTAAGCCATCTGGCAGGGACAGCAGGCGCAGGCGAGCATTTCGGACGACATAACCCATCTGGCGCCGGTTCGTGTCGTGAATCCAGCATCGATGTAATGAATGAGGCAGTGAAAAAGCTGCGAAGACGGCTGGCAACTCGAGCATACGGGAGCAGCTACCGGCCCCGTCGACAGGCACATGCCGTCATTGCCGTCCCTGGATTTCCATTTCAGAGCCGGCAACAGTCCATCAGGTTGAAATGACCCCCGGGACATCCCGAGAAAGTCACTCCGAGCGGGATGCCGGCTCCAGTCCCGGCACACCGCAAGCGAGAACGCTGGCAAATGCGTCAAACATGCACCGTGCGCTCGCCGGCTTCGACCGGTGCTGCGACGCCGGGCAGCATGAAGGACAACACCGCAGCCGCCAGCACGAACGCCGTGGACCACCACAGGCAGCCGGTCAGCCCCTGGTTCTGGTAGGCCCAGCCGGAGAGTACGGTCCCGGCGAGGCGCCCGCCGGCATTGGCCATGTAGTAGAAACCCACGTTCATGGACACCTTGTCGAAGTCGGAATAGGCCAGGATCAAATAGGAATGCACCGCCGAGTTAAGGGCGAACACCACGCCGAACAGCACCAGCCCGGTCACCAGCACCAGTGCCGGGTCGAAGCCGTTCTGCAGACCCAGCGCCATGGCGGCCGGGAAGGCGGCCAGTATGAAGGCCCACAGCCGCGCTGTGCCGCCGCCGGGTCCCCGGCCGTGGTGACTGCGACGCATCAGCCGCGGGGCGCCCGCCTGGACGATGCCGTAGCCGATCACCCACAGCGCCAGGAAGCCACCGACCTGGACAAAGCTCCAGCCCAGCACCGAATAGAGGAACACCGGCAGCCCCACCACGAACCACACATCGCGCGAACCGAACAGGAAGAAGCGCGCCGCCGAGAGCCAGTTGATCGCCGGCTTGTTGGAGAACACCTGGGTAAACTTGGGCTTCGACTTCATCTTGCCGACCCCCGCTGGCAGCAGGAGAGCAGTCACGATCAAGACCAGTAACAGCATACTGGCCAGCACCGCCAGGGCGCCGCGGAAACTGATCCACTCAAGCAGGACGGCGCCAACGAAAAAGCCCGCCCCCTTGAGGGCGTTCTTGGATCCGGTCAACACCGCTACCCAGCGAAACAGCTTCGACTCGCCACCATCCCCGGCAAGCGTCTTGACGCTCGCCTTGGCAGACATCTTGTTGAGGTCCTTGGCGATGCCGGAGAGGGCCTGGGCGGCCATGACATAGGGCACCGACAGCCAGGCATCGGGTACAGTGAGCAGGGTCAGTGCCACGACCTGCATACCCATGCCGATGTGCATGGTCAGGTTCAGCCCGATACGTGCCCCCAGCCAGCCGCCGACCAGGTTGGTTACGATGCCGAAAAACTCGTAGAACAGGAACAGCATCGCCACCTCGAAGGGCGAATAGCCCAGCAGGTGGAAATACAGCACCACCAACATGCGGATGGCGCCGTCGGTGACGGTGAAGGCCCAGTAGCCGCCGGTTACCACCAGGTAATTGCGCGTATTGCGCTCCATCGGCTTCAGCAGCAACCGGCGCGTTGGCAGACGCCCTGCCGGATCAGCCAGGGCGGAGGCACCTCGTGCGTTTCCCCCGCCACCTCAAGGGTGCGGCAGGCCTGTGCGTGGCCGAGCAACTCCCCGCACGAGGGACAATCGTTTTGTCCGACCACGATCTGCGGTTGAAGCTGCTCCAGCAGTTGTCCATCGATCAGAATCTGACTGGATTCCGCGAATCGCTCAACACCGAGCGCAACTTCCTTCAACAGGATCGACACGTTTCGGGGACGGCACTGAGAATTCAACCGATCCACCAGATGATGCAGCACGGCACCGGTGTCGCCGCAGCGCGCACAGGTCGCGCCGTTCCGGACCAGGCGGCGCCATTCGATCTCCACGGTTTTCATACAGTTATCCACTACCTGTCGAGCGGTAATAACATTTACAGGCCGCGCGCAATCAGCCCGGCCAGTTCCATCATGCGGTTGACATAACCCCACTCGTTGTCATACCAGGCCAGCACCTTCACCTGGGTGCCGTCGATGACCAGGGTGGAGGGCGCATCCACGATCGCGGAGCGCGGGTCATTGGTGTAGTCGGCCGAGACCAGCGGGCGCTCCTCATAGCCGAGAATGCCCTGCAAGTCCCCTTCTGCGGCAACCTTGAACAGGGCATTGACCTCGTCCTCGCCGGTCGGGCGTTCCACTTCGAAGACCGCATCGGTGAGCGAGCCATTGAGCAGCGGCACCCGCACTGCCATGCCGTTCAGTTTGCCGGTCAGCTCGGGGAAGATTTTGGTGATCGCCCTGGCCGAACCCGTTGTGGTCGGGATCAGTGACTGGCCGCAGGCGCGCGCCCGCCGCAGGTCCTTGTGGCCCTTGTCGACGATAGTCTGGGTATTGGTGATGTCGTGGATGGTGGTCATGGCACCATGTCGTATGCCCAGCCCCTCGTGCACCACTTTGACCACCGGGGCCAGGCAGTTGGTCGTGCAGGAAGCCGCCGTGATGATATCGTGCCGTGCGGGGTCATACAGGTCATGATTGATGCCGTAGACGATATTGATCGCCGGTTCAGGCACCGGTGCGGACACCAGCACCTTCTTCACTCCCTGATCGAAATACGGCTGCAGCGCCTCCTCCGTCTTGAACTTGCCGCTGCACTCGATTACCAGCTCGATACCCATCCCCGCCCAGTCGACCGCGCCGGGGGAATTGTGCATCGAGTAGTTGACCGGCTTGCCATCGACAAGTAGATGTCCTGCCTCTGCGGTAATCGGCCGCTCCCAGCGCCCGTGCACGGAATCGAATTCCAGCAGGTGGGCCATGCAGGCCGCATCACCGGCGATCTCGTTGACATGCACGATCTCGAACGCTGTTTTATCCCGGCCGGCACGGAATCCCAGTCGACCCATGCGACCGAAGCCATTGATGCCTACACGAACCGTCATTCTGATGGTCTCCCTGCTGGTTTGTATGAGGGTTGATCAGGCGCAGCAGGCGCTTTCCGGGTGGTTCGGCATGTCGTGTAGCGACTGGGTGAACAGCCAGGTCACTCCACCGCCGCACACCAGAAAACTCTCAAACCATCGGCTGGCTTCACGGATATATTTCTGCTGGAGATCGCCATGTATCAATAGGGTGGTCGAATACCAGAACAAGGCGAGTGCAGGGACAAACGCACAGAGAGCACACACGGCAATTCCGTAAAACAGAGACCAGAACAGAATTTCAATCCATTTCATTAATCGCTGCATACCAACAGTGTTGTCTGAAACCCGAATTCATCATCCTGGCCGAAATATAACTACAAACATATATATACTAAAATGCATATACGTTCAAGCAAATTTATCCGGGTTATATCAGTTTGCCGGTTGTGGAATGTTGTTGAGTTGGTGAGTTTGCGGGATTGTTTATGAGGTCTGGCACTGGAACAGACATGCCACGATCTGCGAAAACACAATGGGGAGAGATGCGGATGGACAACTGCGACTAAAAGCGCTGCTCAATTGGACCGCACAATTCAAAGGCAGGCGTTCTTTAGGGGGACTAGCAAGTTCATGGATGCTTTATATAACCGAGTAGTACTGGCATGTATGAGTCGCGATCGGGTGAATGAGACGGTATTGTTTTATCGTTTCAATATTCCGCGTGACGTCACGATCCGGTCACGCTGTTGCGAGTCATCCACGACGTCTATCTGCTTTCGCGGCCCAACTTTCTGTGTTATCCCAGGTCCTCGCTGCCCTTCACGCCAATCTTGCTGCCCTCGAATCCTCCACATTGCAGGCCGGGTTTGGCGATCCACGATTTTCACGCCGTCGCTTGCCGGAGAATTTATCGCCCCGCCCCCGCATCGACCAAAGACTGGTGGCAAGGAGTTTTCGTGGACACCAGTCCTCCGGTGCGGACCCGGATTTTTCGATTATAGTTAAGGATACGACGCAGGCTGCGAACCGCCGGAAAGCCGCCGGATTACGGGGCATTGCTGGCGAATAATCAGCAAAGAAGCAGATAACACGATAAGAATTTTCAGAACAAGGGAGACGCCATCATGATGGATGCAAACTCCGCTTGCCAGACAGTACTGCTGATCAGGCTCTGGATGCCGGATGCACCCGAATCATCCACTGCCGGATTGCCACAAGCTCAACTCGAGGAACAATTGGCGTTTGTCGAGGCGGCGCTGCTAGATTGCGGGCTGTGCCGAGGGACACGAATCAGCAATAATGCACTCATCGGTCTGTTCCCCACCGCCGACTCCGCCTTCGGGGTTGCCTGCAGCGTGCAGCAGGCCTGCAGGGAACACGGCCACGGCTCATTGCTGGCTGATGTGCGTATCCTGGTGGATCGACAGGCCGGAGATCTCGCCGGCGATATCGCGCCATCTACTGCGGGCAGGGTACGCGAACTGGCGGAACAGCTGTTGGAACAGGTCCCCCCCGGGCAGATCTTTGCCACCAGGACCATCTGCGGGCACCTCAGCGAACTCTCTCACGCCCGGTTCCAGCTGTACGAACAGGATGCAGCGGGAACAGAAACGGGCGAACAACTCTGTCAGGTCATCTGCAATGAAGAGACAGTTACCCGGCTTGCGATTCCTACGCAGTACCAGGAAAGTACCAGCACCACCCGCAGCCTGAATCTGCGCTGGCGTGACAACACCATGACACTGACCCCGGAAAGCCCCTCACAGACGATCGGTCGGGGCGATCAGTCGGATATCCAGATCGAGTCGGAACTGGCGTCGCGCAGCCACGCCCGTCTGGGTTTCCAGCAGACTAATTTCATCCTCACCGACCAGAGTACCAACGGGACTTTCGTTCAGATCGACAATGATGATGAAGTCTTTCTCCATCATGAACAGATCGTGCTGCGCAGCAGCGGCGTGATCAGTCTCGGCCGGCATATACGGGCCGGTCGGGGTAAACTCATCTATTTCAAACTGACTACCGGGGAGCCTGCCTGAGTAATCTGTACGTCGCGGACGAGCGCAATGCAAGGCGTACCAGGCAACCGGCAAGAGGCTGCACGAGGAACGCTACCGACTGGGGGTGATTCCCGGTCCCGAAATTCCCCGGGGACAGTCCTCGAACATGCCAAAGCCTACGTTGATCAGTGTCTTGCGCATGTCGTCAAGACTGTCCGTCGACTGCAGCCTGCTTCTGAAAGACTCCAGCCCGCCGAAATCGCGACATTCATCGATGAGCGGGCGCAGGACCTCGAAATTCTTCACCCGGGTGAAATCCACCGAGTAGTCCATCGTCAGCGACGCTTCCGGCTGCTTGACCAGTGCAATGCCCGGCCCGGATATATTGTCAGGGCACTTGTTGAAGAGCGCGAAGCCGACGCTGGACAGGGTACTGCGTAACTCCTCGAGGTTGCTACTGGTTTCCATTTTGTTGCGGTATATCTCCAGCGCATCGAAGTCAGCGCAGCGCTGCACCAGCGGACGGATGCTTTCCAGGTTGTCGATGCGCGAAAAATCCACGGTGTAATCCGCCGCTATCGCCTGACCACTGATCAACGGCAGGGTGAGCAGCAGTCGTTGCAGGATTTTCAATCCGGTGTCCTCCTGAAGGTTCCCCGTTATACCCGGCGCAGAAACCGGGGTCCTCGCCGTTGCCGAAGTGTACGCCATGGGTATTGTAATCACTCTCACGGGATTACAGCCAGCGTTGCCGGGCAGCAATCTCCGGGCAACTATAGACCAATTCTCTGCCTGTGCGCCGGTGAGCACGCAGGGTCACACCATGGTCACCCATGCAGGCTTCGGCGCATGTGACCGGCTCCGGGCAGCCTGCAGCCGGAGGATACGACGTCCCGGCGATTCCTGATCACCCGCCTGATGCGGATGTTGTTCGACCCCCAACCACCGGCTGATTTATGTTTGCAGCCGACCCACGATCCAGCCCTCATACGCCTCACGCAGCCACACACAGGCGCCACTGGCCAAGACTGTATTCCTCTACAGTTCAATCTGTTACTGCTTCGTCATACGCCCTGACAAGGACCTGGCACAAATGATGCTGATATCCCCCGCGAAGGCAACTGTGACTCGACTGGACAGTGTGGACAAGAGGATCATGAACAGCAGCACCACGACTCAAGCAAGCAACAACGGACAAGACAGGCATGCCTGCGACGACGAGCGTCTGCCCGTCCGGTGGACGACTGCAGTGAAAGCACTGGCATACATCCCGCTGCTTGCTATCCTTGCAGCCGGTTTAATCTGCCCTTGCCCACCCGTGTTAGCGGGACCTCAGATCGAAGTCAGCTTCAAGACCGATGCCGCCGACAGCCAGAAACTGATCCATGCACAGGCGGTGTTTAGCGCCCCGCGGCCGGTGGTCTACAACATCTTCAACGGCATCACCACCTACCCGATGCTGCATGACTGGATCCGGGAGACGACACTGGTCAGTGAGGATCACGACAGCCAGGAGTTCCTGGTGAAGTTCTCGTTCCCCTGGCCGGTCGGCAGCCAGTGGTCACGGGTCGAGGTACGTCATGGCGGGAATACGATTTTCTGGAGACAGGTGGACGGCAGTCTCAAGGCGAATCACGGCCGCATCAGCTTCACAACAGTGGACAGCAAGGTCCACCTCGACTATGACGCTGCCATCGATGTCGGTATGCCGGAACTGTTGACACGGTCTTACAAGGAGAAATTTATCAGGGAATTCCTGACCGCCGCCTATCATCAGGCCGAGACAACCGTTTCAACGCCAGCGCTGGTCCTGGCCGCCGAGCCGTAGCACAGCGTCAGCGGATCTGCTGGCTGCGTCGAACATCACGCGCTCACCTGACGTAGATTGTTTTCTTGGTCGAATAGACCGGCGGATCGTGCGGCACATGGTTGCAGTCCCCCATCAGCAACTGCAAGGTGTGCGTCCCCGGCGGCAGTTCGATGGTCGTCTCTGTCTGCCCTGCGCCGAAGTGAATGTAATTACGATCAGACGGAATTTCCTGATCCAGCGGCGGCAGATCGGTGTCGATCAACAGGTGGTGATGCCCGGTGTTCGGGACGCAGGCGCCTTTTGGCGCCACGCCCATATTGCGCAGCCCGAACCACACCCTGAACGGCCTGTTTGCCGGCACGACTTCGCCATCATTGGGCCAGCCGATATACAGGTAGGCATTTGCCGGCGCCGGTGTTCTCTCGTCTGCGGCGACACCGGAGAACAGCACCGCACCCACCAGGCAAGCCATTATGTTTGTCATCACGCTTTTCATGAGTTCGTCTTCCTTTGGTCGTTTCTCCCGAAAAAATAACCGGTCCACCCCGCCTAGTAAGGCGGCACGGTGATGGTGATCTTCGTCGAGTAGAGGGGCGGGTCATGAGGCACATGGTTGCAGTCCGCCAGCAGAAGCTGCAGGGTGTGTTTTCCGGGTGTCAGGTCTTCGAGACGCGCCTCGGTCTGGCCGCCACCGAAATGCAGGTGCTGGCGATCCGAGGGAACCACCTGGTCGAAGGGCGGCAAATCGGTGTCGATAAACAGATGGTGGTGACCGGTGTTTGGCATGCACACGCCCTTGGGCGCAACGCCCGCGTTACGCAACCCCATGCGGACCCAGAGCTTGCCACCCCTGATAACTGCGCCGTCAGGCGGCCAGATAATGTAGACCACGGCATCCTTGGGCGCCGGTGTCCGATCCTCGGCAATGGCAATCGCTCCTGAGACCGCCAGCAATACCACGACCGCGACTATTCTTGTTGGCAGCATTTCTCACCCTCCCTGAGGCCCCGACCCGTGAAACTTCTTCATGCGATTCACAGGGCTCGCGGGACCGGTGTCTGAAAAGCAGCTCATTGTTCTGTTGATGAGCCTTCTGATTGATTCGCTCTACCGGCCAGCAGCATTCACAGATCGCTGAAACGCCGCACGCCTTACCTAGCATATAGCACACGTCGACTATTTCAAGTTACCCGTTCCCGCAGCGTGCCGCAGAGGGCCAGGATGCCTGCATGGCAATCCTGTTGCTCCAGCGGCGGCGGATAATCGACTCCACGGACAGATTCACCTATCCTTATGTCTGTCGGAGGCCGGTAAAGCCATTGTGAGTCGAGTGCGTGCCCGACCAGCCTCGGCATGATTGTAAAACCAGACCGATCTGAAAAACACCAGCACGGGATAATCATGATGATTGGAACAGGGTGCAGAATGTTGTTATTGAGCCTGTTGCTCGGACTATCCGCCACAGGCGCGACGACCGCGGGCTTACTGCCCAAGAGTGGCGAGGCGCAGTACGAACTCGAGTTCTGGGAATCCATCAAGAACAGCACCCACGCAGATGACTACAAGGCCTATCTCCAGGCCTATCCTGATGGACGTTTCGCGGCACTTGCCAAGGCACGGGCGGCGCGATATGCCGAATCCGCCCCCACCGCCGCTCCGCCGCCCGTCGTGGAAATGGATGTTCTCTATGAAGCTGTCAGCAACGCCAATGTGCGCAAGCAGCCCTCCTCCCGCGCCGCGCTGATCGGTGGACTGAATCGTGGCGACCGTGTTCACGTCACTGGCCGCACGCAGGACAGGAACTGGTACCGCATCGAGCTCGCCGGCGGCGACGCGGGTTTTGTCTACCGGGAGCTGATTCGTGAACCGGTCGCTCTGCCGACACCACCGCCGGCGCGTACGCCCGCACCGCTGCCGAAGCCGGCAGCCGCCAGTAAACCCGAACCGGCACCCGCCCGAACACCGGCTATGGCACACGCGACCGATGGTGTCCGTGACTGTGACAACTGTCCGGAAATGGTGGTATTGCAGCCGGGGTCCTTTATCATGGGGGATTCTCACGGCGACCGCAGCGAAAAACCCGAACACCGGGTGAGGATCAGCAAGCCGTACGCCATCGGCAAGTACGAAGTCACCCTGGCACAATGGAACGCGTGTGTCCAGGCGGAAGCTTGCAGACCCGTTACCAGTACCGCCGGCTCGCCGGATAAATCACCGGCCAGGGACATCAGCTGGGCTGATACCCAGCGATACGTGAGCTGGCTGTCGAAACAGACGGGGCAGAACTACCGCCTGCCGACCGAGGCTGAATGGGAGTATGCCGCCCGCGCCGGGACCGGCTCGCGCTACTGGTGGGGTGAAAAAATGCAAGCCGGAAAGGCCAACTGCAAGGGCTGCGGCGGCGACTGGAACATTGACGCGCCGGTCAACGTAGATGCTCTTCCACCTAATCCTTTCGGCCTCTACGGCATGAATGGCGGCGTATGGGAATGGGTCGAGGATTGCTGGCATAAAGACTACCACGGCGCACCGACTGACGGTTCGGCCTGGACCAGTTCCGACTGTCGCGAGAATGTGATCAGGGGGGGAGCATGGCGTAACGACAGCACCTATGCCCACTCGTCGAGCCGGTTTACTTACGATACAGCGGTGCGATACATACTCAACGGTTTTCGCGTGGCTAAAACACTGCCGTAAGGCGTACTCCGGTTACAAAAGCGTTGCGCTTCGGTGTACTCAGGGACGATGTCCCAGCGCCTTGTCCTTCATCTGTTCCAGCAGCGTCCGGGATCTGGTGTTGATCATGACAAAATCCGCGGTGATTCTGTCCTGCGCCGAGTCTTTCCCCAGTTGCTCCAGGCGGTCTTGAAGCGCCACCAGGTAGTCAGCGCCCTTTTCCACTTCCTCACGCGGCTGGTCGAACAACGGCTTCGGCGTGGTCAACACCACCACGAGTTCCGTGCCGAACGGCTTCGCGATGATCCACTCACCCAGATCACCGATGGTGGCGGCGTAGCCGGGCGGCGCCTGATTGCCCTCGATGCGGGGTCCCGGAACCATGTGTACCACACCGCCGTCCAGTGAGTAATAGTCAAGATTGACATAGGACTCGTAAGGCGGGGTTGTTATCCTGACGACCAGGGGATCCCCTTCGGTGAGCTCGCCGCGCTCACTCCGGGTGCGTATCGTGGTGGCGCCCCCGGCGTCCTTGTTGACGCGCCAGTATGGCTCGTAGAGATCCATCACGGCACACTTCTCATCACTGACCGGCGTCACGTCGGCGGCGACTTTTTTCGCACCTGGCAGCGCCAGCAACTCACTTTCCAGCCGCTTCATGTCCAGGCGTTGCGAGGCATAACCGTGTATGTTCACGGTACCGTTATTGACCGTCGCATCCAGCGCCGCACAGGACACCCGGTCCAGCATGGGCATGACTGCCGAGAGAGACAGCTTGTGTACCTCTGT
>JBAVKA010000398.1:0-1979 GCA_049688075.1 Gammaproteobacteria bacterium
GGCCTGCTACGGCCAGGGCGGTATGGCCGCGACGGTGACCGATGCCAACCTGGTGCTGGGACGGCTGCGCCCGGAGGCGTTTCTGGGCGGTGCCATGACGCTCGATACGGACGCGGCGGTAAAGGCGGTGGCCGGCATCGCCGCGCCGCTCGGCCTGGAGGTCGAGGAAGCCGCGGCGGGCATTATCCGGATCGTCAACGAACACATGGTCCAGGCCCTGCGGGTGATCTCGGTGCAGCGCGGCGTGGATCCGCGCGAGCACGTGCTGGTGTCCTTCGGCGGGGCCGGTGGCCTGCACGTCTGCGTCCTGGCCGAGGCACTGGGCATGCAGCGCGCCCTGGTGCCGGTGCATGCGGGAGTATTGTCTGCGCTCGGCATGCTGGTGGCGCCGCGCGCACGGCAATTGTCTCGCACCCGCGCCGGATTGTTGACGGATACCACAGAGGGGGCGCTGGATGAGGAGTTGCATATCCTGGCGGAGCAAGGCCGGTTGGAGCTGATCGCGGAAGGCATCGCGGAAGCGGCCATCGAATGCGACTTCAGCGTTGATCTGCGCTATCAGGGGCAATCCTATACCCTCACGCTGCCCTGGCAGGGGCGTGAACGGACGCAACCGGCCTTTCACGATGCGCATGAGTGTCGCTACGGACACCGGCTGAATGCGCCGGTCGAACTGGTCAACATCCGCGCCAGCCTGCACGGTCGGCCGCCGGCCATTGCGCTGCCGAAGTTGACAGTCGAGGCCGGGGATCCGGGCCTGCCGTGCTACGTGCGCCTGTCCGGCCATGCGTATAACGTAGCGGTGTGGAGGCGCGAGGGGCTGCAGGCCGGACAGTGTATCAGCGGCCCGGCGCTGATCACCGAAACCGTGGCAACCACCTACCTGCCGGCCGGGTGGCACTGCCGGGTGGATGACACGGGAAATCTGCGTCTCAGTCGCTAAGCGCCTGTCCCATGTCATGTAATGATGCACTCGCTGAGAATGCGCCACGTTGCTTCCATTAGCCGGATTCCTCCTGGCGGGGCTGCTTTCGTGATATACTTCCGTTCAAGTGGTCCATAACAATAAACACCCATTCCGCAACGGCGCAAAGTAGGCGCAGCTCTTTGGCGTATTTTCAGTTACAGAAGCTCCGGCAATGTGCAGTACGGCAAGTGCGATACGCACCTGCGAGCGACTTTCCCCGTTTTCGCACCGCCATTGATGATTTTCCTGCACCATCACGGGAACGGCGCAGGGGTGAATGGACACTCTCCGGATAACCATTTTTTGAGGCCATTTGGCATGATTGATACTTTTCTCGAATTCCTCGGCAACGGCGGTTTGACCCAATCCTCATGGGGCGGCGTGGTTCTCACGGGGCTGGCGCTGACCCATGTGACCATCGCCGGTGTGACTATCTACCTGCACCGCCACCAGGCGCACCGCGCGCTCGATCTGCATCCCGTCGTCAGCCACTTCTTCCGCTTATGGCTGTGGATGACAACCGGCATGGTGACGCGCGAGTGGGTCGCCGTGCATCGAAAGCACCATGCAAAATGCGAAACCCCGGAGGACCCGCACAGTCCCCAGGTGCTCGGTATCCGCAAGGTGATGTGGGAAGGTTCGGAACTCTACCGGCGGGAAGCCGCCAACCGCGAGACCCTCGAGCATTACGGGCACCTTACGCCCGACGACTGGCTGGAGCGTGATCTCTATTCCCGCTTTCCCTGGCTGGGCATCACCCTGATGCTGGTAGTGGATATCGCGCTGTTCGGCAGCCTCGGCCTGGTGCTCTACGCGGTGCAGATGATGTGGATTCCGTTCTGGGCGGCCGGTGTCATCAACGGCGTCGGTCACTGGTGGGGATACCGCAACTTCGAGACCCCGGATGCCTCGCGCAACATCACCCCGATCGCCATCCTCATCGGCGGCGAGGAACTGCATGCCAACCACCATGCCTTCCCGGCCTCTGCGCGCTTCTCTGTCAAATGGTGGG
>JBAVKA010000399.1:0-4928 GCA_049688075.1 Gammaproteobacteria bacterium
ACGGCGGGAATTTCGTCACGACCTCCGGTCCGCTCCAGAGGCGGGTTCCCACGTGCACCAGGATCATGACGGCGGCAAAACCCGCCGCAATGAATGACCAGCGCACGGCGCCCCGCCAGCGAATGGGAGGACCGGCGAGCCGGTGCAGTACGAACAGCCAAGCGACGGCGAACGGGCTGATGACGTGGATCCAGTAGCTGATGCTCCGCACCAGGGGATCGTTGATTTCCAGAAAACTGAACCGCGTCAGCAGCAACCCCGTCACCAGCACCAGAAGGAGGCCGGTGAGCAGCGCGATACCGGCGCGGATAGCGTAGCGGTTGGGGCGTGACCAGGCCCGGCGCATGTGTCCGATCGCAAAAATGATCACCGGCACCGTCAACAACAGGCCCAGCAGCAGGTGGACGAGGAACATCAGCAGATAGAAATAATCCTGATAGATCTCGTTGCTGGTCTGTTCGAGGAGGGTGATGGCGCCCAAATACACCGAATTCACCACCAGCAGCGAAAACAGCAGAAAGACGACGCCGAGCAGTCGCCCGAGGCGTGCGTCCACCACCGGTTTGCCGGTTTTCGTGCCCGAACCTGCTGATGTCATCGAATCCGCCACATACAAATCTCAGGGTTGTTCCACCACAGGCTCGTGGTTCCGCCAGGCCATTGAAAAATCATTGATATCCATCGCATCGCAGGATTCCGGCGCCGGGAGAAAACCGGCTCCGCCTGCCTGCCGGCAGGGTTGAAGTATCGTCACATTTGCACTCCCGTCGGTATGACGTCAGTCAACTGATCCGGATTCTTTCTACCCCATAGGCAGCCGGGTACGGTATTGCCAGGAATACTGTATATAATTACAGTATCGGTACACCCTGATCCGCAGGCGCGCGATTGACAACCCCTGACCACGGAAACCGTTCTCATGCCGTTCCCCAGCAACGCTTCCCGCGTGGAATGTCCGGACTGCAGCGACTACTGCCCGGTGGTCTGGCCGCGGGCCATTGTGCTGGTGGACATGAACGCCTTCTTCGCCTCCATCGAACAGCGCGACCGTCCCGAATGGCGCGGGCGACCCGTGGCGATCACCAATGGCCATCAGGGCACCTGCATCATCACCTGCTCCTACGAGGCGCGGGCCTATGGTATCAAAACCGGCATGCGTCTGAGAGAGGCGCGCCGGCTGTGCCCTGAACTGATCCAGTGCCCGGCGCATCCGGAACGCTACGCCGCCACCTCGGCGGCCATCATGACGGTGCTGCAGGATATTACACCGGATATCGAGGTGTTCTCGGTGGACGAGGCTTTCCTCGACGTAACGCATTGCCAGCGTCTGCTGGGGACCCCTCCGCGCATGGCGCGACTTGCCAAGCGCAGGGTATTCGAGGTCTCGGGCGTGTTGTGCTCGGTGGGCGTCAGCGGCGACAAGACCACGGCCAAATTTGCCGCCAAGCTGGACAAGCCGGATGGCCTGACCGTCATTCCGCCCTGGGAGGCGGCCGGGCGCCTGCGGGATGTGCCGGTTACCGGGCTGTGCGGCATTGCCGAGGGCATCGGCGGGTTCCTGGCGGAACACGGGGTACGGACCTGCGGTGACATGAAACGGCTGCCCATCAGCGTACTGGCGCGGCGCTTCGGCAACCCGGGCCGGCGCATCTGGTACATGTGTCAGGGTGAGGATCCAGCGAGTCTGCAGTGCGAGGTGCCGGCGCCCAAATCCATCGGGCATGGCAAGGTGGTGCCGCCGGACACCCGTGACCGGGAGGTGCTGCTGACCTACCTGCTGCACATGAGCGAGAAGGTCGGCGCGCGGCTGCGGCGCCACGGGTTGCAGGCGACGACTTTTTTTATCGGACTGCGCACGGTCGGGGGCTGGCTGGGCGGCAAGCGGCACTGCGCCCTGCCCACCGACGACGGCCGTCGAATCATGGCGCTGTGCCGGAGCGTGCTGCGGGAGAACTGGGCCGGCCAGGGCGTGCACCAGGTGCAGGTGACGGCGCTGGGGCCCATCGAGGCCGGCAACCAGGGGGAGTTGTTCGAATCCCCGGATGAAGCGCGCGGCGAGGTCAATGCCGTGATGGACGAGGTCAACCGCCGCTACGGCGAGTTCGCCCTCGCCCCGGCGCGGCTGCTCGGACGATCGAGCATGCCGAACGTGATCGCCCCGGCCTGGAAACCGCATGGGCACCGGCAGACGATCTGAGGCATGAGTCTGAAATGAGACGCCTCGTGCCGGGCAAGTCCTTCCGTGACACGCTGTGCATACATCCCTGTACGCTCAACGGCCGAAGTCGCTCCCGGCATCCTGCCCTCACGCGACACTTGCACATCCGTGTGCATTGTCCCTGCGGCCGACGGTCACTACAGGACTTGCCCGGCACGAGGTTTTTTTAACCGTGATGACTATTCAGAAGGCTGAGTGTTTTCGGAAATTATCTGTACCCGTGGAAATACGGACCAGAAACGGAACACGCGGATAGCGTGATGTGCGGCGGCGTTTACTACTCCGTAAACGGCAGGGACGTGCGGGTATATTTCCCGAACCCCGCGGCCATGCTGCCGGTGCGCACACGCCGGGGCGGCACGGAACTGCTGGCCTGGGGACGCCGCCACGACCAGTCCGGCGAATTGCCCCCGGGCGGGTGGGCGCGACTCGATACCATTTACGGCGGGCGCTGGGACCGCTGGTTTCCCGTGCCGGTCAAGCTGCTGCTCAAGAGCTTTATGGAAAAGGACTTCGAGGGCCACAGCCACTGGTATGACCTGACCCGGGGGCAATGGATCCAGGGACTGGTCGCGCGGCGCCGGCATGAGCGCCGCGTCTACGTCGTCACGGTTGAACCGGAACTGCCAGACGCCGTGCACGAGCGCTGGCCGCGGATCATGAGCGGCTAGGAGCCTGTCGGATTCAGGCAATCGTAGCGAGCATGGCGGGAGAGCGAGGACAGGGTTTTTCCGATTTCGAGGCGCATAGTGGTTCCATGCAACGAGAAATCGGGAAATTATGGACCGCTCTCCCATCAGCGCAGTAGATTAATCCTGAATCCGACAGACTCCTGGACCTTGCTGAAGAGATACTCGCGGCTGCCGAAATAATACCTAGAACTCGTATACATACCAGGAGACACTACTATGGCTACTTGCGCACATCACATGGTGCTCGATGACACGGAAGTCGATGCACTCGAAGCAGCGGTGAAGCAATTGATCGAGGAATGCAATGCACACCGGCACGGGAATGAGGTCGACTCGCCCTGGGACACCCAGAAGCTTGCCGCCCTGACGATTCTTGAGAAACTCCACGGCGATGTACGCTGCAAGAACTGGTACGAATTGTTCGATTACTGACAGCCGTAACAGTCTGTACCACCACGGCCGGTTGCCCTCTTCTGACAAGTGATTGGCACATGCGGATAACTGCTGGTCAACCCGTTGCGGGCATACTACCCACTCTGGCGCATGGAATCTAATAACCCAATAACACAATAACCCAATAACGCGTCAGCGGTGACGGCTGACATGTCACCGAGCGACGGCCCTTTACGGGCCGTCGTTTTTTGCGCGTGCCTTGCATGACACGACATATAATTCAATTGCTTATGTGATTTTATGATGAACTGCCGATTGCCGTACGGACACCAGTACGGAAAATAAGGTAGCTCCCGCATGACGCAGTTGAACAGTGGGTGTCATCGGCCCCTAGGTTAGCTGGCTGGCTGGCGTCGCAGAGTAAGTATAGAACCTTTCGTAAAGAACATACTTCCGCTTTTACCCGCTTTCCCCCTCCGACTCGTCCAGGCTGTCATTCGGAAGTTCCATTTCCTTCCGCTCCATTTCGGCCAGCAGCCGCAGCAGAGTCTCAACTAACTCTATAGCCATATTGACCATGTATATGGCGGGTGAATGGCATCATGGGTGATTGGTATCTACCCATTAAATTGGAAAGTTAGCCACGCAATAGTTGGTGATACGTAATATCCACAATTTAAATATTTGGTACGCCTGCTACTTTTACTGTTACAGCAATGAATAAACGGAGCAAACGTTATTAGCTAATAAAAATAGATCCTCAGATGCAGTCATATGGAAGCCGAACAAGGAGGGATATCTTGAAAGTGAAGACTTGCTTTTCGTGGATGGGTGTAATGTCTGTCGCTCTCTTCATGTGTGCTTGCAGTACGCAGCCACTAACCTGGCAACAGCGGCGGCTGGATTATCCTACAGAAGCTGAACTTCAGTGGGAACGCAACAACCATGTAATGATCTATGAAGGCATGAAAGACCGGGAAGTCAATCATGCGTTGGATGATCACTTCAATCGCATTCAGTCGATGATGTTCGTCAATACCGTCGTTACAGACGACAAAGGCAATCCGCTAAAGGACCCGGAAAGTGGCGAAGTCATGGTCGAGCATGACGGGTGTGATTGATACGGCGCTGCGCTGGTCGATATCCAGGCTGCATTCGCCCTCGCATTGCGGGTTTTGGCTTCTGAGTCCGGATAGTGGTTACTTGAGAACCACCACTCGGCGACGAGGAAGCTTTGTCTTCGGGTCATCTTCAATGCAGCCGTTTCCTGCACTCTCAGCCGATAACGTCCTACAGTGATGGAGTGCCCGAAGTCCTGATATAATATTGCTTATTGTTCGTAAATGGCCCTCAAAATTCCCGTAGGACGGATTCCCGAGCCGCCTCACAAATCGCGAAGAGCCCCCGCATGCCGATCCATCTTCCCCCCTTTCACGACGCGATTTCCTGGCCGGCAGGCGAGCCGCCGGTGATCGACAAGCACGTGTCGATCCTCGAGACGCCGCGCGCCAACTGGTTCCTCCTCGACTCGCTTCAGAGAACGAACGACCTGCTCGGCCGCCTCGGCGAAGTCCAGCTCCAGTGGCTGGCCAAAGCCCTGGATGCCCGGGCCGACCGGCCGGCCC
>JBAVKA010000400.1:0-2957 GCA_049688075.1 Gammaproteobacteria bacterium
TGCGCACCGCCATGGCGCGGGCAATCGAAACCGCCTCGGTAAGCGCCAGCAGGGTGACGGCCACCGCGCCGCTGAACAGATCGCGCAGGCTGTCAAATGACAGGTTCGGCATAGACAGCGGCGGCAGGACGGAAGGCAGCGCGCCCACGGTGCTGATGGTCTTGACCCCGGCTTGCTGCAGAATGATGCCCAGTACACTGCCCCCGAGCATGGCGATGATCATATACGGCCAGCGAGGCAGGAAACGGCGAACCAGCACTCCGATCAGCAGCGTGGTGAGGGAGACGGCGGTGACATAGGGCCCGATCTGGTCCAGGTGGGTGAACAGGGTCTCCCAGGTTTCGACGAAGGAGCTGCCGCGCGGGATGGACATACCAAAGAAATTCTTGGCCTGGTTGGTGGCGATCAGGATGGCGGCGCCGGCGGTAAAACCGATTACCACCGAATGGGAAATGAAATTCACCAGCGCACCGAGACGCGACAATCCCAGCGCCAGTTCGATCATGCCTACCATGAAGGTGAGGGTGAACGCGAGCTGCACGTAGGGAGCGGAACCCGGCTCCGCATAGGTGGACAGGATGGAGAACAGCACGATGGAGGCGGCGGTCGTGGGGCCGGAGACCAGATGCCAGGAGGAACCGAACAGTGCGGCGATGATAGCGGGTACGATACCCGCATACAGGCCGTATTCCGGCGGCATGCCGGCGATGGTGGCGAATGCCACGCCTTGCGGCAGAACCACCACCGCGCCGGTGAGTCCGGCCATGAGATCATCGCGCAGGGTGCGCCGGTTGACCATCGGCCACCAGGACAGAAACGGCATGAAAGGCTTGAGCCAATCGGGAGGGGTTAGCATCGTGGACATCGGAGTTTGCATCTCGGGCTGATGAAAAACGCGTGCATACCCTATCCCGTCGGGCGTGAAGCACGCGTCAACGACATGTCATGTAAACATCAAGAAAACGTTAAGGATACGTGAAGACGGTGAGCGCGCCCCGGCCCGGGAACCGGAGGATCAGGAGGCGGCGAGTGGTTCCAGCCTGAATTCCAGCCGGACCTCGGTCCCGCACCCGTGGCGGCTTTCCACGGCAATGTCCCAGCCATAGCAATCGCAGATCCGCTTGGTAAGCGACAGGCCAATGCCTTCGCCGCCGCTGTCACTGCCTTTGTAATGACGCTGGAAAATGCGCGCCAGTTCCGCCTCGGCGATGCCGCGCCCCGTGTCGGTGATACGCAGCTGATCCGCCGTCAGGTGGATAGTGACCTCGCCCTGGTCGGTATGCTGAAAGGCATTGCGGATGAGGTTGCCCACCACGATCAGCAGCAAGGCCCGATCCGCTGCCAGGTGAGGATCGGATTCGATTTCCAGTTTGACCTCGGTGGACTTGCCATCCAGCAGGTGGCGGTGTCTTTCCACCGCGTCCTGTACCAGCCTCGCCACTGCGGTGGGCGGGGCGCTGCCGAATCGCTGTTCCCGCGCAAGCACCAGCAGCGCGGTGGTGATTTCCGCCATGTCCTGGGCCGCCCGCTGCACGCGCAGGGCGCGTGCCCGCTGGCGGGGAGTGAGGGAGGCATCTTCCTCCTGGATCTCCGCCGCCCCCTGGATAATGGACAGCGGCGTGCGCAGTTCGTGGCTGACATCGGCGGTAAACGCGCGCTCGCGTTCGATGAAGGCGCCGAGGCGGGTGAGATAACGGTCGAAGGCGCGCGCCAGCGCGCCCAGTTCGTCGCGGGGGAAGTCCGCCCCCAGCGGCGAGTGCATCGCCTCCGGTTCCAGCGCTTTGACTCGTTCGGCCAGTTCCGAGACCGGAGTGATGACGCGGCCAGCCAGCCACAGACCGCCGGCGCTCGCGAGCAGCGTTATCACCAGCACCCCGCTGCCGAGCAGCCAAACGAAATGCGTTTCGCGGGCCAGCTGGTGGGTTTCGTTGTAGAGCAGGTAGTAGCGGGACTCGCCCGCATCCTGAACCAGCAGCCGATAGGGCACGCCTTGCAGAGTCAGCGAGGTGAGGCCGGGCGGCAGCGGGCGCAATTCCACGGGTGGCGGCGGTGCTCCCGGCGGAGCGGGGGATACGTAGCCCAGCACCGTCACGGTGGCCTGGGGAAGGGAGTTGGGGTTGCGTTGCCGCCGGGTAAGGTAGTCTTCCAGTTCCGCCTTGAGGGTCTCGTCCATCAGACGCAGCCCGGCATCATGCGTGGCAAGGTACAGCCAGCCGCTCAGCAGCAGGCTAAGGAGGCCTCCGAAGAGGGCGAAGGCGAGTCCGCCCCGGAAGCGCAGGCTGCGTTTAAAGCGTATCGGCATCCGCGAGCCGGTAACCACGGCCGCGCACCGTCTGCAGCAGCGGCGCCTCACCGGATTGATCGATGGCGCTGCGCAGCACATGCATGTGGGCGCGCAGGGCATCGCTGTCCGGGGGTGTATCGCCCCAGATTTGCACCTCGATATCGCTCCGCGACACCACCCGGGGCGAGAGTTTCATCAGCATCTCGAGGATACGCATCGGGATGGGTGGCAGTTCGATATCACGTTCGCCGCGTCGTACCATCAGGGTGCCGGTGTCGAAGCTGAGATCGGCCACCTCCAGCCGTCGCAACTGGCCCTTGCCGGAAGCGCGCCGCACCAGGGCATGCAGCCGCGCGTCGACTTCGCGCAGGGCGAAGGGCTTGATCACATAATCGTCCGCCCCGGCCTCCAGTCCGGTGACCCGGTCCTCGATGGAATCGCGGGCGGTGAGCATTACCACCGGGGTTTCCTTGCCCGCCTCCTCGCGCAGCTTGCGGCACACCGTGATGCCGTTCATGCCCGGCAGGATCACGTCGAGCACGATGGCGTCATAGGTATTGCGCACCGCCAGGTGCAGGCCGGTGAGGCCGTCCTCGGCGGCATCCACCAGGTGACCCCGTTCCTCGAGGTACTCGCAGAGGTTGGCCGCGAGGTCGTGATTGTCTTCGATGAC
>JBAVKA010000401.1:0-3022 GCA_049688075.1 Gammaproteobacteria bacterium
GAATCTGCTCGATGACACCGTTGAAGCTCTCCATGACTTCGAGCAGCCGTTTTTCGGTGACCGCCTCCACCGGGCGCGTCTCCAGCACCTCCCCCTCGGCATCGGCGGTGGTCGTGCGCACCCCCAGGCGGCACGACACCCAGTAGTGCTTGTCGGCATCGAGCAGGAACCCGGAGACCTTGGTTGCCTCGCCCAGGCAGATCGGCAGCAGACCACTCGCCAGCGGATCCAGACTGCCGGTATGACCGGCCTTGCGGGCACGGTAGAGCCGCTTAACCTTCTGCAGAGCGGCATTGGAGGTCAGTCCGGCCGGTTTGTCCAGCAGCAGAATGCCATCCACACGCCGTTCATCGCCGTGACGTCGACCCATAATCAATCACCTCGCGCCGCGTGCGGCTAATCTTTATTTTCCGGCGGGCACCGGCCGGCGAGGGCCGCCGCGATCAGCGCATCCATCCGCGCCCCTTCGGCCAGCGACCCGTCGTACAGGAACCGCAATCGCGGTACCGAGCGGAGCCGCATCCGCTGTCCTAGCTGGTGGCGCAGGAATCCGGCGGCCTTGTTCAATACCTTGATGGTTTCACTGACGTCATCTTCCCCGCCCAGTACGGAGATATAGACCCGGGCATGCGCCAGGTCGCGCGAGACCTCGACACCGGAGACACTGATCATGCCCAGCCGGGGATCCTTGAATTCCTCCTGCAGGATTCCGGCCACCTCGCGCTGGATCTGTTCACCGACGCGACGCGTCCTTGGAAACTCCCTGGGCATGATTGCAGGCTGGTAACAATGCCGGTCTAGAGCTGCCGCGCGATCTCGAACCGCTCGAAGACCTCGATCTGGTCACCGACTTTCACACTGTAGTTCTTCACGCCGATGCCGCACTCGGTGCCCGACCTGACCTCGCTGACGTCGTCCTTGAAACGGCGCAGCGATTCCAGCTCTCCTTCGAACACCACGACATTGTCCCGCAGAACCCGGATCGGCGCACGGCGGCGCACCACGCCGTCGAGGACGATGCAACCGGCGATATCGCCGAGCTTGTGCGAGCGGAACACTTCCTTCACCTCGGCCAGCCCGATAATCTCCTCCTTGACTTCGGGAGCCAGCATCCCGCTGACCGCGTTCTTCACGTCGTCGATGGCGTCGTAAATGACACTGTAGTATTTCAGATCGACGTTGTTCTCCTCGACCAGACGCTTGGCCGAACCATCGGCGCGCACGTTGAAGCCGATGATGATGGCATTGGAAGCGACCGCGAGGTTGACGTCGGACTCGTTGATGCCGCCGACGCCGCTGGAGACCACCTTTACGTTCACTTCCCGTTCCTCGGAGGCGATATTGGAAAGCGCCTCGCTCAGGGCCTCGGCGCTGCCCTGCACATCGGCCTTGAGCACGATGTTGACCGCCGCCGCCCGGCCCTCACCGACTTGCGAAAACACATCCTCGAGGCGCGCCTGCTGCTGCTTGGCAAGCCGCTGGTCGCGCGAGCGTTCCTGGCGCTGCGCGGCGAGTTCACGCGCCTTGCGCTCATCCGAGACGACCATCACCTCGTCGCCGGCATTGGGCACCGCCGAAAGTCCCAGCACCAGCGCAGGCATGGACGGACCGGCCTCGCTGATCTGCTGGCCGCTCTCGTCGAACATGGCGCGCACCCTGCCCCATTCCTGTCCGGTGAGGATCAGATCGCCGCGATGGAGAACACCGTTCTGCACCAGGATGGTCGCCACGGCGCCGCGGCCCTTGTCCAGACTGGACTCCACGACGATACCGGTCGCCGGACAATCCTGGACTGCGGTGAGCTCGAGCATTTCCGACTGCAGCAGGATCGCATCCAGCAATTCATCGACGCCCGATCCGGTCTTGGCGGAAACCGGCGCGAACATGGTGTCGCCGCCCCAGTCTTCCGGAATGACCTGCAGGGCGGACAGCTCATTTTTGACCCGTTCCTGATCCGCCTCCGGCTTGTCGATCTTGTTGACCGCTACCAGCAGCGGCACGCCGGCCGCACGGGCATGCTGCACCGCCTCCCGGGTCTGCGGCATGACGCCGTCATCCGCCGCGACCACCAGAATCACAATATCCGTCACCTGCGCGCCACGGGCGCGCATGGCGGTGAACGCGGCATGGCCGGGAGTATCCAGAAAAGTAATCATCCCCTTCGGGGTTTCGACATGATAAGCGCCGATATGCTGGGTGATGCCGCCGGCCTCGCCTTCAGCAACCTGGGTACGGCGGATATAGTCGAGCAGCGAGGTTTTGCCATGGTCGACATGGCCCATAATGGTAACCACCGGCGGACGCGGCAACCGCTCGCCGGCGATATCATGAATGCGCTGCTTGAGTTCCGTCTCGAGGGCGTTTTCCTGCACGGGTCTTGCGATATGCCCCATTTCCTCGACCACCAGCGTGGCGGTATCCTGGTCAATCATCTGGTTGATAGTGGCCATGACGCCCATTTTCATCAGGGTCTTGATGACCTCCGCGGATTTGATCGACATCTTCTGCGCCAGGTCGGAAACCGCGATGTTAGCCGGCAGATCGACCTCGTGGATGACCGGCGCCGTAGGCCGCTCGAATCCGTGTTCCTGGGTAGGTGTGATGGTGACGCGCCGTGAGGTCTTCGACTTTTTCTGGCGGCGACCACTCTTGTCAGCGGCCACGTGCAGCTGCGTGCGGCCATAGCGCGAGGTCTTCTCGTCCTCTCCAAGGCTCTTGCCCTTGCGCTCCTTGTCGGCGGGCTTCTTCTGGCGCGCTTCTTCACGGGCAGGCGCAGGCGACCGGGGCCCCGCTTTCGCAGGCGCCGCCTTGCGGTTCTCTTCCTCGGTCTTGCGTTTCTGTTCTTCCTCGGCCTTGAGTCGGGATTCCTCCTCGGCGCGCTTTGCCTCCTCCAGTCTGAGAGCCTCTTCCCGCTCCTTGCGCGCCGCCTCGATGCGCTCCTGCTCTTCCGCCTCGATCCGTGCCCGTTCGGCGGCTTCCTGATCCTGGCGTTCCTGTTCCTCGGCCAGCAGGTCGGTGCGCT
>JBAVKA010000402.1:0-10308 GCA_049688075.1 Gammaproteobacteria bacterium
GTCTCCAGGTAGTAAAGCGGCTTGCCGCCGGGGACGAGATAGTTCTCCGTCAGCGCCTCGAACCAGTCGACCGATGGACTGCTGTCCAGTATTTCCTGGTAGTGTTGCGTGCGCAAACCGAGTCCGAAACCGAGACTCGGGTACCGTGCCTGGCAAGGTTCTGGATTCGCCATGTCGATCCTGTTTGCACGCCGCGCGGGTGCGGGACAGTCAGTAACAGGGTAGCGTCGGTCAGGCAGCCGTGACAATGACTCTTTACTGCATTGCCCGTAACGCCGGCACCGGCAAGGTCGTGTCGGTATTTACCAAAAAAAACACCAGGGAGCCGGACGGGCTCCCTGGGTTCGGTAACGGTCTTTACTCGTCGACTACCGTGCCACCCTTGGCGTCGCAATCTTCCTTGCTGGCATGCACCCATCCCTGGCCCTTGCAGCTGTTGTGGCCCTTGCAGGAATTGTTAGCGCTGGCGCATTCGGCGGTGCCCTTGCAGGCGTTGATACCCATGCACTTCACCTCCGCGCTGGTTGCAGCCTCCTCTGCGGCGACCGTAATATTCGCGGCGCCAAACAACGCGGCGGCGGTGGAAGCCAGCAGAAGTCCCGTCATTTTCTTGCGTGTCATCATCATAATAAATATTCTCCATGAACCTGGATCTGTAGCGATTAATTGCCGGAATGTCTCCCTTCTCCTGCCACCCGCGCCAGTTCACAATTATCGTGTGCCCCCCGGTATGGCCGTGGCATTGCGCAAGAGACAAGTGTCAGATTAGTCGATCCGTACAGAATTACCAGCCATGACTGAATGGCAGATACATTAGTGTTCATCAATAAATACTGTTTTCACTGCGAAGACGCAAAGTACGCAGAGTAATTCTTTAACGAAAACAAACATACACTTTGCGGTCTTCGCGTCTTTGCGGTGAGTTAGTTTCTTTATGGATGGACACTACTTCTCGTCAAGAGAAATCGTCACGCTCCTCGATGGCTTCGATGAAACGCAGTCGCGGCGAGCCGTCCGTGCATTCCACCTGATAGCCCTCGGACCAGGCGAGCCATTGCTGGATCTCGTCCCGACGCGCGTCGGCATCCTCGCCCTCAAGGAAAATAACCAGATAGGGCTTGTGACATCCGGTGAAATGCTGCAAGCGGTGGCGCGGGTTGGTCAGTTCTCTGACCCGGGAGGGAAGACCGCCGTTGGCGTTGATTTCCACCGTGGGACAGGCGACCAGCACGAATCGCGCGGGCAATCTCCCCTGTTCCCGTTCCCAGCGTTTGAGCGCTCCGGATACGAAACCGGGGATGCCGATTGCGCTCCAGCTACCGACATTCGGTGGTAATCCGATGATTTCAGGCTGTTTCATGACTAATTCCATCGTTCGACTCCTGGCGTGAGACACATTGCATTATGGTTAACGTCAGTCTATATGTTTTTTTTAAATATTCCTCATAATATAGTAAATAATTATTTTATATATCAGTTATCCTAGTATATTGGGAATTATTTTTATTTTTAAGCCCCTTTAATAGGACAAGAATTTATGGATACGACCGATCGGAAAATTCTGCAACTGCTTCAAACTGACGCCAGTCTGACGGTCAAACAGATTGCCGCGCAGATACCCCTCTCGGTGACTCCCTGCTGGAAGCGAATCCAGAGACTGGAGGCTCATGGCTTCATCCTCGGCCGGGTCGCGTTGCTGGATCCCGTGAAAGTCAACGCTAACGTCACGGTATTCGTGGCGATCAAGACCGATCAGCACAGCCGGGAATGGATAGAACGCTTTGACAAGGTGGTCAACGACCTTCCGGAGGTGATGGAAGCCTACCGCATGAGCGGCGATGTCGATTATCTGCTTCGCGTCGCCATCGACAGCATCGCGGCCTATGACCGGTTTTACAAAACGCTGATTGATCGCATCGAACTCTCAAACGTCACCTCCAGCTTCGCTATGGAACAGATGAAGTACACCACCGCCCTGCCCATCAACCTGGATGTCCAGGAACCGGACGCACAGCGGAAAATAGCCGGCATGGCGGCGCCACCCGATACTTGACTAAGTTACTCGGGTTTACTATTGATTATTAGGTATAAGAGATTTCGCAAGCGGCGCGTACAGATTCAGTGCTGTCCAGAGTTCATGTCGCGGACCGGGTTTCCTGGCAACACAACCTTTCTAAGGAGTGCAGCGACAATGGACAACCGCAATCACCTCTCTGACCATCTGCCCGATTTTGACAACGAGGGCTTTCTCAAGAACCCGCGGGAGTGGACGGAACGGCTGGCGGCAGAGATTGCCGTGCACGATGGCCTGACGGAACTCACTCAATCCCACTGGGGAGTGATTCATTCACTGCGGCGACATTACGATAAATTTGGCGCGGCCCCGCCCTCGTTCCGGCATGTATGCCACGTGAATCACCTGGGCCCGCACGGCGTGGAACTTCTGTTCCACAGTCAGCGCGAAGCCTGGCGGGTTGCCGGTCTGCCCGATCCCGGAGAGGAAGTCAGAACCTACATGTAGGGATTCGGTATCAGACCCTTCCCAGGAGGATTTCATGATAAAACGACGCCTTTATTTTCTGCTGCCCGACACCGAGCACGCCGGGGCGGTGGTGAGCGAACTAGAGGCACGCGGCATTGAACGCAAGTTCATGCATGCCATCGCGGGACGCGGTGGTGACGTAAACGGCTTGCCCGTTGCCTCCCGGATGCAACGTAATGATCTGGGAGCGCGGATCGAGCGTTATCTCTGGGGTGGTAATCTGGCCCTGTTTTTCATGGCGCTGATCGCACTGGTGATACTTGCAGTAATGTCGCTGCCGTGGTGGTGGCTGCTGCTTCCGGCCGGGATCATGCTGGTATCTTTTCTGACGGGGCTGGAATTCGTCGCGCATACGCCCAATGTTCATCTGGCCGAATTCCAGAGTGCGATGCGCCATCGGGAGATACTACTGATGGTCGATGTACCCGCCGGTCAGGTGGCCGAATTGGAAGAGACGGTGCACCGGCGCCATCCGGAAGCGATAGCAGGCGGCGTTGGCTGGAGCGTTGATGCCTTGCAGGTCTGATCGACGGCGGTACGACTGGTCTTCGATTACCCGTTCAACCCGTTACACACGCCAGGATCGTCCGTGATGCACCGAACGCACGCATCCGGCGACCTGAACATCCAACAAAGGATAAGGAGATGCCCATGAATACTTCGACACACGCACAAGAAACACCGGTCAAGGGTTTTGAGAACCTCAACTGGGTCGCTTCGGACACCCTGCCCCGCGACCGCGAGCAAAGTCACCGGCTGCATGAACCGGATCATCTCATCAATACCATCGATCCGATTACCAGTCGCGACATCGAGAACGTGGAAGGCCATCCTTCTATGGTCGATGGCAACCTGACCATCTATTTCGAATCCGAAAAAACACGCCAGGCCTACCGGGAGACGCCCATCGACCACCCGTACGCGCACCTGCCGGACAATTTCCCGAAAGAAATCGACCGGGGTGGCTGACACGGGAGCAGAAATAGCCTGATCAATGCCTCCTGCGACGCCAGGCCCCGGTCTGGCGCGTGGATGAAACGTCTTAATGCAGGCGGAAAACCGGGCACTGCGAACAATTATTGTCTTTCGTCCACCGTTAACCGACGTTACCTGTGCGCAGGCGGCTGTATCCATATTCCTGCTCGACTGTGACATTTCGAAGCCAGCCCCGCATACCTACCGGTAGAGGGCGATCGCTACCGCGCGCGGGAAAGGACCGATACCAGTGCCTGAATTTTGTCGTCCCGTCATCATTCGATGGCGGGACGGTAATACCGCCCACACAACCCTGGGCAAGACTATTAAAAATCAGTCATTTAAGAAACCACTTACGGCCCGGCATCCGCAATATCACTCCCTTGCCTCGACCTGCCACATTATTCAGGCCGGAAAAAACATTGTGGGATTGCAGTGATTTGATAGAATTCGGCCCGCCGCTTAACGCATGCATGCCATGACGGCAGGATGGAGAATGGAAGATCGAAGAAAGTCGCCTGACCGACGCAGTTTTAACACAAAACAGGAGCAGGCCTGTTCCAGTAATCGGCGAAGATTCCCGGACCGGCGATTGAATAACATCTCGGCAGAATGGGTTCCACTGAAACAGGTTCACAATCATCCGGCAACCGGATCCCTGTTAGCGGGAGTACTGGGACGAATATTGAAAAAAAACTGATGCATGCGCAGACAACCGTCGGCAGGGACGTGGCAGAAACACCACATCGGACCTCTGGGACCGCCAGGGGCCAGCGACACAGTGGCGGATGACAACACAACCACAGGGAATGGATCGATGTCGGGGGAAATGACGCAGGAAGCAAGCCATTCAACCGATTCCGGTCAGGATGATTTCCGGATCATCGCTACAGACACCCTGCAACGAGTCAGAAAGGACACTAATTTATGTTGAACTGGCTGAACAGGAAGAAGTCATCCACTACGGCGCCCGCGACCGCGCATACCCAGCCACCCCTTGCGGACTGGCGCAACCGCGAAAATGCCGGCCTCAGCCGACACACACCCCCGGGACCGGAGCGGCTGCCCCATCGCAGACGCAAACTGAAGGCGCTGGAAGTCTTTTCACTCGCTGTCGTCATCTCCCTGATCGTTGGCGTCGATATCTATATTTTCGGAATCAACAAACGATTGAATACGCTGGAAAACGATTTTGTCGAGGTTAAAACCTGGGCGTTTCCCGCCAGTCTCCTCGAGGGTAAATACGCCTCCCTGAATGCACGTTTGCGCGCATTAACCGAGTCATTTTCCGGTCTGGATGCCAGACTGACCTCACTCGCCGCGCAGCAACAGCCGGTTACCGTCGAAACCAGGGCTGCAAGCCATACAGTGATGGTGACCACGGAAGCCGACATTCCCTCCGAGGCGCCCGCGGCAGGCATTGCGCGCCCGCCTGCCGGGACCACGCCAGAATCTGCGGCAACAGCCGGCCGGGTGGAGAGAACGGATGAGGAAACGCCCGCCACGGTATTCACTTCGGTCGTGTCGCAACCAGTGGTCCAGCGCGGCAAATCAGCGGGTGACGCCAGACTGGCGCTGCATTCCGTGGAGGAAATACCGATCGAGGTATCCAGGGGGGAGCCGGCCACGGACACGGCCACCCCCGCCACCGCCGCCGATGCGAATCCGCCGCAGACGAGCCGCAGGGAGGGTCGCTGGGTGATCAACCTTCTGTCCGACCCGAACAAGGCGCTGGCGGAACGGTTCGCAGCCAGAGCTCGCGACCGTGGCGTCCCCGTAGAAGAGAACCGGAGCGAGGTGAAAGGCCGGGTGTTCTGGCGCGTGCAGATAACCGGTTTCGGGACAGCGAGTGAAGCCCGCGCCCATGCCGAAGAGGTCAAGGCAAAACTCCGTCTGAAAGACGTCTGGATCTTCAAACAGCAGGGGTAAAACGTGACCGGCAACACCCGGTCAGCAGCAATTACCGGGACATAAAGCCGAGCCCGCCATGGCCTGTTCGGCATCCGGCAACACGGTTGACGGTTGTTGCAATTCCTGCCCTGTCATTGTCCATTCCTTGCAACCCGCTTATGTCGATGCCTCGAAAATGATAACCGGCTCCGGCAGCACCGACAGTGGCCGGGTGAATTGCGGCTCACTGACGAGCACCAGCCCCATGGGCAGTACCACGCCGCTTGCGACAAGACAGAGTATGAACGTCACGGTTTGCACCAGCTCTTCAAGTTTCATCACTGTATCTCCATGCAACTCCCGGGTCGGGAGGCTTCAGGTAATACAGTGTGCGGGACTCAGTGGCTCACTGGATGAGCCTGCGGCACGGACAGCTCAGTCCGCATAGCGCGAAGCCGCGGCCGCGAGCTGTTCGCGCACGTGCGTGCGCAGTCGCGCCGGGGACAGAACCTCAACCTCCGGCCCATGCCTGAGAATATCCATGAGCAGTTCATGCTCGGCGCTGTAGGGTAGTTCCAGCAGCCAGGAGCCGTCGGCTTCGAACCACCCACGCTGCTCCGGGTGCCACCGCTCGGCGGAAACCCAGCGTGCGCGCGCCGGCGTGAAACGCAGCCGGGCCCAGCTCAGTTCCTTGCCGGCAAAGATGCCGTAGCCGCCGGCGAGTTCCGCTTCGAGACGTCGTTCTGACACCGCTTTCGCCGTGCTCTCGAGCATCTCGGCCGTGCCAATGGCATCCACCGCGAACACACGCAAGGCATTGCGCAAATGGCACCAGGCGTCGAGATACCAGTTGTCCCGATAGTGCACCAGGCGCTGGGGAGAGATCTCGCGCCAGCTCTCCGCGTCACTCGAGCGTGCGCAGTAGCGGATCCGCAACCGCCGGCGCCTGAAGGTGGCGCTGGCCACGGTCTCGAAATGATCCAGCTTTGTCGAGCGTGCGGCCATGTGCAGGATGCGGATACGCTTGCGCACTTCATCGCCGGTGGCATCCCGGCTCTCCAGCAGCGCCTCGAGACGTGCGAGCAGCGGCTGGATATGGGGCTTGAGCAGGCCGTCCCCGAGATTTGCCAGCAACTGCTGCAGCGTGAGCAGGGCATGGATTTCCGCCGCACTGAACCAGAGACCGGGCAGCTTGTAGCCTGACGCGCGGGGATCGGATGCATCGTAGCGGTAACCCCGCAGCGCACGGTCCCAGACAATCGGCGCATGGAGACGATCCCTCAGGTACTCGAGATCGCGCTTGATCGTGGCCTTCGAGGTCCCCAGCGTCTCCATCAGCGTGTCCATCGTCACGCAGCGCCGCTCGCTCAGCAGCTGGTCGATTTTATAAAAGCGTTCGGTGCGGTCCATTCAACCCCCGGCAGTTAATCTATTGCAACGTCGAATAACTGGATCACCACTCCTGCCGGGATGACTATCCTTACGGAGGATTGATCCAAAACGCCGTTCACTCCTCTAAGACGAAAACATTTTTAATTGTTTATTCATGACTATGTTTCTTTGCGTCTTTGCGTTTAGTTAATTTCTTAAATGGATGGACACTCATCAGGATGTAGTCTCCCCGCTAACCCAGCCGAGTTTTTCCGACAGCGCCGAAGCCCGCTGCACGCGACGCTGGCAACCCTGCATGAAGGTCTGCCGTTCACCCTGGATGGTGACCCGGTTTCTGGCCCGCGTGATGCCGGTGTAAACCAGTTCGCGGGTCAGAACGGGATTCTCCGAGGATGGCAGCACCAGCAGCACTTCGTCGAATTCGGAGCCCTGGCTCTTGTGCACCGTCAGGGCATAGGCACAGCTGTGCTCGGGCAGCTGACGAATGGACACGCTTCGCAGCTCGTTTCCCGTGAAGGCGAACCAGGCGCGCAGGCTATCGTCCGCGGCGCGCCACAACAGGCCAATGTCACCGTTGAACAGGCCCACCTCGTAGTCATTGGTCGTCACCATCACCGGTTTGCCGTGATATTCATCCCCGCCGCGTATCAGTCCGAGCGCCTGCAGTCGCTCGGCGATGCGCCGGTTGATTTCCACCACGCCGAAGGGTCCGCCCTGCAACGCGGCCAGCACCCGCGTCTGCTCAAAGGTGCGGAGCGCAGCGAGCACATCATCCCCCTGCAGGTAGCGGGCATAGCGTTCCACCGCCCAGTCGAGGCAGGCTGGATTGAGGCTGCTCTCCCCCGCGTCGAGCCAGGCGATATCGCGGTAACGGCCGTCCCCGAACAAACGGAATACCGCCTCCCCCTCCCCGGCATTGACCCGGCGTGCCAGTTCCCCGATGCCGCTGTTCCCGGCAAACCGGTAGCTGACCCGCAGCAGCCCCACTGCATCGGCGATGCGCGGGGACGGCGCCGCGCCCGGCAGCGCCCCGCCGCCGGTCGTCATGCCGAGATCTTCCAGGAAATCGAGCTGCGCGCGGCTGTAGCGAAGCTCCCGGCCATGCCCTGTGATATCACCGAGCACGTTACCCGCCTCGACCGACGCCAGTTGGTCGCGGTCGCCGAGCAGGATGAGACGGCTTCGGGGCGGCAGCGCCTCCAGCAGGCGGGCCATCAGCGGCAGATCGATCATCGACGCCTCGTCCACCACCAGGCAGTCGAGCACCAGCGGGTTGTCCCGGTGGTGGCGGAAGCCGCTGCGGAAATCCGCGCCCAGCAGCCGGTGCAAGGTACTCGCTTCCCCCGGGATGCGGTTGAGCACGCCTGGCGCCGCATCGACACGGCCCTTGCCGCCGCGAATGGCTTCCGTGAGTCGCGCCGCCGCCTTGCCGGTCGGCGCCGCCAGGGCGATGTGCAGTCCCGGGTCCTGTTCCAGCAGCAGTGCCAGCACCTTCACCACGGTGGTGGTCTTGCCGGTGCCCGGCCCGCCCGAGATCACGGCAAAGCGGTGCCTGACCGCGATCGCCGCCGCGACCTTCTGCCAGTCGGTCTCACCGCCCTGAACATCCCTGAACAGGCGCCGCAGTCCATCAAGCAGCCGCGCTGTATCCAGCGTCGCCGCGGATTCCAGACGCTCCCGCAGGGCCGTGGCCACCGTCTGCTCGTACTGCCAGTACTTGCCGAGGTAGAGGCGGTGCTCGTCAAGGATAAGCGGTGCGTTCATCCCGGGTAGACCCACCCAGGACGCCCTGGTCAGCGCCTCCAGCCACTCGTCGAGCGCCGGTGCACGGGGAAGCTCGCGCGCCGTCTCGCCGTCATCCCCGTCCTCGAACAGGGGGCACCCCGCCTGCTCCGCGAGGTCCACGCAGACATCGCCCTGCAGGTTGCGCAGGCTGACCAGGGCAGCACTGCGGGCCAGCAGGCCGTCTTCATCCGCCCCGCAGCCGCGTGCCACGAAGCGGGCAAAGTAATACGCCAGCGGCGGTAGACCGCCGCTTTCCATCAGGCGTCGCAGGAAGCCGTTCATGCCGTCCCCGCGTGGATGAAAATCTGCCGGTCCAGCGTTTCAACAAGCGCCGGGTCGGGCCGGTCGAAGTACACACCGCACGCCGGCCCGCTTTCCGGACGCATCCCGCGCAGAAACAGGTAGTAGATTCCGCCGAAATGGCGCGCGTAGTCGTAACCGCAGAGGCGCTGGCGCAGGTAGCGGTGCAGCCCCAGGGTGTAGAGCAGGTACTGCAGGTCATAGCGGCGTTCGTACACGGACTGCTCAAGCCCCGGACGTTCGTAGTCACTGAACTGTCCGCCGAGGAAGTTGCTCTTGTAGTCGGCGATGAAGAACCGTCCCTGGTATTCGAACACCAGGTCGATGATGCCGGTGACCATGCCCTGGAAGGTTGCGACCTCGAGCGGCGGCAGCGTCTGTCCGGCCGCTTGCACCAGCAAGGCATTCAGCCCGGCGATGTCTACCCGCTGCGTAGAGAAATCGAATTCCAGTTCGTTGAGCCGCACCTGCGGCGCCAGTTGCGCCAGTCGCAATCCCTGCACGTCGAGCGGCGTGGCGATCACCCGCTCCAGCCAGACGGCGGCGCTCGCGCCCCAGCGGTCGTGATCCAGGTTGAAACGCGCGGCGACCTGCGCGCTGTGCTGCAGCACCTGGCGTTCGACATCGCCCCGGAAGTTCAGGCATTCGAGCAGCAGGTGCAGATACGAGCCGACATGACTGCCCGCCGGAAATTGCAGCGCCGGGTCATCCGCCGCGCCGGCACGCGAAATGGCCGGACCGGAATGAACATCCCGTGTCAGGGCGGAGAAACTGTTGATCCGCCAGTCGGTGGCAATCTGCCCGGTGAAACGCCGGGGCACCAGTGCTTCCGGCTGATCGACCGGCAACACCGCGGGTACCGCCGTGGGCGACGGCAGCGGGGCGACGATGATGTCATCCCGCGCCCGTTTCGTCAGCCGTTGCAGGTCCGATTCCAGCTCCGCCAGGCCGGCAAACGCGTCCGGAGGTTCCGCGGCCAGCGACTCGCACGACTGGTGCGGATGCAGCAGCCAGGCGAGCGCGGTTTGCCCGGCGGAACCGTCTCTGGACCCTGCCCGCCCCCATACCAGGTAAAGGGCGGCCTCCGCACGGGTGAGCGCCACATAGGCCAGGCGCACGTCCTCGGCCAGACGTTCCTGCTCGGCCAGCAGTAAATGGTCCTCTATGGCGTCGGAGCCGGCATCCAGGCACGCCTCACCGCCGCGGTGAAACGCCAGCAAGCTATTCAGCGCGCGCGGCCTGCAGCCCCACAGGTAGGGCACGAAGACCACCGGATACTCCAGTCCCTTGCTGGCATGTATGGTGACAATCTGCACCAGCGCTTCATCGCTTTCCAGCCGCAGCTCCGCCTCTTCCGTTGCGCCGCGGTTGCGCTGCTCACGGTACCATCCCAGCAAGGCGTCCATGCCCGGGTGCGCCTTGGA
>JBAVKA010000403.1:0-1543 GCA_049688075.1 Gammaproteobacteria bacterium
GGGCGGTTGGGCGTCACATTCCCGAGCACTGTTGAATGTACGCAAACACTCCAGCATCTTGATCGCGGCTCTGGTGGCATTGTCGGGGTCTTCTGGCGTTACGAAGGGAGCACCGAACACAGCCATGATCGCATCCCTGACCTGTTCCCCCGAATCTAGGTCATGAGGCAAGAGAGTTCTCCAAAGGAGGAGGACTTTCGATGAAGCGTAGATTTACGGAGGAGCAAATCATCGGAATTCTGCGCGAGCAGGAGGCCGGTGGGACAGTCAAGGAGATCACCCGGCGGCACGGGGTCTCGGAACAGAGCTTTTACCGCTGGAAGGCGAAGTACGGTGGCCTGGAGGTTTCGGAAGCGCGCCGCTTGAAGGAGCTTGAGGCGGAGAACGCCAAGCTGAAGAAGCTTTTGGCGGAGGCTCACTTGGACAACGCAGCCTTAAAGGATGTCATGTCCCGAAAGTGGTGAGGCCGGCCGGCAAGCGTGCGGTTGTCTCGCACCTGGTCCAGGCGCACAAGATTTCCCAGCGCCGGGCCTGCCGGCTGGCCGATCTCAACTTTTCGACCTGGCAGTACGAGCCGCGCCGACAGCCACGGCGGCGTCTGCGTGAACGCATCAAGGAGCTGGCTGCCTTGCGCCGGCGCTTCGGCTATCGGCGTCTGCATGTTCTGCTGTGCCGCGAAGGCTGGCGGGTCAACCACAAGGCGGTGCACCGGATCTACGTGGAGGAGGGTCTGCAGGTGAGAAAACGCAAGCGCAAGCGCGTCAGCCGGGCCGAGCGGCAGCCCATGCTGGTGCCCGAGGCACCGAATCAGCGCTGGTCGATGGACTTCCAGCACGACCTCCTGGCCACGGGCCAGCGGTTCCGCACCCTCAACATCGTCGACGACTTCTCGCGCGAATGCCCGGCGATCGAGGTGGATACGTCGCTGCCCGGTGTTCGCGTCGTGCGGGTCCTCGAGCGGCTGGCGGAGATCCGCGGGCTACCCCCGGAGATCGTCCTGGACAACGGTCCCGAGATGATCAGCAAGGCGCTCGACGAATGGGCCTGGCGCAACGGCGTTCGGCTCAACTTCATCGAGCCCGGCAAACCGGTCCAAAACGCCTTCATCGAAAGCTTCAACGGGAGGTTCAGGGATGAATGCCTCAACGAGAACTGGTTCCTCGATCTCGATGATACCCGCGAGATCATCGAGGCCTGGCGGATCGACTACAACACCCGCCGGCCCCACTCGGCCTTGGGCTACGCCACGCCCGAGGAATTCGCCTCATCTCTCCAGGGGCATGCCCCTGGAGAGATGACAAAAAGCGCCCGACCTGGGCAAAATCAGCAACCAGGACTCTCATGCTGAGTGACCAGTTCTGGGGGGCAGGTCAATTCGGCTGAGCAATGGAATTGCCGGTCAAGACGCTACAACAAAAACTGCGCGCGCCCGGCGGCCCTATTACATCGGCCCGAAGTTGTTAACCATAATTGTTAACGCAAAAAAACTTCTCATCGACGGGATTGGGTCTATACTTACATATATATTCAGAAATATTTCGGG
>JBAVKA010000404.1:0-4316 GCA_049688075.1 Gammaproteobacteria bacterium
GCCCACCTGCTGGAGGTGAGCGAAGATGACCTGGAGTGGGACATGGACCGCTTCAAGGTGAAGGGCGTGCCAGGGCAGGAAAAGACCATGAAGGAGATCGCCTGGGCGGCCTACAACAATGTGCCCGAGGGCATGGAGATGGGGCTCGAGGCGGAGAACTACTACGATCCGCCGAACTTCACCTTCCCGTTCGGGGCCTATGTCTGCGTGCTGGACATCGACCGGTACACGGGCGAGTCCCATATCCGGCGCTTCTACGCGCTCGATGACTGCGGCACCCGCATCAACCCCATGATCATCGAGGGACAGATCCACGGCGGCCTGAACGAGGCGTTTGCGGTCGCCATGGGACAGAAGCTGGAATACGACGAAAGCGGCAACCTGCTGAGCGGGAGCTTGCTGGACTATTTCTGGCCGACCATGGTGGAGACGCCGGTGTGGGAGACCGACTACACGGTCACCCCCTCGCCCCACCACCCCATCGGTGCGAAAGGGGTTGCGGAATCGCCACATGTCGGGGGCATACCGTGCTTCTCCAACGCGGTCAACGACGCCTTCGCCCATCTCGGCGTCACCCATATCGACATGCCCCATACCGCCTACAGCGTCTGGAAGACCCTTCATGCGCTGGGACTGGACAAGCACGCGTGAGCGACGGCGTGCCCGCTTCCGGGCCACGCCCCGAGCACATTGGGAGACCCGACGATGCAGGTGAAGCTGGAGAAAACGATCCCACTGCAGGCCACCTCCAGTGAGGCGTGGCGGCTGCTGCGGGATGTGTCCCGGGTCGCTGAATGTGTGCCCGGCGCGCGGGTCACGGAACAGCTGGATGAGACCCATTACAAGGGGGAGGTGCGTGTAAAGATCGGTCCGGCCGCGGCGACCTTCCAGGGAGAGTTCGAGGTCAGGAGCCTCGACGCGGACAAGCACCAACTGCAGCTCATCGGCAAGGGCAAGGACGCCAGGGGCACCTCGACCGCCACCATGGACCTGACGGCCAGCCTGCACGATGACGGCGCCGGGAGAAGCGAACTGCTCGGCGTCTCCACCGTCAGCGTAACCGGCAAGATGGCCAGTCTCGGCGGCCGTATGCTGAACCAGGTCGCGGAGCAGATTCTCGCTCAATTCGCGGCCAACTTCTCGACCCGCGTGACCGCCATGGGCGAGGGGGCGGCGGCGGAAAAGGCCACCGCCGCGATCGCGAACGATCCCGGAGAGCTCCATGCCTTCGCACTCCTGTGGCACGTCTTCGCCGACTTTCTCAGGCGCCTGTTTGGACGCAAGTCCGGAAAGGCCGGCTGACACGACGCCGATGCGACGTCCCCGTCATGTCCTCCGCCACCGCCACGCCCGTCATCACGCCGTCGCACCACGCCGCAACGCGCGGTGTACCATCTGCCCCGAACGGGCCGATGCCTGATATCACGGCATTTCAGCAGCGGCTCGACGCCGCCGGCTACATCGCGGACATGAGCCTGGCCGCAACCGTGCTGCTGCTGACGCAGCTGCGCCGTCCGCTGCTGCTGGAAGGTGAAGCGGGGGTCGGCAAGACCGAGGTGGCCAAAACGCTCGCCAGGGTGTTCGCCTGCCCCCTCATCCGCCTGCAATGCTATGAGGGCCTGGATACCAATTCCGCGGTGTACGAGTGGAACTACCAGCGTCAGCTGCTCGCCATCAAGATCCAGGAAACGCAGGGGCGTCCGGCGGAGGAGCGGGAGCGGCATATCTTCAGCGAGGACTTCCTACTCAAACGGCCGCTGCTGCAGGCGATCACCCTGCCGGAATCACCCGTGCTGCTGGTCGACGAAATCGACCGCGCCGATGAAGAGTTCGAGGCCTACCTGCTGGAGCTACTGTCCGACTTCCAGATCAGTATCCCCGAGCTCGGCACGATCCCGGCCACGAACATTCCCTATGTGGTTCTCACCTCCAACGGCACACGCGAGCTGAGCGATGCCCTGCGCCGGCGCTGCCTGTACCACTATGTCGATCACCCCTCGCCCGGGAAGGAGCTGCGCATCGTCCGCCGGCATCTGCCGCAGATCGACCAAGAGCTCGCCCGACAGATCGTCGGCTTCGTGCAGGGATTGCGCACGCTGGACCTGCGCAAGAGGCCGGGCATCGCCGAAACCCTGGATTGGGCGGCGGCCTTGCTGTGCCTGGATATCCGCAACCTGGGGGAGGACCCGCAGCGTATCCTCGATTCGCTGACCTGCCTGCTGAAGACCCGGGAAGACCGCGACGCAGTCGACGCGGAGGTGGTCGAACGCGTGATGGCGGGCGCCGGAAGATCGTCATGAGTGAACCCTGCACCAACCCGGGCCCGACACCCATTGCGCCGGTAACGCCGCTCGCCCGGCTGCTCGGGTTCACGGACATGCTGCGCGACAATGGCTTTTCCCTCGGATTGCGCGAACAGATCGACGCCCTGTCGGTCGCCCGATCGAGCGGCATCCTGAACCTGCAGCGCCTGCGCTGGGGCCTGCGCAGCCTGCTGTGCACCACTCACGAGGAATGGCAGCGCTTCGATGCGCTGTTCGATGCCTTCTGGTTCGCGGCGAATCAAACGCTCCGGCTACAGGCGGCGGGCGGCGGTCGCGTCGATACCCGAAGCGGAACGGATGCAGGCACGGACCATCACGACTGGGCCGCGGACGTCGACCGGGCCGGGGCGGGAACGGGCATGGATGCACACGGCGCGGCGGCCCGGGGCGGTGCCAGTCCGCAGGAGGCGCTCGGCCGCCTGGATTTCCGCTTCCTCGGGGATGCCCGCCAGATGCATGAAATGGAGCGCCTCGCGGAACGGCTCGCTCAGCGCATGCGGCGCCGCCAGCTGCGCCGCCATCACATTTCGCGGCAGGGTCGGCGGATCCACATGCGGCGAACCATCCGCAAGAGCCTGCGCTACGGCGGCACCCCGCTGGAACTGGCCTACAGGCAGCGGCGACGCCAGCTGCCGCAGCTGATCGTGCTGCTCGATGTCAGCCGCTCCATGAGCCTGTACAGCTACCTGTTCCTGCGCTTCGCGCGCGGCATCGTCGAGGCGTTCCGGGATGCCGATGCCTTCATCTACCATACCCGGCTGGTGCAGGTGACGGAGGCGCTGCGGGAACGCGATGCGCGCAAGTTCAAGGAGAAGCTCACGCTGCTGTCGGCGGGCTGGTCGGGCGGCACCCGCATCGGGGAGTGTCTGCAGGCATTCAATCGCGAACACGCGCCGCGCCTGGTCACTTCGCGCAGTATCGTGGTCATTGCGAGCGACGGCTTCGATACCGGTCCCGCGGAGGTGCTTGCCGGAGAGCTCGCCCGCATCCGGCGGCGGGCCAGGAAGATCGTCTGGCTGAACCCGCTGCTGGGACGTGCCGGCTACCAACCCATTGCCGCCGGCATGCAGGCGGCGTTGCCCTGGATCGATGTGTTCGCGCCGGCCCACAACCTGGACAGCCTGCTGGCGCTGGAGCCCGAACTGATGACGCTGTGAACTGCAGACATGAGAGGAGATGCCATGATCGACAGCGATGCCGTGCTGGAGACCGCCTACCGCCTGAAGTCGGCGGGAAAAGCCTTTGCGCTCGCCACCGTCGTACGCTGCGAGTCACCCACGTCCGCCAAACCCGGGGCGAAGGCTGTGATCGAACCGGACGGCACGATACACGGCTGGATCGGCGGCGGCTGCGCCCAGCCGGCTGTGGTCAAGACGGCCAGACAGGCGATCACGGACGGCCAGTCGCGCCTGATCCGCATCAGCCCGGAACGAAGCGAACCCGCCGAGAGCGGCATTGTCGAATACGGCATGAGCTGTCACAGCGGCGGAACACTGGATATTTTCATCGACCCGGTCACGATGCGCCCTGCCCTGGTGATCATCGGCGCCTCGACCGCGGCGCAGACCCTGTGTGCCCTCGCAACCCGGGTGGGATTCGCGGTGACGGCCGCTTTCCCCGGTGCGGACGGGGAACTCTTCCCGGAAGCGGAGCAAACGATCGACGGCCTCGAAGTACCGCAAACACTGCTGGAACGACGGCCCTTCGTCGTGGTTTCCACCCAGGGCAGACGCGACGAAGAGGGACTGGAGGCGGCGCTGCGCAGCGGTGCGGAATCCATCGCGTTCATCGCCAGCGAACACAAGGCCGCGAAGCTCAGGCAATATCTGATTGAGCGCGGCCATGACGGAGCTCGGGTGGAGGCGATCGTATCCCCCGCGGGCGTTGAGATCGGCGCCGTGACGCCGGAGGAGATCGCACTCTCGGTGCTTGCCGGCCTCGTGCAGGCACGACGAAGCGCCGTGGCAACGGAACTCGCCGGCGCGCAGGCGA
>JBAVKA010000405.1:0-2445 GCA_049688075.1 Gammaproteobacteria bacterium
GCCGTAGTGGTCATGTCAGTGTGGTGGCTGGTGCAAAGCCATTACTATCAGGTTCCGACGAAGAGTGATCTCCGGGGCGTCGCGCGGTATATCGCTACCCTTGAAAATGAATCAGGCCCGATACTGCGCAGTGTTCCCGGTGGACAAGCCTGCCAATACCTACCGCGCTTTCGCGTTAGGGGGTTCGACAACAGAAGGACAGCCTTACGGCAACCCTGGTTCATTCCCATTCTGGTTTGAGCAGGAATTACGGCATCGACATCCCGACAGGAACATCGAGGTGATAAACATCGGCATCAGGGGTTTTGGTTCTAGCCGTGTTCTGCAGATTCTCCGGGAGGCTGTTCACTATGACCCGAACCTTATCGTTGTGTACACAGGTCAGAATGAATTTCGGGATGCAAGGTTTCACCCGTATGAACTCAGGCGTTCAGAGCGGGAAGCTGAAATTCTGGCATATGCGCTTCGCATCCGTGTGCTGTATCTTGTGAGGCAGATTGTGATGGAGGCTCACGCCATGTTTTTTGGCAAGCAGCAGATATCTTATGGTGGAGAAAAAATCGAAAGCGCCGTGGAAACCTCATACTCTCCTGACAACTTCGGAAGTTATGAATATTTCACTGTGCCCGAAATCAAAGCGTCTGCGAGACCGAGCGACGGCCTGGATTCTGCCGTTCGCCCGGCAGGCCGCACACGATCATCGTTTATGTCCGGTATGAAGGACTTTGTCAAACGGACATTCAGACTGGGTTGGATGGGAATCCCCGACGATGAAGTTTATGCGATTTTCCAAAGAAACATTACGCAGATGATGGAAACCGCTAATAGTGCCGATGTTCCAATAGTGTTTATCAAAAAAACCATGAATCCCCAGGTGAGAAATGTACTGCAGAGTATCACGTATACCATTCCCGCCGGAGTCATTGACGCTTATCATCAACTACAGAAAGATTCTCCTGCCGGAATCGTGGGATACAACTATTTTGTAGATAGCGTACATAATGTCTAGAGGGCTATAAGGTGCTGGGTACCGCACTCGCCGCATTAATTGAGAATTCCGGCTATCTGTCCCCTGGACCGCCCAACTATCATGGTGAAAGTTCGGGCGCAAGCCAGAATCAGGCTGTCATGAGTAAGCTATTGCCCAATGCAGAAGCACAAACTGCATTGGGCTGGTCAGCATTTAATCAAGGGGATGTGGACAGGGCTGTCAAGCTGGCAACGACGGCGGTGGAAATGGATCCAGGGGGAACGCAGGCGCATCTGTTGCTAGTATATGCGTACACCAGGCTGGGGGACCTTGGTCATGCGGGGAGTTCATGGCGAGAATTGAAACAGAGCTACCTGAAACAGAGATAAGAATTGCATTCCAGTTTCACGTTGATACCGAGGGTAAGATTGATGTGCGCAGGCATGTGAAACGGTCGTACGTGCATAAGTTTTCCACCCTGTTGTAACCGTACCAGAATGGCATGTTAGCTTCTGTGGCGGAGTCTCCTACCAATCGCGTGAGTTGACATGCATTGGGTATACCGTGTGCATAATGGCAACGGACTTTGCCAAACCGTACCTGAAGTTCAACAAGAACGGTCGCAATGACACACAGAAGTCATCTGTGATGCGATGCAACGGCCAGTGTACATTTTGTCTAGGGGCCTTTGTATGATCGCCGCGTTGCCGTCTGAAATCAGGCCAGGCAAGGCGCGAGGAGTGAAGTTTAGCGGTGCTATATGAACGACGAGCAACGCCGCATGGCCGGATTTCAGGCGCAACCCGCAGGGACGGGGCCATTTTCCCGCAATCCGGCGTTAGCGCTCATTTGTGTAGGATAACTACACGGCACGCACGCTGCCTTGTCTTGCGAAAAAATGGCATCCGTCGCGACGACCATACAAGTGTTAACAGGCCCTAGGTCAGGACGTCTGAGCAACAGGCTGTTTTGAATCTGCATCATAGCAGGAGGTTGCTGGTGCGCCGACGCAGCACCCTGAGCAACAAGATGCGGTGGAACTTGATACTGCGTGGTCAGCTCGACCATACGTACCATGTGCACCATCACCGGCGATGCCACGCGTGGCAGATCGCGCTCGATGTACTGGACGGCCAGGTCATTGCCCAGTGCCAGCAACGACATCGTCACGCCGATTGGTTGTTGGGTTTTGTTGGCGGTAAGGGACAGTCATACACGTACATGGCTGAAATGACGGGTGGCGTCAGAAATATCTACAAACACAGTATACATAGTACTTCTCCGTTACACTCCTTTGCACTGCGAACTCGATAACATCCGGTACAGCACGGCCATCTGCACCAGCATCCGATTTCGCGCCTCCGGAATAACGACACTGCGTGGGCCGTCGAGTACGCGATCCGTGACGGTGACTCCGCGGCGTACCGGCAGGCAGTGCATGAAGCGGCAATCGGTAGCCGCGTTTTCGAACCAGG
>JBAVKA010000406.1:0-1695 GCA_049688075.1 Gammaproteobacteria bacterium
AGCCAGTGTAGACATATAAACTGCGACGAGATAGACGATGATTGTTAAGATGGTAATTATCATATCCTTAAAGTCAAGGGGACCTCTATAAACCCCGTCCATATTTGATCCGGCCATGTCTTCTCAGAGTTTGTCGTACGAAAACGGCCGGATCAGGCAATCGTCGTGGCGCTTTGCTTGCTGATTATGATGATTCTTAAATGACTGGTTTGCCGCTGCCGCCCATTTCATCCGGTAAACCAGGCTAATCGCCGCATGTTGTAAACCAGATTCATCATTCCAATCTTTACCGCCGCTCGCTCCAGACCAATCGTACGCACCAGTCGGTTGGCCTGCTGGGCAAACACATGTTCAACCCGCGCTCTGACGGTGGAACGTTTGCGATTCGCTTCCTGCTCCCGGGCGTTGAGTGGCCGGCCACGTGTACCCTTGCGATGGATATGGCTGCGATATCTGGCCTGCCTCAGTTCCGTTTCGCGCTCGGCGCTGCGGTAGACCGAGTCCGCCCAGACATCAGCACTGCTGTTATGCTCATCCAGTAATGCTTCGAAGACCTGACTGTCATGGACTTCCCCCGAGGTCACGGTGTACTTGCGGATCACCTTGTGCTGCCGGTCTACGCTGATATGGTTCTTGTAGCCATAGTGGGACTTGCCATGCTTTTTCGTCCAACGTGCCTGTACATCTTTCTGACGGCGCCTGTTCTGCTGCCAATCCTCGGGTGCCTCACCTGCCTTGATGCGGGCGTTCTCATCCCGGGAGTTGCGTTGCTTGGGCACCGGTACCAGGGCGGCATCCACAATCTGACCCTTGCGTGCCATCAGCCCTGCCATCTCAATCTGCACCAGCACTTCGTCGAACAGCTTCTCTATCAATTTCTCTTGTTTCACGTGTTCGTGGTATAACCAGATGGTCTTGGCATCCGGCACCCCGCCTTCCGGGGACAGGCCGAGAAAACGGCAGAAACTGTAACGGTCCCGGATCTGAAACTCCGTCTGATCGTCTGAGAGTTTGTAGAAATCCTGTAACACCAATACCTTGAACATCAGCACCGCATCAAAGGGTGGCCGACCTCCCTTGCGAGGATCGCTTCGCTTGTACACCTTTTCCAGCGCTGACCGGAAGGCTTCCCAGTCCACGCTGCGTTCCAGTTTGGGCAGCGGATCGCCTAAGTGTTCCAGCTGCTCCAGGCGTCCTTGATGATCGAAAAATCCAGGCTGCATAGTCTTGGCTTATGTTGTTTTCCGTAAGACGCTATTATCGCATTCGGCTGGGGTTTTTAGAGGTACCCTCAAGTCTGTCTTCAAACCATTGACATACCGAAAGGTCGTCAGGAAATCAAAAAACATGGCCATGCGAGAAAGCTTGAGCTTAATTAAGTGCCATTCGACTATAATCGAATCTGACGACAGCGCCAGCGAATGCATAACCCCGGAAGTGTTTGGGTCACAATAGGCCGCTTAGCAGTGTGGCTCTTGTTGTTGAATATAATCATTTTGATGTTTTGGTTATCATGCCACGCAGTGCAATGCGATAATAATGCCGAATAGTATTCATCGGTTTAGTGGATGAATTAGTAGAGGATGTAAAAACGGCTGATATTATGAATATCGTCTTTATTTCAACATCACTGAACTACCCTATTCATTGGAAACGAATCAACTCATACATAGAGTTGGGCATATCCTCCTGCAC
>JBAVKA010000407.1:0-18626 GCA_049688075.1 Gammaproteobacteria bacterium
GTCCAGGTCCCGTAGATGAGCCAGCTTCTCGGCGATCCGGATCTCCAGGCCGCGTTCAACCGGCCGGTAATAGCGCACCGCTGTCATACCCTCGGGGAAGTACTGTTCGCCGGCCGCATAGGCCTCGGGCTCGTCATGTGCATAGCGGTAGGCCCTGCCGTACCCGAGTTCCTTCATAAGGCGCGTCGGGGCGTTGCGCAGATGCACGGGAACCTCCAGCGAGCCGCGTTTGCCGATATCGGCACGGGCCTCATTGCAGGCGCTGTAGACGGCGTTGCTTTTGGGCGCACAGGCAAGATAAAGCACGGCCTGGGCCAGCGCGAGTTCCCCTTCCGGACTGCCGAGACGCTCCTGGACATCCCATGCATCCAGGGCCAGACCCAGGGCGCGCGGGTCGGCATTGCCGATGTCTTCGGAAGCCATGCGCGCCAGCCGGCGCGCGATGTAAAGCGGGTCGCAGCCGCCATCCAGCATGCGCAGCAGCCAGTAGAGGGCGGCATCGGGCGAAGAACCGCGCACCGATTTATGCAGCGCGGAGATCTGATCGTAGAAAACGTCACCGCCCTTGTCGAAGCGGCGCATCCCGCCGGCGATGACTTCATTCACTACCGCCTCGGGTATGAGTCCGTGATCACCTTCCGTCTCCGCGAGGTCGGCGGCGATCTCGAGCAGATTGAGCGCACGCCGTGCATCGCCGTCCGCGGCCTGCGCCAGACGGTCGCGCAAATCCTCCGCCAGCACCAGCCCGCGCTCCCCGAGCCCATGCTCGCGGTCCCCGAGGGCGGTATCGATGATGCGGCGCAGTGCCTCGTAGTCCAGGCGCTTCAGGGTATAGGTGCGGGCCCGGGACAGCAGTGCACTGTTGAGCTCGAAGGACGGATTCTCGGTGGTGGCGCCAATAAAGATGATCGTGCCGTTTTCCACGTAGGGCAGAAAGGCATCCTGTTGCGCCTTGTTGAAACGGTGTACTTCATCGATGAAAAGGATGGTCAGACGCGCTTCCAGGTCGCGCAGGCGCATGGCAGACTCGACGGCGGCACGGATATCCTTGACACCGGCCATAACTGCCGAAAGTGTGAGAAATTCAGCCCTGGTCTGCTCGGCGAGCAGTTTCGCCAGCGTGGTCTTGCCGGTGCCCGGAGGACCCCACAGGATCATGGAATGCAGATGACCTTCCTCGATGGCGCGGCGCAGCGGTTTTCCCGGTCCAAGGATGTGCGCCTGGCCGGTGAAGGCATCCAGCGACCGCGGTCTCATCCGGTCGGCCAGCGGCCGCCAGGCGTCTGAACTATTGCGTGTTCCGCTATTCATGACGCGCGCCAGTTTATCTTGCAATCATATTGCAGTAGACGCGGAAATATACTGGATGTATCCGCTCATAACCGCCATATTCACCGCAGAGACGCAAAGTTCGCCAGGGCCTGTTAACAAAAACAATTAGACGCACTTTGCGTTGAGTATTCTTTAATTTACGGAGATGAAATAACAGCCGTTGGAATACTTCCGTGACTATTCAGTCATCGACCCGCCGTGCCTGTGTGCGGCACGCCGCTACCCGGTGTCGCCAACGACGTCCACATCCGGCGGCGGCACGAAGCGGAAGATGCTCTCGTCCACGACGGCATTCCGGACCAGGCCGCTGAAGCTGAAGGTGGTGGTGTTGCCGAAGTTGTCGCTGGCTTCGATGCGCGATAATTCGCCATTCACGAAGAAGAGATGAACCTCGATGACACTGCTGTCATTGCTTATCGGCGTAAGGCGAACCTGCTGCTGGCCGTCTTCTGCAGGCTCTTCCTGCAGGCGGAATACCTTTTCCAGCGGTTCATTCCCGCTCAGCAGCATGGCCGGCGTCGAGCTGAACACCTTGTCCATCGGCTGAACGCTGACCTGCGCCAGATCCTCGTCATAGGACCACAGTCGCCGGCCATCCGCCACCAGCTGCTGTTTATAGGGTGTCAGGTAATTCCAGCGAAATCTTCCCGGGCGCAGGATCCAGACATGTCCGTCGGACTCCTGTTGCAGCTTGCCCTCGCTGGTGAGAACCTGCTGGTGAAAGTCCGCCTCCAGGGTGTACAGGTCCTTGAAGAAGGCATGAACGGTATCGATGGCGCTGCCAGCGGCGCCCAGCGGACTCGCCAGGAGGCAAGACACGCCGAGAAGCAGACGCAGTGAACGCGGCAGGCGACGCATCAGGCATCGACCGGCGGCGGCGCCAGCACCTCGCGGCTGCCGTTGGATTGCGCAGGACCGACGATGCCGGTTTCCTCCATGTGTTCAATCATGCGGGCGGCGCGGTTATAGCCGATCTTCAGGCGGCGCTGCACACCGGAAATGGAGGCACGCCGGGTTTCGGTAACGATGGCTACGGCCTGGTCATACAACGGATCCGACTCCGTGTCGTCGCTATCCCCTTCAGCGGGCGAGAGCCCGGGAACCGACTCCGAGGAAGACTCCAGGATCTCCGTCATGTAATCCGGTTCGGAGCGGCCCTTGAGGTGACCGACTACCTTGTGCACTTCCTGATCGGAGACGAAGGCGCCGTGGACGCGCACCGGCACGGAAGTGCCGGGCATCATGTAGAGCATGTCGCCATGGCCGAGCAGGGCCTCGGCGCCCATCTGGTCGAGGATAGTGCGCGAATCCACCTTGGCTGAGACCTGGAAGGCGATGCGGGTCGGGATATTGGCCTTGATCAGGCCGGTGATGACATCTACCGAGGGACGCTGGGTCGCGAGGATCAGATGGACGCCGGAGGCACGCGCCTTCTGCGCCAGCCGGGCGATCAGTTCCTCCACCTTCTTGCCGACGACCAGCATCATGTCGGCCAGCTCGTCGATAATGATGACGATGTAGGGCAGAGGCTGCAACACCGGGTGCTCGGTGCCCTCCAGTACGTCCTCTGGATTGAACAGCGGATCGGGTATCGGCTCGCCCTCCTCTTCTGCTTCCCTGACCTTGCGGTTGTAATTGGCGATATTGCGTACACCCAGCGCCGCCATCAGCTTGTAGCGGCGCTCCATTTCACCCACGCACCAGCGCAGCGCGTTGGCGGCTTCCTTCATGTCGGTTACCACCGGGGTTAGCAGGTGGGGAATGCCTTCATAGATGGACAACTCCAGCATTTTGGGATCGATCATGATGAGCCGGACATCTTTCGGCAGCGTCTTGTAGAGCAGGCTGAGGATCATGGCATTGATGGCGACGGACTTGCCGGAACCGGTCGTGCCGGCGACCAGCAGGTGCGGCATCCGCGCGAGATCGGCCACCACCGGCATACCAGCGATGTCCTTGCCCAGGGCAAGCGTCAGCGGCGAGTATGAACTGTCGTATTCCTCCGAGTTCAGGATCTCGCTCAGGCTGATGATGTCGCGGTGTTCATTGGGTATCTCGAGCCCGATGACCGACTTGCCGGGAATGACATCCACGATACGCACGCTGATAGCCGACAGGGCGCGTGCGATGTCCTTGGCCAGGTTGGAAACCTGACTGACTTTCACCCCGGCGCCCAGATCGAGTTCGAAGCGCGTGATCACCGGACCGGGATGAACCTCCACAACCTGCACCTCGATGTTGAAATCCAGCAGTTTCATTTCCACGAGGCGCGACATGGCCTCCAGCGCCGCCGGCGAGTATCCTTCACCCGACGGGCGCGGCGGGTCGAGCAATGACAGGGGTGGTAATTCGGTATTCGGTGGTGGATCGAACAGCGGCACCTGCCGTTCGCGCTCCTGGCGTTCACTTATCTGCACCGGCTTGATAACCGGTTCGATGCGCGGCGGCTTGCGGTTGGCGGTTTTTTCCTGGATGGCTTTTACGTGCTCCTGGCGCTGCCGTTGCGCTCGCCAGCCGACAATATATTCCGGCACCCGCCCGGCCAGGGCATAGGCGGCGTCGGCCGCCACCAGCATGTATTTACCGGTAAAGTCCATCACCGAGAGCCAGGACAGACCGGTGAACAGTGTGACGCCGGTGAGAAACAGCGCCAGCAGGAACAGGTTTGCGCCAACAAGACTGAACAGATCCGAGAGGCCGGAGCCCACCACCTTGCCGAGTACGCCTCCGGCGCCGCCCGGCAATACGCCGGTGGGCAATCCGAATTCGAGCGTGGCCAGCCCGCAGCCGGCGCCGACCGTCAGCAGAAATCCGGACCAGCGGATCGCCAGAATATGCAGATCGATACCGCCGCTGGGTGTACGCCCCTTGAATACCAGCCAGCCGCTGTAGGCGACCATGACGGGCAGCAGATAGGCGAGGTAGCCGAACAGATACAGAAGGACGTCGGCCAGCCAGGCGCCGACGACACCGCCGGCATTGCGGATTTCAGCAACCGAACTGCTGTGAGACCAGCCCGGATCACCCGGGTAATAGCTGGCAAGGGATACCAGCAGGTAGATACCCAGCGTACCGAGTATCAGCAGCGCCCCTTCGCGCAAGCCCCGCGTGACATGATGAGCCAGTTTGCCTTTCTCTTCCTTTTTGCGTCGTGCCTGAGCCAAAATCATCCTCTTTCGTAACTATGCATGCCAATGCGCTAATTTAATTGCCTTTAGCAACTCAGGCAAACGTTTCTTTCAGCGCCGGGTGTTTAACCTCGCCGGCCTCGATATTGATCCCTCGGGTCAAGGGCTTGAAGGATTTCCAGTCCGGAGCGGCGAGTGCGAGGACATAGGGCAGCAGGGCGGCCGACAGAGCCTGTGAGGCGCTCCTGGGCACCGCCCCCGGCATATTGGTCACCGCAAAATGGATCACGCCTTCTTCCTTGTAGGTCGGGTTCTCGTAGGTGGTCGGTCGGGTGGTCTCCATGCAGCCGCCCTGGTCGACCGAGATGTCGATCACTACCCCGCCGGCCTGCATATTGCTGATCATCTCCCGGGTAACGACATGCGGCGCACGGGCGCCGGTCATCAACACGGCGCCGATTACGATATCGGCGCGGCTCACTTCGTGCGCCACGGCGTCTTCGTAAGGGTACAGCCCGGTAACGTTATTACCCAGAGCGCGCATCGCCTCCAGACGATCCCGGTTTATGTCGAACACGACCACCTCGGCGCCGGCCGCGGCGGCAAGCACGGCAGCATTGCCACCGGCCGTACCGGCGCCGATGATGACGACGCGCCCGCGCTCGGCAGCCGGCAAGCCGCCAAGCAACAGGCCCTTGCCGCCATGGGACTGGTGCAGCAGATACGTTCCAACCTGGGTGGCGATACGCCCGGCAATGTCGCTCATCGGGGCGAGCAGCGGCAACCGCCCCGAATCCTCCTCGACCGTTTCGAAGGCGACGGCGGTTAAGCCGATTTCCTGGAGACGCCGGCCCAGTGCAGGCTCCGCGGCGAGGTGCAGGAAGGAGAACAGCAGGTGATCCCGGTTCAGCAGCGCCAGTTCACTGGTCTGGGGTTCCTTAACCTTGAGGATCAGCTGCGCGGCGGCGTAGAGCTCGGAGGGCCCGTCTGCCAGTTCGACCCCGATCGCCACATAACGCTCATCGCCGTATCCGGAGAGGGCGCCGGCACCCTGCTCGATGATGACGGTATGGCCGGCAGAGAGCAGCTGCTTGCAGGCTTCGGGGATCAGCGCAACCCGCCCTTCCATGGCTTTAATTTCTCGCGGAATTCCTATGCGCATGCTTGCTTTACCCACCCTGACAACTTACGTACCATAACCCGTGACTTTTTCAGCCGAGCTGTTGAGCCGCCCCGCAAGAACGGCCACACATTATCGGCTGATTGCAAACCCGGCCTGTCAGCTTCAATAACCCCAAGAGGGAGCAAGTATACATGAGTGAAGTCAAGCACTGCCGCCTTCTGATACTGGGCTCGGGCCCTGCCGGTTATACGGCGGCCATCTATGCGGCACGCGCCAACCTCAACCCGGTTCTGATCACCGGTCTGGAGCAGGGTGGTCAATTGATGACGACAACCGAAGTGGAAAACTGGCCTGGTGGCGATGAAACGCTGCAGGGGCCGCCGCTGATGGAAAGCATGCGTCTGCACGCGGAACGCTTTCATACTGAAATCATTTTCGATCATATCCATACCTGCGACCTGAAGCAGACGCCGTTTCGCCTGGAAGGCGATGCCGGCGTCTATACCTGCGAGGCGCTGATCATCTCTACCGGGGCCTCGGCGATGTATCTGGGGCTGCCTTCCGAGGAGGCCTTCAGGGGCCGTGGGGTTTCCGGCTGCGCTACCTGCGACGGCTTTTTCTACCGGGACCAGCCAGTCGCCGTGATCGGTGGCGGCAACACGGCGGTCGAGGAAGCACTCTATCTCGCCAATATCGCCTCCCACGTCACCCTGGTCCACCGGCGTGATGCGCTGCGTGCTGACAAGATCCTGCAGGACCGCCTGTTCAGGAAAGCAGCCGAGGGCAAGGTAACGATTGCCTGGAATCATGTATTGCAGGAGGTGCTTGGCGATGACAGCGGCGTGACCGGCATGCGCATCAGGAATGTCACGGATGAATCGACGAGTGATATCCCGCTGCAGGGTGTGTTCATCGCCATCGGCCACAAGCCCAATACCGCGATTTTCGAAGGGCAACTCGAGATGAAGAACGGCTACATCAAGGTCAGGAGCGGAACGGATGGCGATGCCACAGCCACCAGCGAGGCGGGCGTCTTCGCCGCAGGCGACGTGAGCGACCATGTCTACCGGCAGGCGGTGACTTCCGCCGGTACCGGCTGCATGGCGGCACTGGATGCCGAGAGGTACCTGGATAATCTTGCCGCGCGCAATTAGTCTTAACTGTCATTTCGCGGCTACCGGCCACCTGGTGAGATTCGCTTCCGCATTTTTCATCCGGGCCGGCAGACGGGCATACACCCGCCGGGAATAAGGCATGCGCGCCGAGATTATCAACCGGCTGGAGGATATTCCCTGCGGACAATGGAACCGGGTGGCGGGCACCGCGAATCCGTTCCTGCGTCACGAGTTCCTGGCCGCCCTCGAGCGTCACAACTGCGTCGGCGAGGCCTATGGGTGGTATCCGCAGCATATCGCGATATTCGATGATGCCGGTGCCCTTGCCGGCGCCGCACCACTCTATCTCAAGGACAATTCCTACGGTGAATTCGTCTTCGACTGGTCCTGGGCGGAAGCCTATCATGGCGCCGGCAAACCCTATTACCCCAAGCTGGTCTCCGCCATACCATATACACCGGTGACCGGACCGCGGCTGCTGGTCAGGGATGATGCCGATCGCACCGTGGTGAGGGACATGCTCGTCGACAAGGCGCTTGGGCTGGCGGCGCAGATACGCTGCTCATCGCTGCACTGGCTGTTTACCGACAGCGAGGATACGGACACCCTGCTCCGGCACGGCTTGATGCGTCGCACCGGCTGCCATTTTCACTGGCATGACGACGGTTACCACTCATTCGAGGATTTCCTCTCCCGTCTGAGTTCACGCAAGCGCAAGAAGATCCGGCGCGAAAGGCGCTTCGTCGAGGAGGCCGGTATCCGCATGGAGATTGTCCACGGTCACGAGGCCAGCGAGACGCAGTGGCTGATCATGCACGATTTCTACCGTTCCACGTTCGAGAAGAAATCAGGCATGCCGACCCTGTCGCTGGAATTCTTTCTCGATATCAGTCGCAGCATGGGCAGGCAGATCGTGCTGGTATTCGCCTGGCTGGGTCAGAAGGCGGTCGCCGGGGCCATTAACCTGCGCAGCAACACGGAGCTCTTTGGCCGGCACTGGGGCTGCACCGGACACTATCACAGCCTGCACTTCGAGACCTGCTATTACCAGGGCATCGAGTACTGCATCGAGAACCGGCTGACTCTGTTCGAACCGGGCGCGCAGGGTGAGCACAAGATCAGCCGCGGCTTCCTGCCGACGCTGACCTGGTCGGCTCACTGGATTGCGGACCCCTTCTTTCGCGAAGCGATTGAGCGGTTCCTGAACCGGGAGCATGAACTGATGCTTGAGTACCGGGATGATATGCGCCGCTATTCGCCCTACAGCACATCCGGCGCGGAGTCGGATGCATGACGACCCTGCGCGGCACCGCGCCTTTCTGGCTGGATCCCGAAAATCCGGATATCACCTTTCCGGATGTGGAACTGGCATTGAAAGAACCCGATGGTCTGCTCGCCATCGGCGGGGATCTTTCCACCGCACGCCTGCTCAACGCCTATGCCAGCGGGATCTTCCCCTGGTACGGTCCCGGCCAGCCGATCCTGTGGTGGTCGCCGGACCCACGGCTCGTGTTGCGACCGGAGACCCTGCACATTTCCCGCAGCCTGCAGAAGACACTGAGAAAACGTCCGTTCAGGGTAACGCTCGACGCGGCCTTCGAAGCGGTTATCGACAACTGCGCCGCACCTCGTGCCAATGCGAGTGGCACCTGGATTACCCCGGAAATGACGACGGCTTACCTGGAACTGCATCGTCAGGGATATGCCCATTCGGTGGAGTGCTGGCAGGACAAGCGGCTGGTCGGTGGCCTGTACGGCGTTTCGATCGGGCGTGTATTTTTCGGGGAATCGATGTTCGCGCACGCCAGCGACGCCTCAAAGGTCGCGCTGGCGACTCTGGCGCGGCAATTAAGTCACTGGGGCTTCCCCGTGATCGATTGCCAGGTTCATACCCGGCATCTCCAGAGCCTCGGAGCCATACCCCTGCTCCGAAAGGAGTTTATTACTATCCTGCGGGCGGGATGCGCCCTGACTCCGCCGCCATCACCCTGGCGGTTCGACCGGGATTTCGCGTTCTTCTAGCCCGTCTCTCCGGGGGCGTTCTCACCGGGAATAACGATTTTTTCCTCACGGACCTTATGTGTATAATGCAGCGCCAATTCGCCCATAATGAGTGCCAAGAAACGAATTCTATGTCTAAGGAAGAACATATCGAAATGGAGGGAACCGTGATCGAGACGCTTCCCAATACCATGTTCCGCGTCCAGCTTGAAAACGGACACGTGGTGACCGCACATATCTCGGGAAAGATGAGAAAGCATTACATCCGGATATTGCGGGGGGACAAGGTGACCGTCGAGATGACGCCCTACGATCTGAGCAAGGCGCGTATTACCTATCGTGCGCGCTGAAGCATTGCATTACTTGCTGCACTTTAGTGCACGCATTCCTTTTCCTGGATCTCGAAGCTCAAACTGCCGCCTTCCTCGCGGATCAGCAGGTGGCCGCCGTGAGACAGACGCCCGAAGAGTAACTCCTCCGCCAGCGGCTTCTTGATGTGCTGCTGGATGATGCGCGCCATGGGGCGGGCGCCCATTTTCGGGTCATAGCCGTGTTCAGCGAGCCACAGCCGGGCGGACTCGTCCACCTCTATGGTCACCTGCTGTTCCTGCAGCTGCGCCTCGAGCTCGAAGATGAACTTGTCGACCACCTGGGTGATGACGGTCGGGTCGAGGGCATTGAACTGAACGATGGCATCCAGTCGATTGCGGAATTCAGGTGTAAACAGGCGGCGGATGACTTCCATCCCGTCTGAGGAATGATCCTGCCGCGTGAACCCGATCGACGGCCGGCTCATTTCCTGCGCCCCGGCGTTCGTCGTCATGACCAGCACGACATTCCTGAAATCCGCCTTGCGTCCATTGTTGTCGGTCAGCGTACCGTGATCCATGACCTGGAGCAGCAGATTGAAGACATCCGGATGCGCTTTCTCGATCTCATCAAGAAGCAGCACGACGTGGGGGTTCTTGCTGATGGCTTCGGTGAGCAGGCCGCCCTGGTCATAACCGACATAGCCGGGCGGCGCGCCGATCAGGCGCGATACCGTGTGACGTTCCATGTACTCCGACATATCGAAGCGCACCAGTTCCAGACCCATGATCCGTGACAGCTGCCGCGTCACCTCGGTCTTGCCGACCCCGGTCGGTCCGGCGAACAGGAACGAACCGATCGGCTTGTGTTCCTCTCCCAGTCCGGAGCGCGACATCTTGATCGCCGAGGCCAGGGTTTCAATGGCCGTGTCCTGGCCATACACAACCATCTTCAGGTCGCGCTCCAGGTTGCGCAGGGTTTCCTTGTCGGAGACGGTCACCGTCTTTGCGGGTATGCGCGCCATCTGGGCGATGATGGTTTCAATTTCGGTCACGCCGATGGTCTTCCGGCGGCGGGATGGTGCGTTCAGGCGCTGACTTGCCCCCGCCTCGTCGATGACGTCCAGGGCCTTGTCAGGCAAATGACGGTCGTTGATATAGCGGTCGGACAATTCCGCCGCCGCGCGCAGGGCCCGCGCTGAATACTTCACGCTATGGTGTTGTTCAAACCGTGCACGGAGCCCTTTCAGGATCTCGACCGTTTCCTCAACACTGGGCTCGGTGATGTCGATCTTCTGGAAACGCCGCGACAGCGCATGGTCCTTCTCGAAGATACCCCGGTATTCCTGGTAGGTCGTGGAACCGATGCACTTCAGTTCACCGGATGCAAGCATGGGTTTGATCAGGTTGGAAGCATCCATCACGCCACCGGAGGCCGCACCGGCGCCGATGATGGTGTGAATCTCGTCGATAAACAGGATCGCCCCTGGCTCCCGGCGCAGCTGTGACAATACCGCTTTCAGTCGTTTTTCGAAATCACCGCGATATTTTGTGCCGGCGACCAGCGAACCGAGATCGAGTGAATAGATGGTGCTGCCAAGCAGCACATCCGGCACTTCACCCTCCACGATCATTTTCGCCAGTCCCTCGGCAATGGCCGTCTTCCCCACCCCGGCCTCGCCGACGAACAGGGGGTTGTTCTTGCGTCGTCTGCAGAGTATCTGCACCGTCCGGCGGATCTCGGCCCGGCGCCCGATCAGCGGGTCGATCTTTCCCTGGGCGGCAAGTTCATTGAGATTGGAGGCGAAATTTTCCAGCGGCTGTTTCTGCCCGCCCTCGGCAGAGTTACCCGCTCCCGGGCTTTCGATGTTTTCGTCGCCCTGTTCGTGCACCTTGGAGATCCCGTGCGAAATAAAATTGACGACATCCAGCCGGGTGATATTCATCCGGTTGAGAAAGTAGACCGCCTGGGATTCCTGTTCGCTGAACATGGCAACCAGCACATTGGCGCCGGTGACTTCGTTCTTGTCGGAAGTCTGGACATGAAAGACGGCGCGCTGCAGCACCCGCTGGAAGCCGAGTGTTGGTTGAGTTTCCCGGGAATCCTCCGCGGTCAGACGCGGGGTGGTTTCATCCAGAAACCTGGCCAGTTCCTGCTTCAACTGTTCCAGGTCTGCGCCGCAGGCGCGCAGGACCTCGACGGCGGAAGGATTGCCAAGCAGGGCAAAGAGAAGGTGCTCGACCGTCATGAACTCGTGGTGTTTTTCCCGAGCCTCCTTGAAGGCGAGATTCAGAGAGAATTCAAGCTCCTTGCTCAACATGGCGTTACCCCGGTCATCTGGTCAGGAGCCTGTCCGGGTAATGTGGCCGTCGCGAGTAGGTTCATCATTACTCGGACAGGTCTCCTAGACCTCCTCCATGCTGCATAACAGGGGATGCTGGTGACGTCTTGCATATTCATTGGCCTGTGCAACCTTGGTTTCCGCAATTTCATGCGTATAGATGCCGCAGACTCCCCTGCCCTGCGTGTGTATGTGCAACATGACACGTGTCGCCTTTTCACGGTCCATACCGAAAAGCTTCTCCAGCAGCATGACGACGAATTCCATGGGTGTGAAATCATCGTTCAGCAGAACCACCTTGTACATGGGTGGTTCCCTGAGTTCCGGCCGGACTTCCTTTAGCGCCAGGCCTTCCTCGTCACTGCTCCGGCGTTCGTCTGTCATGGCTGCAATACCAGTCTAACAGGTGTAGGTGACGTCATGGGTTCCGGCCTGGTCTCCTTGTGGTCAAGGGTGTCCGGTGCAAACGCGCCGATACATATGACTGGATATATTATAGAACCGAAAGCCGCGCAATATAAACCACTGACAGCCTGTGTAATGAATCGGCAAGTGAATTGCCTACTTGACTCGGGATAAAGGACACATTTAACTTATTAACTGAGCGGCCGGCTTCCGGCCGCCGGGGGAGGATAATCCGGGATGTTCTCGACCGGGAGCAGTCGGTGATGCCTGTAGACAGGAATGACGGATGACATACCGTCAGGGGCATGTTTCAGGAAGGGATAATATGACAATTGGTACAGTGAAGTGGTTCAGCAATTCCAAGGGTTATGGCTTTATATCTCCGGACGAAGGCGGTGAAGATGTCTTTGCACATTTTTCCGCCATTCAGATGGACGGGTACAAGACCCTGAACGAAGGCCAGAAGGTACGGTTCGAAATCACCGAAGGGCCAAAGGGATTGCAGGCCGCAAACATCATGGCGGCCGAGCAATAAGCTTCCGGCGCGCTCCGGCGCGCCAATCGCTGAGGCTCCCACACGCCGTTCAGGCGTGGGATATTACGGCTTCACCAAACTGTGAACAGCTGATTTTGGTGGCGCCTTCCATAAGGCGCGCCAGATCATAGGTCACCGTCCGGGCGGCGATCGCGCCCGAGACGCCCCTGATGATGCTGTCGGCCGCCTGCTGCCATCCCAGGTGCCTCAACATCATCTCCGCAGACAACACCAGTGAAGCCGGATTAACCATGTCCTTTCCGGCATACTTGGGCGCCGTCCCGTGCGTGGCTTCGAACAAACCGACGCTGTCGGACAGGTTGGCGCCCGGCGCCATGCCGATACCCCCGACCTGCGCGGCCAGTGCGTCGGAAATGTAGTCTCCGTTGAGGTTCAGCGTTGCAATGACGCTGTATTCCCCCGGGCGAAGCAGAATCTGCTGCAGGAAAGCATCGGCGATCACATCCTTGATGATGATCTCCCTGCCGGTTGCCGGATTTCCAAGACGACACCAGGGGCCACTGTCGAGTTCGGTGGCGCCGAATTCCTCCCTGGCGAGTTCATAGCCCCAGTTTTTGAAGGCGCCTTCGGTGAATTTCATGATGTTGCCCTTGTGAACCAGGGTAACCGACGGGCGGTCCTGATCGATGGCGTACTGTATCGCCTTGCGCACCAGGCGCCTGGTGCCTTCTTCCGATACCGGTTTGATGCCAATTGCGGAGCTTGCCGGGAAGCGGATCTTTTTCACGCCCATCTCGTCCTGCAGGAAATCGATGACCTTCCTGACTTCTTCACTGCCGGCTTCCCACTCGATGCCGGCGTAGATATCCTCGGAATTTTCGCGGAAGATCACCATATCGGTATTTTCAGGTTCCCTGAGCGGGCTGGGGGTGCCTTCAAAATAGCGCACCGGCCGCTGACAGACGTACAGATCGAGTTCCTGTCGCATCGAGACATTCAGGGAGCGGATGCCGCCGCCGACCGGTGTCGTCAGCGGTCCCTTGATCGCAACCGTATAGTCGCGAATGGCATCCAGGGTTTCTTCCGGCAACCAGGTATTCTCGCCGTAGACCTGGTTGGCTTTCTCTCCGGCATAGATCTCCATCCAGGCAATGGAGCGCTTCCCTGCATAGGCGCGCTCAACGACGGCATCCACCACCCGGCGCATGACCGGTGTAATGTCCACCCCGATGCCATCACCCTCGATATAAGGGATGACCGGGCGATCTGGCACCAACAGTGAGCCGTCAGGCTTTAGCTGGATTTTCTCCCCGCTTGCCGGGATCGCAATACGCTTGTATGCCATGATACCGTCCTTCAGGTTAGATAGTAGGAATGTGAGGAACTCGTTCCGCCGGCTGGAAAGTGTACAGGAGGCGGTCCAAAAAAAAGACCCCTACCGTTGGCAGGGGTCTCTGTATCCACGCCTGCCGGCGCGTATGCGCCGGCATCAGGATCGGGGACTGTTATAACTCGCCGCCGGCGGCCTGAGTGAGCGCTTCCTCGATGGCGTTCGGTGAGCACATGATGCTGAAAAAGGTCCCACCTGTACTGCTGGCCACCATGGGCAGATGCGGCCAGTCGATGGCGATGCGGAAACGTCCGTAGAGCGCCTCGGCCTCATTGCCGTTGACCAGGATCTCATAGGGCAGGTGAGCGGTATGGCGTGGCGTGCTCTTGTCGATACGGCTCATGATGAACTCGTCTCCACTGCAGTCCTCGGCGTTGACACCCTTCAGGGCGACACCGAACACGGTCATCTCATTGCCCTCGGGGGACTTCCCGGGAACGTCGATGCGGTATACCTTGGCAGTTGCGCCGGCACCGGTTGCCAGGGCAGCCTCTACGGCCTTGACGGCTTCGACATGGTTGTCGTACTCGGCCAGTTCACTGGGATCGTCGAAATATTCCATCATGACCGTGTAGTGGTACTTGCGCAGGTCATCGGCCGTTAGATTCTTTTCAGAACCGAATTCCGACTCGGCGCCGAGAGCGCTTTCCAGCTGGACGCGAACATCGGCCAGATCGCCCGCCATACGGTAAACAGCCGCCATGTACACCGGGTTGGTGTAGCTAACCTCGACGTCATCGCCGTTTTTGGTTACGGCAACACGCTGTGCCGCACCGTAGCCACCGCGATCGGATTTGGCGGCGTTAGCCTTGAGGGCATCGTTGGTGACCACGATGATTTCGGCACCGGTATAGGGTGAATATTCACCGGCAATTTCGAATCCGGCGCCGGTGAGCTTGCCCTTGACGTCAGAAGAGACGGCACTGACATCACCGGTTGTCTTGTAAGCCAGCACGAAAGGCTGCAGCACATCCGCCGCCATGGCGCTGCCGACAGACAAGACACAGAAGATTCCTACCAGAACTGCTTTTCTCAGCATGGTCATCATTACCCAATCCTCCTCACAGGCTTATTTGACGTTTAGTATTTGTTTTATGAAGCAACTCAATCCCCAACGGGGCGCCGCATTGCGAAAATAAAGTCAGGATTATAGGTGAATCGCAGGTGTTGTGCGAGTGTCATTTAGCACGCGATGTGAGCCGGCAGACATTGTTCGGGCATGCCCCTCGGCGACCCTGTACCGGTCAAGACAAACCAACCCGGTATAACTCATGACGGTCTGTATGCCTGCAAAGCGCGGTCAAATAGCGTCGGTTCGCCTCCTCGAACCTGCGACCCTGTTACCGCTATGCGACTTTGTTGCAATATTCCCCATGATTCGGACAAACTGAACATGTGGCGCCATGTGAGCCTTGTTCCTGGTATACATCCCATAATTACGACCTAACATATTGATAATACAACAATGATCTGGACGCCCCATGTGACCGTCGCCGCCGTAATCGAACAGGGCGGGCGTTTTCTCCTGGTTCAGGAACGGGAGTCCGGACGCACCGTGTTCAATCAACCCGCAGGACACCTGGAGGATGGCGAGAGCCTGATCGCGGCTGTTATCAGGGAAACCCTCGAAGAAACAGGCTGGCACTTCGAGCCTGAGGCCGTTATTGGTATGTACCGATGGCGTCATCCGGTAAAGAGCATAACCTACCTGCGTGTGACCTTTGCCGGCTCGGGTCTCAGCCACGAAAGCGACCGGTCGCTTGACGAGGCGATTGAAGACACGCTCTGGCTGAGCGTCGGCGAAATACGACGGCAGTCTGAAATGCTGCGCAGTCCACTGGTCTTGAAATCGATAGAGGACTACCTCGCGGGAGCCCGTTACCCGTTGTCGGTACTCGCGGATGTTGAATAAGCTCCGGGACACGATTCTGCCATTGGCTTTCCTGCCCGCCTGCCTGCAGGCTGCGCCGTATTTCATGTCTGTCGACAGGATTACGGAACCGGCACTGGAACGTTACAGCGTCTGCTTCGACCACAGCTGCACGAGTGTCGTGACCGATGCCCTCTCGCAGGCTGAATGGGACACAGCCACCCAGCCGCTGAAAAACCCGTCGACGACAGCGACTGAAGAACGCCTGGCCATTGGCAAAGCCATTGCCCTCTTCGAAGAGATCGTCGGCCGGCATACCGGGACCTACCTCGACAAGGGCAGAAATCTGCGCGGTTTCGGTCAACCCGGTCAAATGGACTGCATCGACGAATCCACCAACACCACCACCTACCTGCGCCTGCTGGAGCGTGGCGGTCTGCTGCGCCATCATCGGGTTCTCGAACGCTCGACCCGTTTCGGGCTGTTTGTCGGCATGCCACACACAACCGCAGTCATCGAGGATATCGGGACCGGAGACCGGTACGCCGTTGACTCCTGGTTCCTGGACAATGGCCAGCCACCCTACATCGCGAGGCTTGAGATCTGGAAGGCCGGCGGCGAACCCGACAATGAGTGAAAGAGGTTTGCGTCAGCACCGGGTTGAAGGGAAATGAGCCGGGTCGTCGTTGGATTGTCAGGAGGCGTGGATTCCGCGGTCACCGCGCTGCTGCTGAGGCAGGCAGGCCACCAGCTGACCGCCGTGTTCATGAAAAACTGGGATGACGATGACGATCAGGCCTACTGTCCGGCCAAACAGGACCTGCAGGACGCCCGCAGTGTCTGTGAACGTCTGGACATCGGGTTGCAAACGGTCAGTTTCTCGGCAGAATACTGGAACCGCGTCTTCAGGCATTTCCTGGATGAATACCAGGCCGGGCGCACGCCGAATCCTGACATCCTGTGCAATCAGGAAATCAAATTCCGCGCCTTTCTCGATTACGCGCTCGATCACGGCGCCGACGCCATCGCGACCGGCCACTATGCACGGCTTGAAAAAAACGGCACGACACGTTTGTTGAGGGCCGTGGACGACAGAAAGGACCAGACCTACTTCCTGCATACCCTGAACCAGTCGCAACTCGAACGCAGTCTTTTTCCGATTGGTCATCTGCAGAAGGCGGTTGTGCGTGAACTCGCCGCACAGGCCGGATTCCGGAATCACGGGAAGAAGGACAGCACCGGAATCTGTTTCATCGGCGAGCGAAAATTCCGCGATTTCCTCGAACGCTACCTGCCGCGACGGCCGGGGGAAATCCGGACGCTGGATGACGAAATCATCGGCCATCACCATGGGCTGATGTTTTATACCATCGGTCAGCGTGAGGGACTGGGGATCGGCGGGAGAAAAGGATCGGACGGCAAACCGTGGTATGTCGCAGGCAAGGATCCCGGGCGCAATATCCTGCGCGTCGTTCAGGGGATGAATCACCCGGCGCTCTTCAACCGGCGCCTGCGCACCGGGAGGCTGCACTGGATCGCCGGATCGCACCCGACGCTGCCACTCGCCTGCACCGCCCGCATTCGCTACCGGCAGGTGGACCGACCCTGCCTCGTCACAGGCGCTGCGGAAGGCTCAGGCATCGTCGAGTTCAGGGAACCGCAACGTGCAGTCACACCGGGACAATCGGTGGTGATCTACGACGGCGAGGTCTGCCTGGGCGGCGGAGTGATTGAGGCTGCCATGTAACGATTTTTTTCTCACCGCAGAGACGCAAAGAACGCAGAGAAAACATTTTTTATGCAAAATCATAAATCACGCACTGAAACCGCGCCAAGAAGTAACACGGTTAGTTGAATATATGGAGTTACTCTGCGTTCTTTGCGTCGCTGCGGTGAAAAATGCGACATCAGGAATAAACTCCAGATCATGAAACCGAATCCGCGACATCTTGCCATTGCCCTGGCCGGCCTGTTTCAGGCGCTCAGACTGGTACAGCAGACCGCGACCGGCAGGTCCCGCGACAGTGTTGCCCAGGACGCCTGCCTTGCCGGCCTGTTCAACACGGACCCGACATCGGCGGATACCGTGTTCGATGGTCTTGACGGTATCCAGTCGGGACTGGAGACGGCCCTCGACCAGATCAACAGCCAGCGGCGTCGGCGTGATCTCGAGCTGACGCGCTATGCCATCACCATACTGTACCTGGAACGCAAACTCGCCAGGCAGCCGGCGATGCTTGAATACATACGCGCCGTCATCAATAAAACGCGCGGGCAGGCGGAATCAGAGGGCATGACGCACCCCGACATTATCGCCAGCCTGGCCGATGCCTACAAGCACACCGTGAGCACACTTCGACCACAGGTGCTGGTCAACGGCAATCCGGAAACCCTCCGCAATCAGGAAACCCAGAACCTGATTCGCACCCTGCTGCTGGCGGCCATTCGCGCCGCGGTATTATGGCGACAGTGCGGTGGCCGGCGCCTGACGCTGTTACTGCGGCGCAAGGTCTTGCAGGAGGCGCTCGAATCCTTGCTGAACGAGGCAGGAACGGGGCGTTGAGCCGTTCAGCCAGACGGTTTGCATGTATAATCACCGCCTCCCGATGGCGGCAGGCCATCGGGAGAGATCGATGGATTGCCGGGCTCGCCCTGATCAGCCATGAGATGTTCCCAGGAGACTTTATGAACGACAGTTTTTCTACCCGCCGTGTTCTCGGCGTCGGCGAGCGGGACTATGAGATATTTAGCCTGCGCACCCTGGATAAACACTACCGGGTGACACGGCTGCCCTGGTCCCTGAAGGTGCTGCTGGAAAACCTGCTGCGCAACGAGGACGGCATCACGGTCAACCGCAAGGACATCGAGGCGCTGGCGAACTGGAACCCTCGGGCCGAGCCGGCCGACGAAATCGCCTTCCGCCCCGCACGTGTACTGATGCAGGATTTCACCGGCGTGCCGGCCGTGGTGGACCTGGCCGCGATGCGCGATGCCATGCAGCAACTGGGCGGTGATCCCGACAAAATCAACCCGCTGCAGCCGGCGGAGCTGGTCATCGATCACTCCGTGCAGGTCGACAGTTTCGGTTCCGATGCCGCCCTGGATCTGAACAGCGA
>JBAVKA010000408.1:0-7932 GCA_049688075.1 Gammaproteobacteria bacterium
GAGCGATTAATTGGAACGATTCGCCGTAAATACCTGGATCACATCTTTTTTTTGAATGCGCACGACCTGGAGCGAAAACTTGAGGCCTTTAGGAAATACTACAACCAGAATCGGGTTCATCAATCGCTGGCCGGAGATGCGCCGGCGGTTGTTAACGGTATTTCTCAAACTCAATGCGCGGATCTCAGCAGCTATTCCTGGATATCACACTGCAATGGACTTTTTCAAACCCCGATTGCCGCTTGAATAGGAATTAGCCAAGCACAGGGGCATTATGTCCGATCTGTGCAACGATATGAAAAGCCGGGGCACCGACCCATAAACGAGAGACCATAAGCCTCCGATGCAGGCAAGGTCGCAAGCCAGAACACCAATGCCCAGGAGCCTGTCGGACTTAGGTGATCGTAGCGAGCATGATGGCAGAGCGAGGACAGAGTTTACCGATTTTGAGGCGCATAGTGGTGCTATGGAACGAAAAATCTGGGAACTATGGGCCGCTCTCCCGCCAGCGCAGTAGATCAAGCCTAAGTCCGACAGGCTCCCAGGGTATTCAGTCAAATGAAGCCATGTCCCGGTTCATGGGCCGATTTCCACGAGACTCTTGACACGCCACTATCGTTGTCAGGTGAAGAAGTACAGAATGCTGGAGTCCGTGTTCTTTTCCGTGTCCACGGTGGTTAATTCGGATTTTGAGGGCCAATCGAGCAGGCTGGCGTGTGACGATACACAGGTCTCGGGACGGTGCGAGCCGCCAGGCGTCGGCTCCCTTTGGCCGGAATGTGATTCTCGCTCAGTCGATCAGAACCTGTCAGCTCTCCACGCCATCATCAAACACCCCGTAATGATAAGCACCCTCGATCACACCGCTCGTGTAATAGCCCTGCAAACCCCTGAAATCCCCTTTTGCAAAATATACTTTCAGCGCCGGGTTCTCTTCCATCGCCTGTTTGACATTCTGCACCAGCTGATCATCGGCATTTCTCACAAGAACACCGCGAAATCCCGCTGTCAGGGGAAAAATATCGTTGCCGCTGTCTCCGCAAAATACAACATCCTCTTTCGCGACGCCGAACTCCCCGGCCACATACTCCAGTGCAGTCTGTTTAGTCGCGCTTGCCGGCAGGAAATCGAGCAGCCCCTTTCCGTCCTGTGAATCGAAACTGTAGATGATGACTTCATCAAACCGTCCCTTAACCAGTGCATCCACCTGTTTCAGCACCACGTCATTTTTATCGTGCTCGACATAATAGCTCTGCTTGAACTGGTTCAGATGCTCACTTTCCTGCTCCCGCATACCCTCGATCCCGCTGACCGCGTTCCTGATTGCAGCGGCATCCCATCGTGGACTCGCGCGCCTGACATGGTCAACCCATCCGCTATCGAATTTCCACTCACCATCCTGGTGCTTCCTTATGGACGTGCCGACATCGCCACACAGAACATCCGGATATCTGACGCCGTATTCCATAATCGCATGTTCAGTGAGGGCCAGGTTTCGTCCCGTCACATACACGACGAGGACATCATGTTTTTCCGTCAGTTCATTGAACAGGTCAATGGCTTCATCATCGGCCTTCCAACTGCCATTCGGGAGCAGCGTCCTGTCCAGATCGGTGGCCAGTATTTTCATATTTTTACCCCATAAATCATCAAATTCGCCTCTGCATGCTCATTAGCGATACGATGTCACATATTCGGCGCAGGCTTCACCCTTGTGGGTGACGCTGAAGCCGAAATATTGCAGGTCGGCGTTCAAGGTAGCCACGCAGCCAAGATGGCTCCAGGTCAGATGCAGGTGGTGCCTGTCCGAGTCGTGAATCTCCAGTTCGCCTTCGAATGCCGGCGATTTGTTCCGCAGCCTCATCAGCTCCAGCTGGTCCCGCACGACAATTCGTGAAAGCCCCTGATCAATATCGCTGTTTGCGAGCGTTGTGCGGTTGATCTCCTTGTGTCCTGCCGGACCGCCCTTGTCCGCCGCTTCGTAATCGTTCTTGCCTGCGAACACATCCAGGTACCATACCTGCGGGACACCCGGCATGAACATCTGGATTGCCCTGGCGAGGCGCAACTTTCGCTCATCCTCTCCCAGTGCGCTGAAGAACGTCGCATTGATCTGGTAATACGAGATTTTCTTGCCGTCCGGCCCATACAGGTTCTTTACTCTCCCGCCCCGGTCCATGATTATATCGATGACCGCATCGATTTCCTCATCGCCCAGTAACCCCTCTTTCATGACGCCGTCCACTTCCTTCCCCCTCAGGTCGAGAACGGGGATGCCGTCATGACAACCGAGCATGTTGATCGTCCTGATGTTCTTCTCCAGAATCTCGCGAATCCAGCGCAAGAGATGCCTGTTTGTCCCGCGATCCAGCGCATCGATGACCAGGCCGGGAAAGAAAAAGTCGTAGATGGGAAAATCCCTGGCCGCCACTTCTTCATGGAGTCCGGTGCCGTATTCGGAATGAATTTCCGGCAAAAGCGTCAACTCATACTTGTCCGCTATTCGCTTCAGTTTTCCCAGGTACTCCCAGGTACCGGGTTTATTGAAGAAATTGGTCTGGCCAGGCTCCTTGTGCAAATAAGCGAAGGCGTCGAGCCTGACCAGCCTGCCTCCGTGTTCACGCAGCTTTCTCAGGGTCTCGTCGTAAAATTCCCAGACCGCTTCCGATTGGGCGTTTAAATCCATCTGTCCCAGGTATTTACGGTTCTGCTCGACGATGGAGACAATATCTTCCTTGTGACGGGAGTAGTGGCCGAGGTCGATTTCACTGATATCGCGCTTCGCGTTCAGTACATCGTTCACGATCGCCGCGATGTTCTCCGCGTCATCCTGGGTGAGCTCCTTGATCCCGAGTACACGCAGCAGATCGTGGGCGGCGATCTCGTGATATGCCACCTCCTGGTAAAAGGTATTCCAGTAAGGCCTGTCGGTCCCGTCAGGGAAACGCACTTTTAATATCGGGAGCCCCGGCTTCCTCATGAAAAGTTTCTCGAGATATTCCTGGTCTGGTATCACGTAGCCTTCGGGGCTCATCTTTCCATGTGATCGCCAGAACTCATTCCAGTCAATAAAGAAGTTCCTGAATTCGGAAGCGTCCCCGTTTTTCAATAAATCCTGGAACTGGGGGGAGCCCGCGGAGAGGTGATTCAGAACGAGATCGAACTTGAACATTACATTGAGCTTGTGGAGTTCTTCCAGATCTTCCCGGGAAACAAGCTCGTCATTGATGTCGTAATCGATGATCGAAAAGCCGCGATCCAGATCACTGTTGAAAACGGTGGGCAGGATGTAGAACAGGGAGAAAACATCCTTGAATTCCGGCCGCTTGAGCATGTGCACAATATCGGCAAGGTTTCTGCCGATGCTGTCCGGATAGGCGTTGAACATGACGCCTTTCGGCATCCGATCCTTTATCGATACGACTTCGGCATTCATGACTCTCCCTCGATTCGTTGTATGTTCTTCTCGCAGCCACAGTCGTGACCGGTTTGTCGGCGCGCCTGCCAGGCAAGGGGATTGCATATTTTAGTGGTAAAACGGACTCATGGAAACCCGCAACGGGTTCATGTTTCTCCGAATTGCGCAAGTCATTGTTCAAAGCTCACTCCACACCCAGGATGCAGGCGGATATACGCTCGTCCGCACCCGGTAATACGGGAAATGACCGGAATTTATCGATTAAAGCACCTCCGAATTCTTTTTCACTCTTGAGCAAATCCGCTTGAATGTCTTTGAGCAACAAGGGCCTGTTGCGCGGTTGCTGAAGTCTCTGGTACCAGATTGGGCGGATGATATCGAGCCAGCGCGCTGCCACCTCATCCCAGTCCGGCTGGTAATTCGGATTGGTATTCCGCAGCATCTCCAGGATCAACTGGTAATGTTCGAATCGTTCCTGATCCTGATTCCGGGCTGCCTGTTTCAGGAATTTATCCAGAACGGTTTCCATCTCCTCGAGCGCACGCTGTTTCTTGCGTGGCAGCAACAGGCGTTCGACTTCTGAAATCCGGCCAACGAAGCGATTCAGGAAGTCTGCCGCCATGTCGGTCATGGGAAGATTTTCGCTGTGACTGCCCAGGCAACCACGAAGGTGTGCACAAACCGCCTGCAGGTCCGTGACCGGAGCTCCCATGAAACTCGGCATGAATATCCAGCGCGGCGCGCCGAAACTCCCTGCGGTAATACAAAAGAACACCCAGGGTCTGTCCGAACGCACCAGGCTGACCCGCGACATCACCCGCGCCGTGATCGCGCGATAAGCTTCATAGGTCTTGTCATCCACCAGGGCGCGCCCACCCTGGATCAGGCTGCGCACCGGCTCGAAAGCATCCTGAATACCGTCCCACTGGATACGTTCGGATTCCTGCTCGTATTCACGGATCAGTTCCTCCGCGCGCAACGGGTCGGGACGGTGATTCTGCATGCCTGCGGGCAACGGCATGTTGGAACCCAGCAGACTCTCGACGGTCTCGTAGCGCTCGACGAAACGATCATCGGAAGACAGCGCAAACTCCGGCGCGTCATCCGGCCACCAGGCCTCGATTTCCCGGTGCGGACTGTCCATGCGGTCGACACGCCCCACCCGCTGTTCTGCGATGCGCACCACGCTGGGCATGTCCAGGTGCACCAGTGCGGATGCTTGTTGCAGATTCACCCCTTCGGCCAGGCTGTCCGAACACAGCCCGATTATGCCCTGCTCCGTGGAGCCCGGTTTGAAGGACTGCAGGATATCCGCACGTCCCGAACCCGGATCTCCGGTCGCCACCAGGGTGCGAATCTCCGGCAGCAGGTCCTTCAGATGCCTCTGGATCATCGCGAGCGTCAGCGGCCGGCTGTCGAACGCCAGCAACAGCGCGTGCCGATCGGCAAGATCCGCAAGCTGACGAGCCTTCGCGCGCTCCCGCGCATCGCTCATGCTATCCAGACACGCATGGATCTGTTCGTAGATATCCAGGTCATGCTGGCAGGCCGCACGGTGCAGATCGGGATCGCTCAACCAGTCCGGCAGCGGGATGGAAAGCTTGTTACGGGGCAGTTTGCCGCCCAGCTCCCGCAGCCGGTGCAGCTGGTTGCCGGTCTCGTCCTTGGAGAAGCCCTGCAGTCCGAAAGCCCGCGTGGCCGCCCGTGTGCCGACGATGTGCTCGGCCAGCGCCGCACGCGAGGAACGCAGCGAGGACATGATGACGTAGCGGGCGATCTTTTTTGACGAGGCCAGGCGGCTGTGCAGGTAGGTCTCTTCCGACCAGCCTTGCCGGACCAGTACCTCGGGCATTTCGACGGGTTTGACGAAATGGGACACTGCATAGAGCTGGTCCGCCAGTTCCCTAATCCGCGCCGCCAGCTGCCGGTCCGCCTCCGGCTCGTACAGGGCGTAGATTTTCGGCAGGTGCCGGGGAAAGCGGCAAGGATTGCCGTCGCGGTCGAGGTAGTGCTCCGGATCGCGATCGATCTGGGCATTCAGCATACGCTTGGTGCGCCGCACCGTGAAACGCTGGATCTCCTTGCGCAGTACGCCGATCTCCTCCTCGCTCAGCGCGCGGTTGATGCTGCGCACCCCGAGCATCTTTTTGAAGGCGTCCAGCGTGGAGGGTTCCAGGTTGTCCGCGCCCAGCATGTCGGCGATGCGCAGCAGATCGACGACGCTGCGATTGATAGGCGTGGCCGTGAACAGCAGCACATGGTCGGCCATGTTGCGTAGCAGCTGCTGGGTGCGGTTGGATTTCATGTTGAGGAAATTGTGACCCTCGTCGACGCACAGGATCTGCGCGCGCCGCAACCCCTCCACCGTGAGCTCATGGCGGCCACTGCGAGCATGACTGAGACTGCCGTGCGAATAGGTGTCGAGCGACACGCCGCACAGAAGCGATTCCCATTCCCAGTTATCCCGCACCGCCGGCGGGCAAACCATCAGCGCCTTGCCCTGGCGTATGCGCCCCTTGCGCAGGATCTGGTCGCGCACGGCACGGATCAGGTGCGTGCCGAGGCGTGTCTTGCCGGAGCCCGTGGCGTCCGCCACCAGCACGCTGCCCTGGCGTGACAGCACGTACAGCGCCTGGGCAATGCCCTGGCGCTGCGTGGGCCAGAGGTCGGACTCGCCGGGCAGGTAATCGCCACGCAGATAGGCTTTTGCCCACTCCCCTTCGAGCAGCTCGGCGCAGGCTCGCGCCAACGCCTCCTGCCAGGGCACCACCCGCAGCAGAGCCTCCAGCAGCTCGATCAGTTCCGCGTTGTAGTCACGCCCGAGTTGCCAGTAGTTCCCGGCAATGGCGGCGAGTTCACCGTAGCGTTTGGGTTCCCTTTCGCGACTGAACCGCGCATTGGCTTCGAGCTGATGCTCCATACCGGGGCGAGTGAAGTTCGACGAACCGAGCGTGACCGCCTGATCGCCGACATAGATCTTGGCGTGCAAACGGCTGTCCGTACCGGCCAGGTAGCGCGCCTGCGCCTGCCCGGACTTCAGCCGTTCGATGCAATGGATCAGTTTGGCGCTGAGCAGCAGCGAGATGCCGCGTTCCAGCCAATAATGCTGCACCTCATTGGGAAAGGAGTGGCCTCCGACCTCGAAGGTTTCGCGGCGCGAGGGAAACGGCTCGAAGCCAATCAGGATGCGCGCCCGCGACTGTTCGTCCATGCCCGCGACGAAGTCGATCAGGCGATCCAGGGACGCATAACCGGCCACGATCAGCGGATTGGTGGAGACGCGCAGATCGGCGAGGACCTGCTCCGCCACGTGATGATGATCGACGTTCAGCGGGAAGCGCTGCGCGTCCGGCCAGGGCGCGAGTCGGGCCGTCGCCGCGATCTCCTCTTCGGCGGTGAACAGATCCAGGTTGTAGCTCCGTGGCTGACCCCGGCTCATTACTTACCCTTGAGTGTTCATATGTTATCCCCGGCTCCCGCCGGCGGGTTGTTGGCCGACCCGCTCAGACCTCCTCGGCCATGATCACCTCTTCGCCGAGCATGTCGATGATCTTCACAGCGACGCGGGTGCCTTTGGGCGGCGCGGGCAGTTCATAACGGCCTTCGACCAGGTCCTGCTTGCGCGCCGGGATATCCGACAGCGCCACGTTGAAAACCGCGTCGTGGTAATCGGTATCGATCATGATGCAGTCGACCACGGCGCGCCAGTCCTCGATCTGGGCGCGGAACACGCCCTGCTCCAGGTTCAACCGCTGCAGGATGCTGGGTGAGAACACGTCGTTGACCTGCACATGCAGCGTATCCTTGTCGCGCCTGATGGTTACGCTGGCGGTCAGCGGCTCGTGGGTCATGAAGCCGCCGTATTTTTTGTCGGTGCGCAGTTCGATCACGTGCACCTTGTTGATGGGACGGTTGCGGTTGTAGTCCTCGATCCAGGCGCGCGCCGCGAGTTCCATGCCCAGGCACACCAGGGTGATGTCGCGTTCCTCTTCCGGCCGGCGATGCAGTTCCTGGCGCAGGTCCTCCAGGTCCATGGGCGTCAGCGGATAGTTGAGCGGGATGATCTTCACCAGCCGGCTGCCGAGGGTGCCGTCGAAATAGCCGTCGGCGCGGGTGCGGGTGATGCCGATGTGCTCGCAGGCCAGCTCCACCGCCTCGTTGTGCTGGATCTGCAGGTCGTAGTCGTTGACGCGCCAGGTGTTGAAGGCGAACTGCGTCGGCGGGGGTGGAGCGGTTTCATCCTCGACCAGCTTCGCCTGCCTGTTCCCTGCGAGTACCTCGGCCTGTTCCTGCATCAGGGTCTGCAGCCGCTTGGCGGTGGTCTGGATGGCGCCCTTGTTGATATCCGTTCCAATCCAACGACGACCAAGTCTTTGTGCACTAACCACAGCTGCACCTTGCGCACGTAGTCGGCGCCGGAGTCGAACGGCGGGTCGATGTAGATCAGCTTGACCTTGCCGCGGAAGCCGTTGGCGAGCAGGTAGGCGAGCACGTCCTTGTTGTCGCCGTGGAAC
>JBAVKA010000409.1:0-1560 GCA_049688075.1 Gammaproteobacteria bacterium
GTGTAGACCAGGAGCCGCGTCGAAACGCCTTCGGCCAAGCCGTGCTCCTTGAGGTTGCGCACCTTCTCGGCCAGCTTGGCGAGCTCTTGCGCGATTGCCCGGTCCACGCCGGACTCGCGGTGGATGATCTCCGCTTCCTGGTCGCGCGGCGGATAGCCGAACTCGATGGCCATGAAGCGCTGGCGCGTGGAGTGCTTCAGGTCCTTCAGCGCGGACTGGTAGCCCGGGTTGTAGGACATCACGAGCAGAAAGCCGTCGGCGGCCTCCAGCAGCTCGCCGCGCTTGTCCACCGGCAGCAGGCGACGGTAGTCCGTCAGCGGGTGGATGAGCACCGTCGTGTCCTTGCGCGCCTCGACGATCTCGTCGAGGTAGCAGATCGCCCCCGCCTTCACGGCGCGCGCGATCGGCCCGTCGACCCAGATGGTCTCGCCACCGGTGACGAGGTAGCGCCCGACCAGGTCGGAGGCGGTCAGGTCGTCGTGGCAGGACACGGTGATCAGCGGGCGCTGCAGGCGCCAGGCCATGTGCTCCATGAAGCGCGTCTTGCCGCAGCCGGTCGGTCCCTTGAGCAGCACCGGCAGCTGGTTGCGGTAGGCCGCCTCGAACACCATCAGTTCGTCGCCGTCGGGTTCGTAGTAGGGTTCCTCGGTAATGAAATACTCTTCCGGCTTCAGGGTGCGGACGGTCACGTTATTTCCTCAATGAATCTACTGGATCCCGGGAGGGGGCGAATGGCACTCACGCCAGGTCCAGCACCAGGTGAATAGTCGCGGAACCCACGGACATTTCATTATTAAACATCATACCTTCCCCGGGTTCCGTGGATTCCATGGCCAATAGGTTTTATCTGTTCCGCAACTTACCGCCAGACGCCTGACGGGACAACACCGCTGGCGGCAAGTGATATATAAGGAATCTATTTCTGCATTGCAAAATTCAATGCTCCTTCCCCCATTGTCTATATGGCACTGAATGTGAGGAAAAGGTAAGGTACGCGGTCTGTAAAGCCCGGTTACTTCCCGCACAGTGGAACCTGCCGGCCCGACGGACCGGGCCAGACCTCTTGATACGGCGCTTTGATACGGCGCTGGTATTTCCACGTAACCGTCAAAGATTTCAGAGTGTTACCGACGTCTCATGGCGTCCAAACGGAGGATCATCAATGTCGGAGGTTATTGCAACCAACCAGACCATCCTGGTGGTCGGAGGCGGCATCAGCGGCATGACGGCCGCGATCGAGGCCGCGGAGTGTGGCAAGCAGGTCATACTCGTGGAGAAGAACCCGTCCATCGGCGGCCGCGTCAGCCAGCTCTATAAATACTTTCCCAAGCTGTGCTACCCGTCCTGCGGGCTGGAGATCAATCTGCGCCGCCTGAAAGCGAACCGCAACCTGCGCCTGCTCACCATGACCGAGGTCAGCGCCGTGAGCGGCACGGAAGGCAACTACAGCGTGACGCTGAAAACCGCGCCGCGCTACGTCAACGAGAATTGCACCGCCTGCGGCGAATGCGAGAAGGCGGTCGAGACCACCTTCGACAGCGAGTACGACTACGGCATGAA
>JBAVKA010000410.1:0-4255 GCA_049688075.1 Gammaproteobacteria bacterium
CTCCACCCCCTCCGCCGCTGCCACCAATCTTCACCACGATATCGCTCAACACTGCTCGGCCCAATGTCTTATCCGGCAGCTTACCGCCACAGCCTTTGTCTTTAGGTGATCCATCGACAACGGGTATCGGAGAGCGGGGACAAACATCAGATGCAGGGTTCACGTCCTCTTGACCGTCGAGGGCGCTGGCATCGACCTGAGCGATGTAATGAAAGTCTTCATGACCTGAGCCTTTTAGGGGGTCTACGGCACAGGTAAAGGTCACATCGAAAACAATTTTCAGCGTCTTGTTCGGCTTTAAAGTCACAGGTAACACAGGCTGTGGCTTTTTTGTGTGAAGCACGGCAACCGGAGTGGAACAAGTACTTCCCGCACTCTGTGGTACCACACTCAGACTTACCAGATTTGTCAGTGTGTTCTGATCCGGGATGGCCTCGATGTAGGTGCTTCGGTTCTGAATAGCCACCTTGACCGTTGAGATAACAGTCGGTTTCTTGGAGGACAGACTAACTTTCTTGGGCGCTTTGAGAGATACGACTGCTAGGTCATGCGTATGCACCAGAGGCTGGTTATCAGTAACGGCCTCAGTCCGGGTGTAATCAGAAGCAATCGCATAAATCGGCAGAAATACACTTGTGAACAATGCAACGGCAGCGATTATTTCCCGCACAACCCTGGCATTCGCACAACACGGCGTGATTGTGCTGTTAGCCAGATTCACCTTGCTTGCGATTCTGCTAAGCACGCATAAACAGGTATTGGCGTAAAACCGGCATTTTTCCATTGTCGTACCCCCATCTAGCTTTTGTTGACCGGTTCATCTCACCGGGCGGTGCAGAAGCACGGGCGGGACAGTCGTGTGTCTACAGTGCTATTCAAGAGCAATAGCATGTGCTTAATCCTGATGAAAGGATGATTGTGTTCTGATGATTTACTCCCCGGCATAGGTGGCTTATTTCGGAACGTGATAAAACCAACAACTACAGTGCGTTACGATTTTTTACGCAGCAGGTGGGGTTGGTAGGAAAATATGATGTGTGAGGCGTTACAACAGGGGTTTTCGGTAGTGCGGTGCATCACTTTTCGGTGACTCCCCCATCGCCACAGCCTACCGGTGTCGAAGTGTTCGGCCCGGCTCGGTCGGTTCGGACCCGCAACTCGATGTGCCCGATCAATTTTTCAGTGAGAAAACCACCCCGTGTTCGGAAAGGGTTCGGCTCTGGCTCGGTCGGGGTCGGACAGCAGACGGGTCGGCAGAAATGCGTTTGGGCTTCTTCGGCTTTCTGCCGCAGATTCGATGAGATACGGGGACTCATAATACCTTGGTCCCAGGTTCGAGTCCTGGCTGGCCCACCATCTCCCTCTGAAATCATAGCGTTAATGCATTCGGCCCAGGGGATCGGAGTCCCCAGGTGTATCCCATTGGCGGGCTGTCAGACTCGGGGCTCCGGGAGAGGGGCACGGGTGGGCCATCTCCTTCTCCGCTATAACACTATAAGCTACACTGTCGTCGACTCACTTCTGACAAATGCATGGGAAAAAGCATGTCTGATCCGGAAATTGTCATATCGCCACTTTGCCGAGAAATCATTGGGGATGACACCAAAATTCAAGTCGATATCTATCGCGCCGAGGACGAATCGGGTTGGATATTGGAGGTAATAGATGAAGAAAATACCTCTACCGTCTGGGATGAACCCTTCGACACCGACCAGGAAGCTTTGGACGCCGTGATGGAAGTCATTGAGCAGGATGGCATCAGATCATTCCTAGACTGCGAATCCGAAGGCATGCACTGAGCCATGTCAACCGGGAGGTCCGATCGAGCCCGTCCACTGATAGCCATTATCCTTCATCCGAAATAGCGCACTGTTTCAGTTATGGCTAGTCAAGACTGCGCCATGATCCGCGCAGGTGTAAGACAGCGTTACAGAATATTGGAATGAATGTCATCCGTGGAGTAAAAACATGAACGAATCAGTTCGCAATGGATTCGTATCCAGAGTTCTAACTTCCAAAAAACCAACCCTTATCGTCATCCCATTACTCGTTGCCTCCTGCAACACCAACGTTCCCTATCAGACAAACTGGGCTCCTCTCCCCTCCGTCGCCTACTCGATTCCTCATTCACGCTATAGAGCAGTTAGTGACCGTAACCAGTCCCTGGCTTACATTCTAATAGGAGAAACTCGTGACCTCGACGGATCAAACTGGATAGCATTGGACGAGGGTCAGGGTCAATTGACCGTAGTCATTGGAGAGGACGACTCTGTTATTGAGCGACATATACTTTATGAGAACAAGGACTATAAAGTTGATAACGGTCGACTTAGTTTTGTAAAGAAGACAGGGATGCGAGATGCAGATGTGGCAGTCGCCTGGGTTAATACTCAATACCTCCTGTCAACTTCCACGGATGGATCCCTCATCGCCCAGAAGATAACCAGAACCTATGGATTGATTATGGTGGTGTTTCCAGTCTGGGCTACGGATACCTCCTGGATTCGCTGGCCAGTACTCGAATAAAGCAATGTGTTGTTTTGCAGAGAATACTGACCCGGGTTATGAATGACCTGTCCGGGTGAGGACTTGGTTGTGAATCCAGGCTTCCCCCCTTTCTGATTCACGCGAGGCTGTCCTCGTTGCCGTCTCGATGCTGTACCCATGATCGATCGAGCAGACGCGCGCGAGGAATGTATATTGCGTAATCTAACGAGCAAGTAGATACAAGGTTGCATAAAACAATATTGTTCCAATTCCGGTGACTGCATGTTTGTTTAATGTTAAGAGGCCATTAACGATGCACAGAATGCTATTGCTGTTCTTCCTCAGCATTACGTTGGTCGGCTGTTCGGAAGAACAGCAGAACCGTCTGAGCCGTCTTGGGGTAACCTGGATGGAGGGCAATTATCGGGTAACCTACGCCGATGGAGCACATGTCAAAAGTTGGGAAGTGTACGACGGCAAGGTCACGTCCGAACCTGAGAAGGGGTATTATTTCTTCTGGGCTAGTGAAGGCAAAAAGCGTTACTACGTGCAAACGCCGATTGCCAGAACATATATAGAGGAAATTCCATAGTTCACAACCAGAACTCGGTAGTTCGAGTCCCGGTGGCCCTCAATATCTCTGTGTAATCTGAGACTTATGGCGTTCTGATCAAGGGATCGGAGTCCCTTGGTGCATGCCATAGCGGACGAATCCGGTGTGGTGTGGTGTGGTGTGGTGTGGTGTACCACTATTGTTCCTTATCAGAGACTCCTTACAATCCAAATTCCTATGACAATGATCAATATTTATAACAAGCTACCATGAAAATGAGGAGGGACAGTTGAAGTTTGGGGTCTCCGCTTCTGGAAAAATCTTGAGGAGATAGGCGTATTTTAAATAGTGCATTTAAGTAAGGACGCGCGGCACACGGTTATGGGCACAAACTGGTCTTTTTACGCGTCTAAATAGTGCCAGTCACCTCGATATCGTACCTTCGAAGCCGCAATATCGTCCACTAGCTTGAATGTTATGAACTCAGATATGAGAGTGCCGTGACAGCTCTTCGAGATTTAGATTTGATGAATATCAATTTATCTTCAATGTTTCCAGATCTTCAGGGTGCTGCTGAACAAGCAAACCTAGAAGAAGACCTACTCCGCCTGGCTATGTGTCAAGACATTAGAGATTCATACTAAAAAGCATAACAAACTAAAATCACTCAATTCCCAGAATATTCATGACCATGTACACGCCCACACGTAATGCTCTCTCAGATCTGGGGGCTGCCACATATAAGCCACATCGGCTACGGCAATTCTAGTGATTAACTCCTTGGTCAGATAGGCCTCTGTACCATTGGCATAGGGTAGATAAAATACTCGTTTCATGATCTCGATTTGTTTTGATCACCTATACCGATGGCGACCGGTAAAACTTTCCAGATCGAACGCCTTGCAAAGGTTGAAAAAGCCATTTGGCCGTATAACATGACACTATGTTGTTGGGCGACACGAAAACGGCAATGCAGTGATGACGGTCATTGGTGTAATCTCGGACACACATGGGCTCGTGAGACCGGAGGCAAAGGAGGTACTCAAAGAATGCGACGCCATCGTCCATGCCGGAGACATCGGGAAGCCAGTGGTCCTAGATGAACTGCGACTGATCGCGCCGCTGACGGCCATTCGGGGAAACATCGATAAGTGGGCTCATGACATGCCGGACGTCGAAGTTCTTGAGGCTGAGGGGCGCTTTCTGTATGTCCTC
>JBAVKA010000411.1:0-10950 GCA_049688075.1 Gammaproteobacteria bacterium
TTCGACGCTGCCCGCAAGGAAGGACCCATGGCGATCATCGCGCGCACCGAGAAAGGCAAGGGCGTGTCGTTTCTGGAAGGGGCATACGGCTGGCATGGCAAGGCGCTCGATGAAGACGAACTCGAACTGGCCCTGGACGAACTAGGGGAGGCCGGGCGCGCGTTGCCGGTCGAACCGCGTCGCCTGGCTCAGGCGCGTCCCGCAACCGCGACTCTGACCGGTATCACCGTCGATGAATACACGCCGGGCGAGGCGGTCGCCACGCGCCAGGGCTTCGGTAATGCCCTGCGAAAACTCGGCGAGAAGACTTCGCAGATCGTCGTGCTCGATGGCGACGTCGGGAACTCGACCTACACGAAGCTGTTCGCGGAGTGTTGCCCGAAACGGTTTTTCCAGGGTTACATTGCCGAGCAGAACATGGTGGGCACCGCGCTCGGACTGGCCGTCAGCGGCAAGATCCCGTTTGCCGCCAGCTTCGCCTGCTTTCTCAGCCGTGCCGCCGATTTCGTGCGCATGGCAGGCCACACGCGTCCTCCGCACCTGGTGATCTGCGGCAGCCATGCGGGGGTCTCGATCGGCGAGGACGGCCCTTCGCAGATGGGCCTCGAGGACCTGGCGTTGTTTCGCAGCGTGTTCGACAGCACGGTGCTCTATCCCTGCGACGCCGTAAGCGCCGAGCGGCTGACCGAACTGGCCGCGGCCACGCCCGGCATCGTGTATATCCGCACCACGCGCCCCAAGACGCCCGTCATCTACCCGAACGATGAGACCTTCGTGATCGGCGGCAGCAAGACGCTGCGTCACTCCGCACAGGATGTCGTCACGTTCGTCGCGGCGGGCATCACCGTGCGCGAGGTCCTGCTCGCCCATGAGGCCTTGCTCAAGCAGGGCATTACCAGCCGGGTGATCGACGCCTATTCGGTCAAACCGCTGGACGTGGCCACGCTGTCACAGGCCGCGCAGGAAACCGGCCGGCTGCTGGTCGTCGAGGATCACGTCGCCGAAGGCGGGCTGGGCGAGGCGGTGGCGGGCGCCGTTGGCGATCTCGCACCCGTACACCGGCTGTCGGTCACGGCACACCCGCGCTCGGGCACGCAAGCTGAACTGCTGCTGCGTCTCGGGATCGATCACCAGGCGATCGAGCAGTACGTACTCGAACTGGTCAATCATCGTGCCGCGGCCCATGCCAGTTCCTGAGAAAGTTATAAAATACCAGGATCAAAAGACCGAATGTGCGTTTTATCCTGTACCGGCCGAGTGTCATGTTGTCCAATAACGTCTCCCTGTCGCGTGGCAGAACCACCATGGATGTGTTGACCACTCTGCCCAGTGCAAGGTTGAGGAGGAGTTGACGGATGATACGGCCGAATGAAATGGTAAGCGCCGTGCGGGCGGCGCTTGAAAGATGTCCCGAGGTCAATTTCCAAGATTGTTCCATTGAACTCACAGTGCATGACACTATGCTCGTTATGACGGGTGAGGTGCGTGACATCATTGCCAAGCGAGTCGCTCACCTCGCGGCTATTCAGGTACTCGGCGTGGACCGGGTGCTTGACGAGCTGTGTGTGACGCCGAAGGCGCGGCATAGCGACGTGGAGATTGCAGTGTTCCTGGAGCGCCTGCTTATGCAGGAGAGCGTGTTCCGTGATTATCCAAGACAGGTTGTTGCCGGGGCGCCGGCCAAACGACCGGGGACCGGGAACGCGCCCCGTGATAACGCGATCAGTGCGTCGGTACGCGATGCCGTGGTGACACTGGAAGGTACGGTCGGCAGCTTGACGCACCGGCGCCTGGTCGATGTGCTTGCCTGGTGGACGCCCGGCGTCTGTGGCGTGCGTAATTTCCTGCACGTGGTACCCGACGAGCAGGATACCGATGCGGAGATAACCGACGCGCTGTGGATCATCTTTGAGAAAATTCTCTCGCTGGACGCTGCAGCAATTGTGGTTAAGGTGAAGAGTCGCATGGTGACATTGGAAGGCGTGGTCGCAAGCGAGGAACAGAGTCGCATGGCCGAGGAGGGTGCCTGGTACGTCCTCGGGGTGCACGGCGTGGACAACCGTCTGCAGGTGTGGGTGCCACAGGCGCCCTAGCGCGGCAAAGAAATTGCCGGCGGAGGGCGAAAGGCAATGCGGGTCCGGCGATCGAGAATCGCGGCGAAGTTCTGCGCAAACAGTAGGTGAGTCGTGACGCCGGTTCCTGACTTATCCTCGGGCGATACCACTAGTATGCCCTGATCCCGCAATAACTTCGCATTGATCATAAGCGTCTCCCGGCGACGGCCCCCAGGCGTTTGACCCGCGGTCCGTATGTCAATGTTGACCGCGCATGTTGAAAAAAATCACTGTGCTGAATTTGACCAGCCGGTGCATTGCGATTGGTCAATCGGGCTAGGCGCCGCATCCGCCAGTCTTTCTGACCGCGCCTGATTGCTGCGTCTCGGGGTAATCGGGTTTGCTATTGAAAATCCCGTTTATCATTTTATAAACGTCGGGACGCCGCTGGGTCAGTCGTTAATCGTGGTATGCCGCCGGCTGACGCTGATGCCCCCCTTCGATGCGATGCGGGTTTGTGCGCTGGCAGGAGATGAAGCAATGAGGTACGATCCGGCGTGTGCGTCTCGCTGCAGAAGATCGATTGATTAGCTTGCGATCCCGGTACGATCCCGAGAAGAAATCTCGCGGGGGGTATTATTCTCAAGCGGGGTGATACAGGTAATTACAACGCAACCTGCGTGGTGGAGATATCAGACGCATGAAGGGCAGCAGGCGCGGCAAGCAGGACAAGTTCGCGGCGCGTGACAGCACCGGCACGAAGCGGAATCCGGGTACCCGGAGCGGGAATCCCCCGGGTACCGCATCTCCCACGAACGATAACGCCGAACCCCCTTCACCGGAACCCGGCTTGCCCGCCATCCTGCCGGTAGTCGGTCTGGTCGCTTCGGCCGGCGGCATGGACGCCTACAAGGCGTTTCTGGGCACCATGCCAGCCAACAACGGCATGGCCTTCGTGCTTATCCCCCACCTGGATCCCCGGCACGAAAGTCTAATGGCCCCGCTGCTGGCCAGGCACACGGAAATGCGGATCATGGAGGCTCGGGATCAGCAACCGCTGCAACCCGATCACATCTATGTGATCCCGCCCAACCGCCACCTGACGCTGCGTGCGGGTGTCATTCAATTGAGCCATCCACCCGAAAAGGTCGGTGGCGAGATTGCCATCGACCCCTTTTTGTTTTCCCTGGCCGACGATCAGCAGGAGCGCGCGATCTGCGTCATCCTCTCGGGCACCGGCAACCACGGGACGCTGGGTCTCAAGGCGGTCAAGGCCGGCGGCGGCATGGTGATGGTACAGGAGCCGTCCACGGCCGAATACGACCGCATGCCGCGCAGCGCCATCGACACCGGGCTCGCCGACTATGTGCTGCCGCCGGGGGACATGCCCGCCGTACTCATGAAGTACGTACGGCACTTGACGGTTGCCGCGGCCGGCGTCCCGGAACCCGCAGCGGTCAAGGACGATCTGGAGCAGGTGCTGGCATTGCTGCGCGAGCGCAGCAATTTCGATTTTCTCGCCTATCGCAAGCGCATGCTGCTGCGCCGCATACAGCGACGCATGGGGCTGAACCAGATGGAGCGACTTCCCGACTACCTGACCCTGCTGCGCAAACAGCCGGAGGAACTCGAACGGCTGGCCAGAGACCTGCTCATCAGCGTCACCAGTTTCTTCCGTGATCCGGAGATGTTCCACGTCCTGGAGACCCGGGTCCTGCCGGCCCTGCTCACAGCACGGGGCGCACACGACACGGTGCGCATCTGGGTGCCTGGTTGCGCTACGGGAGAGGAAGCCTATTCCCTCGCCATGCTGCTTGTCGAGCGTGTCGACACCATCGGCAAGGACTCTTTGCCGCAGGTTTTCGCGACCGACGTCGACCGGCGTGCGCTTGAGGTGGCGCGCCGCGGCATCTACCCGGACTCCGTGCTCATGGATCTGAGCCACCAGCGGCTCCATCGCTTCTTCACCCGGGTCGATGACGTACACTGGCAGGTGAAAAAACCGCTTCGGGAGATGGTACTGTTCGCTCCCCATAATCTCCTGTCGGACACGCCATTCTCCAGGCTGGATCTGGTGAGCTGCCGCAATCTGTTCATCTACCTGGAGCCGCATGCTCAGCAGACGCTGCTGGAGTTGTTCCATTTCGCGCTCAATGATGGCGGTTTTCTGATCCTCGGGCCCTCGGAGAGCATCGGCCGACAGTTGGATCTCTACCAACCGTTCTCCAAGAAGTGGCGCATCTTCCGCCGGACGAGCAGAACGCGTCGTGCCGTTATCAGCTTGCCGGTCCTGCCCGGCGGCCATCCAGGAACGCTGAGCCAGACGCCGGTAACGGATTCGGCTGCTGCGGCTAATCTCTCCGAACTGACCCGCAACACCCTGCTGGCCGACTATGCCCCGGCCGCTGTGGTGATCGACCAACACTACCAGGTTCATCATTATTCAGGACCCACCCACCTTTACCTGCAGCAGCCTGGCGGTGCACCGTCCCAGGACCTGCTGACCCTGGCCAATCCCGGTATGCGGCCACGCCTGCGGACCGTGGTGCAGCGCGTGATGCAGGAACACCAGCGGGTCGACATCAGCGGGATCGGCATCAAGCGCGCCGGGTGCAATGTCGCGGTGCGCCTGTCGTCCCAGCCATTGCGGAGCAAGGGTGCTGAAGAGGGGCTGATTCTGGTGACCTTCCAGGACGTCCCGGGCGCTCCTGACAACGCGGGTGACGGCGCTGCGCGGCCCGCGGTGGATGAGGAACTGGTGCAGCAGCTGGAACACGAACTCAAGACCACTCGCGAGGAACTGCAAAGCACAATCGAGGAGCTGGAAAGCAGCAATGAGGAGCTCAGGGCCTCCAACGAGGAGGCGATGTCCGTCAACGAGGAGCTGCAGTCGGCCAACGAGGAACTGGAAACCTCCAAGGAGGAACTGCAATCCCTGAACGAGGAACTGAGCAGCGTCAACGCGCAGCTGCAGGACAAGGTGAATGAGCTGGAGGGGACCACCGACGACATGGCCAATCTAATGGCCAGCGTGGATGTCCCCATCCTGTTTCTGGCGGCCAATAGCACCATCCACCGTTTTACGCCGGGCGCCACCCGCCTGTTCAACCTCATCGACAGCGATATAGGGCGTCCCCTCAGCCACATCACCATGCGCTTCGAGGACCCGGAGCTGGCACGGGACATTGACCTGGCGCTGCAGGGCCGTATCCCCCCCGAACGGGAGGTGCACACCGAACAGGAGCAATGGTATTTGCGCCGCATCACCGCATACCGGACCGCGTCCAGGCGCATGGAGGGGATCGTGCTGTCCTTCATCGACGTCACGTCCCACAAACAAGCCGAGCTGGAGCTGCGGGACATGGCGGAGAGTCTCGAGCAGCGGGTGGTCGAGCGCAGCGCGCAGCTCCGGCAGGAACGCAATTTCAATAACGCCATACTAAACACCGTAGCCAGCCTGATTCTTGTCGTCGACACCGAGGGGCGTGTGGTGCGCTATAACCGGGCCTGCGAGACGCTAACCGGCTATAATTTTGCTGAATTCATTGGATCCAGAGCCTGGTGGAAGCTGGTGCCCGAGGAAGAACGGGAACAGATCGAGCGGGTGGTGGTGCGGCTGATGGCCGGGGAGGAGCCCGTGGATAGCGAGAATCACTGGCTCACCCGTGACGGGGCGCGGCAATTGCTCAGCTGGAGAAACACCGTGATCAAGGACGCGGCCGGGCGGATTCAGTTCATCGTCGGCTCCGGACTCGACGTTACCGAGCAACGCGCGGCCGAGAATGAGGCGCGCCACCATCTGGAGGAGGCATCCCGATTGCAGCGGCTGCAGACCGCAAACGAGTTGGCTACTTTTCTGGCCCATGAGATCAACACCCCCCTCGGCGCCATCACCATGTACGCCGAAACCGGCGAGCAGGTGCTGGGGCACACGCCGCTGGAGCAGGAAAGACTGGCGGAGCTACTGGCGCAGATCAGTCGACAATCCCTGCGCGCCGCGGAGATCATCCGCCGGCTGCGCACCTTCGTCGGCAGGGGTCGGCTCGAACCGGTAGAACTGGACTTGAACGCGGTCATACGCAACGCCTGCGCACTGATGGAGTCCAAGGCACGCAGCGTTGGCATCAGTGTGCTCCTCGATCTGAATGAAAGCCTGCGAGCAGTTATGGGTGTAGACGTGCATATCGAGCAGGTGCTGCTCAATCTGATCCGCAACGCGATCGAGGCGATTCATGGCGCCGGCATGACTGACGGCAACATCACGGTCACCTCGGGTATGCACACCGGGGAAGGGATGGCGCAGGTCTGCGTCCGTGACACCGGTCCCGGGATCGATAGCGAGACCGCGGGTACACTGTTCGGATCTCTTGCCAGCGACAAGGAATACGGACTGGGAGTGGGGCTGCGCATCAGCCACACCCTGATCGAGGCCCAGGATGGTCGGCTCTGGGCGGAACCTCACACACCGGGTGGGGTCTTCTGTTTTACACTGCCGCTTGTGTCCTGATGTCCAGGATCTTCATCGTCGACGACGACCCGGCGCTGCGTGATGCACTGCGCCAGTTACTGGAGACGGCCGGACTGCAGGTAAAGGATTATGCCAGCGGCGACACTTTTCTGGCCGCCTGTGAGCATGAGCGACCGGATTGCGTATTGCTCGACATGGCCATGCCCGGCATGAGCGGGCATGACGTGCAGGCGTCACTGAACGAACGCGACTTGCGATTTCCCGTCATTTTCCTGACTGGCCATGGCGATATTCCCATGGCGGTAAACGCCGTGCAGGCCGGCGCTACGGATTTTCTGGAAAAACCCGTTCAGCGTGACGTGTTGCTGAAACGAATTCGCCGCGCCCTGGTGCTCGACGAGGAACGCCGCGAGGCGGACAGGCAGGCAGAGGAGATTCGTCGGCGCCATGCACGCCTGAGCGCACGGGAACGGGAAGTGATGGCGCTCGTGGTGTCTGGCCTGTCCAGCAAGGAGATCGCCCGGCAACTGGGGCTGAGCCACCGCACGGTGGAAAGCCATCGCACAAATATCATGAACAAGATGGGTACCACCAGTCTGGCAGAGCTGATCACTATAGCCATCCACTGCGACTCCTGATTCGCTTCGGCTTTTTTTCCTTTACGTAGTTCTACTGAGTAGTCGCCGGGATACAGAGCCCGTCCGGCGGCTGCTACTTTCTGATAATAGCTGGCAGGGCGGGCCATCGACTGGACTCTGCCAGCTGCACCCGACGTGAGAATCCATTCGAGTCATTACGGAAAACGCCAAAAGGACCATCTGATGACGAAACCAGCCGCAACGAAGCGAGCCACCACGAAACCAGGGAAACAACCGGCCCAATCTGTGCCGAAGGATAAACTTCAAACCGTTAGCACGGTCAGTGCACGTCATGAAGATATAGCCATGGCGGCCTATTACCGCGCGCAGAGTCGAGGTTTCTCGCCTGGCTGGAGGCCGAACGGTAGATCAATGCAGCTGTCAAATAAATAACAGGCGTGCAGGATTGGCCTTTTCCTGGGGCTCGTTTACACGCAAACGGTCAAATGGTCTCGCTAACGGACGTTGTGGCGTATGAATCGACAGTGAAGGAGAATGCACATGTTGACGCCAATGACCAAAAACAGACTGAACGGAAACGGCGCATCGCAGCAGCTTGATGCGCATGACCTGAGTAGCGATTTCCGCGACAATCATGAGCGGCAGATGCTTTACGACACCGGCAAGCCGAAGCGCTACCTGGCGAAGGACGTCATCTACCGCGAGAGTGAACAGGTCGACAGGATCTATATGATTCGCAGCGGCCTGATCAAGCTGCTGAGCTATTTACCGAACGGCCGGGCACGCATTGTCCGGCTGCATGCCAGCAACCACTGGATCGGGCTCGAGGGATTGCTGGGACAACCCTACGAGCACACCGCGATCGCCGTCGATGATGTCGAGGTTGAGCAGGTCGCGATCCACAACCTGCAGCGTCTTCATCGAAATGACCCGATGATGTTTAGTCAGCTGTTGTGTCAGTGGCACGGGGCGCTCGTCCATGCGGACCGGTGGATCTCGGACTTCTCCACCGGCGGGATCAAGCCCCGGGTGGCGCGGTTACTCGAGTTTCTCGCGGAGCTCGAGTATGGCCAGCCGCTGGACAGGGTGGAACTGCTCACGGTCTGCGAGATGGCGGAAATCCTCGGGGTTACCCAGGAAAGCGTGAGTCGCATCCTGGCCACCTTCAAGCGCCGTGATATTCTGTTGAAACAGCCGGATCCGTCCCGGGAAATCTACCGTCTCGATGCCGCAAGGCTGCAGCAGGAAGCACGAAAATGACCCGTGCTCTGGAGATAGGTTGCGTTATACCGGCACATCCAGCAAGGCGATCTGTTGCGCGATGTCAGAGCGGTAATACATTTATCAAACCAGGCTGTTTTGTCCACCACCAGCGGGTCGGTTGCGATGACCGGTCTCGAATGGAGCCGGTGAACAGCATGAGACGGTTTGCCGATTCCAACTTCTGAGCACACATACAGGCAACATGACCGAGATCATCACGTTACCGGATAATTCATCGGCAGGAAGGACAGTGTGAAACTGGAAAGCTTTGCCGCGCACACCATTGCCCACGGCCGTGCAACTCATCGGCTAGCTGGTACAACTCTATTTTGATGACCACTACTGGTCGGTACGTTATTTCATCGGCGACCCGCTGAATCACTGCCGATCAGGCGCACGCCGGGAGCTCAGCACATTGTAGAGCCAGGCGAAGATTGCACCGCCTACCAATCCGTCCAGAAGGCCCCAGATCAGACCGATCACGCTGCCGAGCGGCGTGATGGTGTAACCGCGATAGACCTTGCCGATCAGGGTGGCTTCGGCGGTCGCGCCGTCGAAGGCGATGATCCACCAGGTCATCAGAAACAGGCCCGCCCCCCAGACGAGGGCGCAGCTCAGGGCGAAGGCACGCACGTTCAGTTTCATCCTTGTCTTGTCATCGGCTGATACCGAACCCTTCGTCCTCGGTATAGGCTGGTACGGGAAGCCCGGCGATACGTAAACCCTGCGCGACCGGGCCTTCCGGAAACAGACGGCGCAGGTATTTGCGCCCGCCCTGGGCGGCGAACGCATTGTCCAGCATGTCGCTGAGCACGCGGCCGCTTTCGGGTGGCTCGTGCTCCAGGTAGTAGTTGCGCAGATAACGCACGACTTCCCAGTGCGCCTCGGTAAGCTCGATGCCTTCCTGCCCGGCCTGGCGTCGACCTTGTTCTTCATCCCAGTCCTGCAGGTCGAGTTCACGGTCAACGCGCCGTGGACTGGGCGTGTCGGGGTTTTTGATGGCTTTCTTGATGTCCGGCATGATGATTTACCTATCTTTAAAGGAGAAATTGTTTCCTGCCAAAACAACCATGCGGTTGGTGGTACCAGCGCTGCAGGACTCGTGCTGTCGAATGCTATTCGCCCAGCTGTTGCGCCACGAAGTCCCAGTTGACCAGGCTCCAGAACGCCTCGATATATTTTTTACGCGCATTACGGTAGTCGATGTAATAGGCATGTTCCCAGACGTCGCAGGTCAGCAGGGGTTGACTGCCATCGGTCATCGGATTTCCCGCATTGCTGGTGTTTACGATCGCCAGCGAGCCGTTGGGGTTTTTCACCAGCCAGGTCCAGCCGGAGCCGAAGTTCGTGGTCGCCGATTCGGTGAAACGCTCCCTGAACTCCGTGAAGCCGCCGAACGCCCCGTCGATGGATTGGGCCAGCGTGCCATCGGGTTCCACGCCGCCATCGGGGCTCAGGCAATTCCAGTAGAAGGTGTGATTCCAGACCTGCGCCCCGTTGTTGAAGATGCCGCCCGAGGCTTTTTTGATGATCTCCTCGAGTGACGCCGATTCGAATTCGGTGCCCGGAATCTGCTTGTTCAGCTTCTTCACGTAGCTGGCGTGGTGCTTGCCATGGTGAAATTCGAGCGTCTCGGCCGAGATGTGCGGTTCGAGAGCGTCGTTGGGATAGGGCAGTGCGGGTAGTGTGTGTTCTGTCATGGTTTCCTTCCTTTGTGTGAGCTGCCGGGTGAAATTCCGGTTGAAGCATGCAGACAATCTTTTCAGAACGCATGAGCTGTGGCATTGAAAAATGTCAATAGAATCGATGCTGAACGGATGCGTATCGTCATTCGAGCATGCTCTGTAACCTGTGTTAATCCTGTGCCTATCAAACAAAACCCTCATTGCGAAACCGCAATGCGACGGAATGATAGGCGCTATAAGTTGTCCTCTCATCTGGTCTTCTATGCGCTCGCCGCGAAAACCACCCCACTGGTGACGGCGCTCGGCAGTTTCTTCGTTCCCACGCTCATCGGCATTACCATTGGCGGCGTGGCGCTGGTGACCGCCCTGACCTGCGCGCAGGTCTCCCTCGATGGGTGAGCCGCACCGCTGCGGTTTGGCACACCGGTTCCCCGGGAGCACGCGATGCTTCGATTGATGAATTTCAATTCCTTCAGGCAGAAGACAAGCGATAATGCGTAGGGCATGAATAGTCACCACAGACGAGGAGCAAGCCATGACCAGCGATCCGAAAAAACAGCGACCAGGCAGTAAAAACCAGGGCGAGGGTGACCGTGAGTCAGCCGAGCGCTACAACGAGGCCACCCGTGAATTTGTAGAATCCGGCAAGGTGGAAGAGGCGTCGGAACGGGCTGCCGGCCAAGATCCACAGGAAGCGGAGAACAGCGAGCGCGCAGGCAGGGAGCGTGCAAAAGAAGAAGACCCTGCGGTCCATCGGGAATACGACAAACCGGAAAAAGCGGAAAAGTGATCTGCTCTGCCGGCGGTTGCCGCGGTGAGATCCACGATTGCATGGCGGAGTAAAGGAAAGCATGAGAGAACCACAGCAAACGGAACAGCCT
>JBAVKA010000412.1:0-3280 GCA_049688075.1 Gammaproteobacteria bacterium
ACGAAGCTGTACACTGAAAACAGTGCCGGGGCGGGCAACGGGAATGACGCCCGGGAGTGACAGTTACACGACGATGCTGAACCAGACGATGCTGGATAAAATTCCGCTGTTTTCCGATCTCGACAAGGCCGAACTCGAGTTGCTGTCCACCCGAACAGTGACCCGGCAATATCCGCGCAACGCGATCATCATCAACGAGGGTGATCTCAGCGATTCCCTGTACATCATCCGCTCGGGCAGCGTGAAAGTGTTTCTCGGCAACGACGAGGGCAAGGAGGTCATACTGAATGTCCAGAAGACCGGCGAGTATTTCGGTGAACTGGCGTTGATCGATTCCGGCCCGCGATCGGCTTCCGTCATGACGCAGGAGAAAACCACGCTGTCGCTCATTTCGAAGCCGGACTTCGAGGATTTCCTGCGGCACCATCCGGCGGCCACCGTGAAGATCATGGGGGGGCTGGTCAAGCGACTGCGGGCGTTGTCGGAGAGCGTGAGAAGCCTGGCCCTGATGGATGTCTATGGCCGGGTGGCGCGCTTGCTGCTCAAGCTCTCGCAGCCGGAGGGGGAGGTGCGGGTGATTCGCGACGTCCTGACCCAGCAGGACATCGCCGACCGGGTGGGCGCATCCCGCGAAATGGTGAGCCGCATTCTCAAGGACCTGAGAGAAGGCGGCTACATCGAGATCAACGACCGCCATATCACCCTGCGGGAGCGGTTGCCGCACGGGTGGTAGACGTGGGACTACCCGCAGGCATGCGCGTCGATAGTGCGGCGGAGCGCTGCCAGGCTGCGGATACGATCAGTCAGGGAAGAGGGGCAGGACTCGTCGAGACCCCGTCCGGACAATTTAACCCGCTGATTACCGCATCCGACGCTCCCGCCTCTCCTTCCGCTGTCTGATGTATTGCCTGCGCAGGCGTACTAATCAGCTTAGTAGTGTCGCTGGCAGGGTGAAAACTTAAACCCGTGTTACGTGCAGATCTTGACCCAGCCACCTGCTATCCAGACGTAAAAGCACCCGGGACTGTGCTTGGTGGTGACGACCGCCGAAGCCCAGGCATGTGGTGGCATGGGAGCATCTTTGCTGTGTTTCCCATGAGGAGATGTCACGTCGACGACGTTGCCTTCTTCATCGAGGTGGAATTCGACCGGTATAGTTTCCTTGATTGTAGCCATGTGTAGTCCTCCCTTATGGTGTTGTTGATGGCTCTCCCTTTACCGGGTCGGCCGGTTGCTCAGCGGTCTGCTGTTGCCACTGATTCCGAAATTGTTTCGTCAGGTGCTCGCGGACCTTCCGTTTCAGCCTGTGATTGCGGTGAAAACACGCGTTGGGGATTGCGCGGCAGGGCTGTCCCGATTTTTTTGCGCTGCTTTGTGCATTCTCAAGACGCGCCTGACGTTCAGAAGGACAGGGTCAGGCGCATGAAGAAAAACCGCTCCGGATAGACCTGCGGATTGAAGGGATCGGTATCCACGAACTTGAAGTTCTCATCGAACAGGTTGCTCACCCCGGCGGTGATGAAGCCGTAACGCTTGGGCAGGCGGTAGCCCACCGAGGTATCCACCAGCCAGAACTGGTCGTTCTTGTCCTCGGTCGGCGCGTTGGGGACGAATACGGGGCCGGCGGTGGAAAATTCACCCTGCTGGTTGTAGTACGTCGTGCGCAGGCGCGAGAAGAAGCCGCTGGGATGAAAATAGTTCACGGTCAGCGGCACACGCTGGGTCTGGACCCGGTTGGCCTGGAATTCCCCGGTGAATGCCTGTTCCCGCTTGAAGTCCTCGTACTGGTACTCCGCGCTCGCCGCCACGCGCTGCGTCGGTGTCCAGTAAAGATAGGCGCGCCCGAACTGCTCGTCCCAGTCGACTTCAGCGGGATTGCCGTCGATCAGGGGAACCTGCGTGTCACGCCAGCGGTACTCCACTCCGCCGGAAAGATCGGCACTGAATACCTGGTCGGCGGCCAGGCCGTAGACCTTCGCCTCGGTGCCGAACGTCTCGTCGTAGAACTGGTTGAAGCCGGCGACTTGGGTCGGCTCGATGGTCTGGGCGCTCGTCAGGTTGCGGGTGATGGTCCGGAACGCCGCGGCGCGCAGCGTGGTGGATTTCGTCGCCTGCCAGGTGAGGCCCAGTTTGGGGTTGAGTTTCTGCACACCCAGGTGGGATTTCGCAGTGGGCTGCGGAGCGCCGTTCGCCGTCGTGTGCGTGGTCTGGTCTTCGCTCAGGTCATCGTAACTCGCGCCGGCCGTGACCAGGAATGTCTCGGCAACTGAAATATTGGCATAGCTGTAAACGTTCTTCTGCTTCTTGTTCTGATCCCGGCTGGTAACGACATTCGAATCCGGGAATATGGGCGGTGCGAAGGTGGTGTCAGCGGAGGTGTCTATCGTGCTGTCACCACTGAAATAGCCTGCACCGCTCACCAGCCGTAAGTAGCGGCCATGGTAGAGGTGTTGCAATTCCGAGGTATAGCTATCCTGGTGGTTTTCCACATCTGCACCTGTATTCGAACTGATGGGCGGCAGTCCAGGGATCGGCGGCAGGTCCTGCGAAAAGGAGTTGCTGTAATCATCGTCGAAGTCATGCAGCTTGATGAACGAGGCAATGACCTCGGATTGCGGGTTGAACAGGTGGTGCAGGCCCAGCCGGTAGCTTTGGGCCGTTGTCTTTTCGCGCTGGTTGGGCAGGAAATCATCCGGCTCGAAGCGCTGCACCAGATCGCCGTTCTTGATGCGCCGGTCGCGGTATTCGGCCTGCACGCTGGTCCGGTAGCTGAGTGCGCCCTGGACGAACAGGTCGTAGATATTATTGTTCTGGTCGTTGTTGTCGCGGTAGCCGTCGCTCTGGTAGTGGAACTGGCCGGCGCTCCAGGACCAGTTGTTGTACACGCCGTTCTGCACCACGTCATTGCCCCAGGTGCTATTGCTGCCCACGAGGCCGTCAGCCTGCAGGGCGAGGCGGTTGCGCGTGAACAGCGGGTTGAACTCCAGGTAAGCAGGATTGGCCGGACCGGCGCCTTCGAGGATGAACAGGTTTTCCTCCGCCAGCTGCGGCGGCACCGGGGTGAGGTTGATTGGCTGCAGCAGCTGGGACTGCAGCAGTTCGCTCACGCGGGCGATCTGGTGGCGGGGCAGGGCGGAATAGCTGTCCGAGAGCAGCCGGTGGGCGGAGAAATTGGCGGGATCGCTGTTGACCGATTGCCAGCCCTTGACCAGCGCGAGCTGCTCGAAGCCAAGGTTATTGTAGATGCGCGCCTGGCTGGCGCTGCGGGTGGCGAGGTCCT
>JBAVKA010000413.1:0-20672 GCA_049688075.1 Gammaproteobacteria bacterium
AGCGAGCTGGGCATCACCTATCTGCACCTGATGCCGGTGTTCAAGGTGCCGGCCGGCGACAACGACGGCGGCTATGCCGTGAGCAGTTACCGGGAGGTGGAGCCGCGGCTGGGCACCATGGATGACCTGGCGGAACTGGCCACCGAGCTGCGCCACCACGGCATCTCGCTCACCCTGGACTTCGTCTTCAACCACACCTCGGATGAACACGAATGGGCAAAGCAGGCCCTCACCGGCGAGAAGGAGTACCAGGCCTACTATCGCATGTTTCCCGATCGCGAGATGCCCGATGCCTACGAGCGCACCATGCCCGAGGTCTTCACCGAGGACCACCCCGGCGCCTTCACCTACCGCACCCGCATCAAGAAGTGGGTGTGGACCACTTTCCACACCTACCAGTGGGACTTGAACTACGAAAACCCGGTGGTGCTCAACCGCATGATGGAAGAGATGCTGTTCCTTGCCAACCGGGGCGTCGAGATCCTGCGCCTGGACGCCGTGGCGTTCATCTGGAAGCGCCTCGGCACCAACAGCCAGAATCTGCCCGAGGCCCACTGGATCATCCAGGCGTTCAACGCCATCGCCAGCATTGCGGCGCCTGCGATAGTGTTCAAGTCCGAGGCGATCGTGCATCCCGACGAGGTGAACAGGTACATCAGCATGGAGGAGTGCGCGCTCTCCTACAACCCGCAGCTCATGGCCCTGCTGTGGGAGGCCCTGGCCACCCGCGACGCGCGCGTGCTCCATCACGCCATGCGCCATCGCTACGCCATACCCGAGGGCTGCGGCTGGGTGAACTATGTGCGCAGCCACGACGACATCGGCTGGACCTTCGCTAACGACGACGTGCTGGCCATTGGCTTCAACCCGGACGAACACCGGCGTTTCCTGACCAGGTTCTACGTGGGCAGGTACGAGGGCAGCTTCGCCCGCGGCGCCCCGTTCCAGGAGGATCCGCGCACCGGCGACGCGCGTGTCTCGGGCATGTGCGCCTCTCTCACCGGCATCGAGATGGCCCTGGCCGAGGAGGACGACGAGGAACTGGGTCTGGCGATCCGCCGTACCCTGCTCATCCACGGCGTGATCATCACCATGGGAGGCATTCCTCTCGTCTACCTGGGTGACGAGATCGCCATGCTGAACGACTACGGCTATGACCGGGACCCGGCCAAGACGGGCGACTCCCGGTGGCTGCATCGCACCGCGTTCGACTGGGAACGGGCCGAGCAGCGCCGTGACCCGGATACCGTGCCCGGGCGCATCTACCAGGGCCTGCTGCGCCTCATCCAGCTCCGCGGCCAGAATCTGGCGTTTACCCGGGGCGAGACGGAGTTCGTGGAGACGGGGAACAAGCACGTGTTCGGCTTCTTTCGCAGCAACGAGCAGCACATCGCCTTCGTGCTCGCCAACTTCAGCGAGAAGGAGCAGCGCCTGGAGGCCAGGCGGCTGCGCCAGATGGGGATGCGCAAGACCATGGTGGACCTCTACGCGGGGCGCGTCATCACGGCGACCCAGGAGCTGGAGATGGCCCCCTATCAGCTCATGGTGCTGTCGCGGGTCGCGTGAGACCTGGGGCCGTCAGTCGACCATTGAGCATCGACACTACCAAATTTATGGCCAGTCCCGGTGTTTGGTGCTATAAACTAACCCAGCTGCTGATCGTGAAGTAGGGGGGACGGCAGTCGGTCCGGAATAGCGCGGGGCTTTTTTACAGTTTTATTGCTCAGGATCAAATCATCATAAGACCATATCTGTTATCATTCGCAAAAATATCGATGTAAAGAAGAGGGGGGGTGTTCCAGCCGCCAGGAAAACCCAGCGACAAGCACCTACAATTCCCGGTACCAGCTGTGTTGAGGAGACACGAGCACACCCGCTGCACAAGGGCGGGGGCAGCAATCGGCAGGGTTGATTCATTAACACCTGCACGGGTTGCGCTACTCCCAGCTGAGCCAGGGTCAGGCTCCACCTTGATTGAGCAAGGAGTAGTCTCATGAATCCGTCGCCAAGATCACATATTTACCGCATGGTGATAGTGCTGGTGGTTATCATGGCCGGTTTCGTTGCGCTCAAAAGCCTTGCCATACCGGATAGCTGGAATAATGAACTGTTCTACCGTGTGGACTCCCTTGACGAGCTGAAGCTGCTACCGATGCGCATCAGCGGTAACGCGGAATGTGCCGGCTCCGGCTGCCACGAGCAGCAGCAGTTAGACAAGCATAAGGAACATCTCGCTGCGCTCTCCAGAGGCAATCATAGCGGACTTGCCTGTGAGAACTGTCATGGGCCGATGTCAGTTCACGTCAGAGAGGGCAGACGTGTGGCCCCGGCACTCATCAACCTCGAAAATACCCTGTGTCTCGGCTGCCATGCTCCTCTCCTGTCCAGGCCAAAGGGCTTTCCCCAGTTCGATGCCGATAATACCGGTCACTCGTACTTCGACGTGGAAATAACCACTCCGTGTCGTAACTGCCATGATCCGCATGAACCGCTCCACATGGCCGCAGCACCCGACAAGGGTGAGCCTGAAGAGGGTGAGCCTGAAGAGGAATCCGCAACGGATGCCACAGGACAACCGCGAGCGATCAACGAGGTGACACAATGACGACCCAGACTTCAAACGCGAGACGGATGTTTCTGCAGAAGCTCCTGGCAGGGGGCGCGGCCGCCGGTATCTTTATGGTGTACCGGCAGCCGGTCGTGGCTGCCCTGAGCGGTGCCGGCGAAGCGGCACCCGCGGCTGATCACGACTATGCCTTTGTGGTCGATGTCAACCGTTGCATCGGCTGCGGGCAATGTGTCCGGGCCTGCAGTATCGAAAACGATGTGCCCGAGGGGCAATACCGGACCTGGATAGAGCGCTATGTCGTAACGCCCGAAGGCGTCCATGTAGATTCACCGAACGGCGGCATGTACGGTTTCGACGAGGTCGACCCAGAGCTCGCCGGCGAGGCGATCAACGCGTTTTTCGTACCGAAATTATGCAATCATTGTGTGGAAGCCCCCTGCATACAGGTCTGTCCGGTGGGTGCGACCTACCGTTCTCCGGAAGGTTTTGTCCTGATTGATCCCGAGCACTGCATCGGCTGCGGCTATTGTGTGCAGGCCTGTCCCTACGGCGTGAGGTTCATTAACAACGAAAAACACATCGCCGATAAATGCACCTGGTGCTACCACCGCGTGTCCCGGGGCATGCTTCCGGCCTGTGTCACGGTCTGCCCGACACAGGCGCGGATGTTCGGCGATCTCAACGATCCGGACAGCCAGGTGTCCAGGACGCTCCGGGAAGATAACTGGGATATTCTGAAGCCGGACGCGCATACAGAGTCCATGTGCCTGTACCTGGGCCTGCCCAGGGTGGTGGTGTGAGATGTTGCCGAACGAATCCCTGGTAAGTTACTTTTTTCCCAACGAGGGCCACATCACGTGGTCCCTGATGATCGTCATCTACCCCTATATCACCGGACTGGTGGCCGGCGCCTTTGTGGTTTCGTCTCTCTACCACGTCTTCCAGATCAGGGCGTTTGAGAATATCGCCCGCTTCGCGCTGGTAGCGGCATTCTGCTTCGGTCTGTTCGCCGCGGTACCCTTGTTATTGCATCTCGGACAGCCGCAGCGGGCGTTCAATATCTTCTTCACGCCGCATACCACCTCGGCCATGAGTGTATTCGGCTACGTCTACAGCAGCTACATGATACTGCTCATGGTCGAGCTGTGGCTTGTCTACCGCGAGTACTTCATCCAGAGGGCTAGAGAGACACACGGTATAGGTGGTCTGGTCTGGAAGATCCTGACGCTGGGGGTCATGGAGTACACGCCCGAGGCAGCCAGGGTCGACCGCAAGATCACGACATTTCTCGCCGCGATCGGCATCCCCTGGGCGTGTTTTCTCCACGGTTACGTGGGCTTCATTTTCGGGTCGGTGAAGGCCAATGCCTGGTGGGCGACGCCATTGCAGCCGATCATTTTCCTGATGTCCGCCATCGTAAGCGGCATCGCCATGCTGATGTTGATGTACACCTTCATCCGCTGGCGTACCCGGCAAGCCTATGACTTTCCGATGATCCAGAAGCTGATGGTATTCCTGTGGGGATTTTTCATTATCGATTTCTTCCTGGAAGGTCTCGAGATCATCTATACCGGCTACGAACATGGCCATCACTGGTCTGTTATCGGGCCGCTGCTCTCCGGTCCCCTCTACGATAGCTTCGTCATCGGGCAGGTACTGGTCCTGTCCGTGGTGCCGTTCCTGATCCTGGCTTATATCACCGTGTTCAAACCCTGGGGCAAGGGATTGCTCTATCTGGCCAATCTGGCCAGCTTCATGCTGACTCTGCAGGTGCTGCTAATGCGCTTTAATGTCGTCGTGGGCGGGCAGCTGATATCCAAATCCGATCGCGGCTTCACGGAATTCCATTTCGAATTCCTGACGCGCGAGGGGGTGGTTCCCGCCATCATTCTGTTGAGCGCCCCCTTCGTGGTGTATTACCTTATCAGCGCGTTCATCCCGGTTATCGGGGACGAACCTGTGACGGATAGCGACCCACCGCCCGTGATGACAGCCGACAAGGATTACCGTGTCAACCGAATGGAAAACGACGTTGAGGAACGACCATGAGAGCGCACCGGCTTGCGTCACGGGTACTGATACTGGGGCTGCTCTACCTGCCGGTAGTTTGTGCCCAGCCAACTCATCGCATGCTGGGCGATGCCTGCGCCGGCTGTCATGGAACCCGCGGACACAGCGCCAGTCCCATGCCAATCATCGCGGGACTCCCCGAGGCCTATCTCAGGCAGACCCTGCATGACTATAAAAGCGGAAAACGACCGTCCACGATCATGGGGCGTGTGGCAAGCGGGTACGATGACGCAGAGATCGATGCGCTGGCATCCTATTTTGCCTCGCAGGTATGGATCTCGCCCGAGCAGGAACTGGATCCGAAACTGGTGAAGAGTGGCAAACGGATCCATCGCGACGGGTGCGGTGCCTGCCACAAGGACAGCGGCCGTTTCCAGGATGACAAGGTGCCGCGACTGGCTGGCCAGTGGCGCGGCTATCTGGAGATCCTGCTCGAGGAATACTCGATGCCAGAGCACAGGATGCCGAATCTGTTCATGAACATCGCCATCAGTCAGCTTAACGAGGATGATCTCAAGGCACTCGCGAGTTTTTATGCCAGTGAACGCTGAGGAGGTCCCATCATGAAACGAATCTCACGCAGGAATTTCCTTGCCCTCCTCGGGAGCACGGCAGCCGCAGGAATGCTGGGTTTCCCCGGGGCCTACGCGGGCACGTACAAGGCGCGCGTGGTAATCGTGGGAGGTGGCTATGCAGGCGCCACGGCCGCCAAGTATCTGCGCCTTGCAGACCCGCTGATCGAGGTTATCCTGATCGAAAAAAAACCGAAATTCATATCCTGCGCGCTCAGTAACGAGGTGATCGCGGGAGAGCGCGCACTGGAGAGCCTGACGTTCGGCTATGAGCCGCTGGCCGCCTACTACGGCGTGAATGTGGTTCACGACGAAGTGACCGGAATCGACTCCAACAAGCGGGTGGCGACCACCAGCAGCGGGCAGGAATACGGATACGATCGGCTTGTCCTCGCCCCCGGCATCGGTTTCAGATGGAATCAAATCAAGGGCTATGATGAAGCCGCGGCACAGCTGCTACCCCACGCGTGGAATGCCGGGGAACAGACCCTGCTGTTGCGCGGGCAGATTGAGGCCGTGCCCGACGGCGGCAAGATCTACATCGTGGCACCGCCCAATCCCTACAAATGCCCTCCCGGTCCCTATGAGCGGGCAGCCCTGATTGCCCACTACCTGAAGCACAATGGCAAGGGGAACTCCAAGATCATCATCCTCGATTCAAAGGACAGCTTTGCCAAGCAGGACTTGTTCGAACAGGGCTGGGAACGGTACTACCCGGGCATGATCAGCTGGGTGCCCGCCTCGCAGGATGGCAAGGTTTTGAGGGTGGATGCGGAAAAGCGCATTTTGTACACCGAGTTTGAAACACACCAGGGTGATGTGGTGAATGTGATCCCGGCGCAGAAGGCCGGCCCCGTAGCCGAGCAGGCGGGTCTGACCGACGACAATGGCTGGTGTCCCATCGATCAGCAGACCTTCGAATCCACCATACACAAGAATGTGCATGTGATCGGCGACGCCTGTATTGCCGGCAAGATGCCCAAGTCCGGGTATTCCGCCAACAGCCAGGCCAAGGTGTGTGCAGCCGCCATCAGTGCACTGCTGGACGGTGTCGATCCTCCAGTGCCTTCCTATATCAATACCTGTTACAGCATCATTGCCCCCGATTACGGCATCTCGGTGGCGGCTGTATATCGCCTCGAAAAAGGCAAGATCGTCGGCGTCGAAGGCTCCGGCGGGACGTCACCGCTGGATACATCCGCGTGGGCGCGGAAAATGGAGGCAATCTATGCGAGGAGCTGGTTCGATAATATCACCGCAGATATATTCGGTTGAGCATGCGCCGCTGCAGGACATCTGCCCTGCATGTTTCGTCAGCGTGGCGCTGGCGCGCGCAGCCTGCCGCTACAACCCCGTCAAGGAGAGGAAGTCAAAATGAGTCATTTCAATAGCGTCCTGGTCGTCCTCGGGAGGAATACACCGGACATCCGCTTGCTTGATGAGGCCATACAAATCGCCAAAAGGCATCAGGCTGCAGTCAAGGTATTACATGTAATCAGCGATTATCCGGAGGATACCTCCGAGTGGTGGAATGTGCGTGAACCGGAGAAGTTGAAAAAACGCGTCATTGAGGAGCGCGAGGCACTCCTCGAAGAGATGGTCGCGCACGCCCGGGGGCAAGGCCTGGACCAGGTGACAACGGAACTTCGCTGGGGCAAGACATTCCTGGAGGTCAGCCGGGAGGCCATGAAGAACCGCCCCGACCTCGTCATGATCACCGCGCAGTACAAGCCGAAAGTGGCCAGGATGATACTGGAATGTCCGTCGATGGACCTGCTGCAGCACTGCCCGTGTACGCTCTGGATCTCCAAGGGCATCGGCAGCGGGCAACCCAAGCGCGTGCTTGCAGCGCTCGGCGGCATGCGTGACGATATCGCCTGCAATGACCTGGACATCAAGGTGTTGCACACGGCCGCGGCCATTGCCGAAGCAAACGGAAGCGAATTGCATTATGTGCATGCCATGCCGGTTTACGGCGACGAAAGCATAAAGGGGAAGAAACTGCGCTCCGACCTGGTGAGCTTTATTGACAATTTAAAAGACTCGTTCCTCCAGAAATGCGCGAGTGTGCTGAAGGAGCACGATCTGAATCCGGATGACAGCAAGATTCATATGGTAACGGGGTCGCCGCCGACCGCGATCGTGGATCTGGTCGAGGAAAAGCACATAGACCTGGTTGTCATGGGTGCGCGTACCCATGACAACCTGCCGACCGTATTGCTGGGCACCCGGGCCATGCGCGTATTCGATTACGTGACGTGTGACGTGGTGGGAGTGAAACCCGACGACTTCACCTCGCTGCTGGAACGCGAGGGTGGGTGAGGGGGCAACGGACAGTCAGGTGGGCCTTGAGCGCGGGATGGCATTCTTCCAAAAGCGGGTATAGGAGGGTCCGTTCCGGGCGGTGGCGCTCGTGTCGAGCACATTCACACCGGCTATCGTGCCTCAGAAAGCGACCACTACCGGATCTCCGGAGATCCTCTACTTCATGAAAGTTTTCATGAAAGTTCGGAGTGGCGGGAAACAGCCATGCAAAAATTGCTTCCTCAGGCTGCTTGTTACTATTTCCAACCATTAACCAGTATGTGATTCATGATCAGTCAAAATAGCCATGAACTGCGTCCTCTCGTTATAGAGCGATGTTTGTTTTTTTTACTTCGCTGACCGGAAATCGGGACTGGCCAGCCGTTGGAGCGATCGGCTGTTTACTGCTCTTGCCCGTGTCGGGCCTGTCAGCCGTCCATATAACCCCTTTTTCTTGCCTATGTGGCTCTTGGCAGCCGGTGATACGATCACCTTCTTCTGCTTTTTCGTGATCAGTCCGAGAGACGTCTGGGCGCAGGTTTCTTTCACGAAACATTTGACATACTTCCCGTGATTGCGGTAGGCACCTTTCGATGGGCAATTTGCATCAAGGCGCTGCTGGCTTGAGCAACCATCCGGATCGACCGCGTCGCCGGGACTGGTGCGCGGACAGTGATCAGCAGTATCGGCAATGGTGTCGTCGTCGTCGTCCGTGTCACACTGGTCGCCGGCGCCGTCCAGGTCGAAGTCGCTCTGGTCGGCATTCGAGACCAGCGGGCAGTTGTCGGTTGAGTTCGGGACGCCGTCGCAGTCGGTGTCATCTTCCAGGTCACAACCACCCGTCGGAGGCGTGCCCCAGGTGGTGGAGGCCATGATCACGGGCGGCACCATCTTGCGGTCGCCGGCGAATTCCATGGCAACCGGGACCTCGGCATTGATCCAGGCATCCAGCATGTTCACGCCTTCCTGGCCAAGGAAGGCGTTCTGGCCGGTATTGGCTTTCCACAAAAACTGGATGTATTCCCAGCTCGTGCCCTGATAAACCAGGTCGATGGTGGCGTAGATCGCACCGTTGGGTGGATTCAGGCTGAAGTCATCCCAGTAGTTGTAGGTCCCGCCCGCGCCGGGGTCGCCGTACTGGCTCTCCGGCACTGGCAATGTATTGCGCCTTTTGGCTATATCGTAGCTCATGCCATAGGGCGGAATGCGGTTGTCGCTGGCGACGTAGTCGTTGAGCGCGAAGTGGAAGGTTTCGTGATAACTGCCGTCCGGTTGCGCGGCCAGGTCGCCCAGGGTGAAATCCGGGTTGCCGGTGGTGCGGTCGAAACTCAGTGCCAGGTTCGCCGGAAGGCCGGCCGAGAGCAGTTTGGCGGCCCACTCCCTGGTCATCGCATAGTGGGCCTCGTATATCTTGGTGTTGGGGTCGTGCAGATCGAGTAGCGACTCGACCTGCACATCCGGGCCGCCGGCAGGGTTCGGGACGCTCACACCGATCGGGCCATAGGCACCGTCCTCGCGCAGCATTGCGTTGTTGCTGTTGTACCATTTGATGTTCAGCCACATACGACGGCCTTCGGGGAAGCCGGTGATCAGCTTGTGGCCGGTCAGGTTGACGATTTTCAGGGAATTGCCGTTGACCGTCAGCGAGGCCGCCTGGGAAAGGTGGGTCACGGCACGCTGCTGGCCCAGGTCCAGCGCCAGGCGCTGGTTGTCGATCAGTCCGCCCCCGAAGCGCAGGGTACCCCGGGTATCCTGGTATTGCGTCATGTTGGCGAACCAGTAGTTACCGCCGGTCTGATCGTGTTTTGGCAGGTCGGAACGCATCGGCGCGCTGCCATTGTTGCAGCCGGTACCGGTGACGGGCCTCATGTGGCAGCTCTGGCAGCTGAAGAAGCGCGTCGTGCCGTCTTCATAATCACCACCGGTCCCGGCCTGGAGCGCGGCCTGGTAGGTCACCTCCAGTGACCCGCCGGCGACCTTGAGATCGGCGGGCAGGTTGTTGAACTCGGAAACCGGCGTCGTGGGGAAGACACTGGACTTGTACTCGCTGAAGGTGCGTTCGGCGATGCCGTAGGCGTAGGGCGGATTGTTAAACGCGGCCTTGCCCGGATTGGGAGAAGGATCACCGGGTGCATCCAGCGTACCATCAGCGACCACGACCGGGGCGCCAGACTGGGTGCCATGGTTCGGCGCGAGGTCGCCCACGAGCGGGTTGGAAACGTCGTGGCAGGAGCCGCAGAAGTCCACGCTGCGGTGGAACGCCGACTGCAGGAACGCATGGGGGGGCGCGGTGTCGCTATAGGGGCCGAGCTTGTCGCTGCCGGACCACAGGGAAAGCATGCCGCTGCCGTAGTAACCCTCGGTTTCGGACTGGCAGGTGCCGAGGGGATCGACCGGATCGTCCGAACAGTTGGCGATGAACGGTAAATTCATCACGCCCAGATACTCCGAGTCATCCGGGTTGGTCATGATGTGGCAGGTATCACACTCGACGCCGTTGTCATCGGAGTCCAGCAGGCCGGAACCGTCAGTCGGCGTGGAGCGCCCGCCATACCAGCCGGCTGTGCTGTGGCAGCGCAGGCACAAATCGCCCGCACCGTCGAAGTCGTTTTCGGCGACGGCCACGGTGGCCCAGAAGATCGGGTCGCGGGCGGCGTTACCCATGGCGGCGCCGCGCCAACCGGTGACCGGCTCATTTTCGGGTACCAGCATGTCGTAGCCGGCATGGCAAAAGGCGCACGTGTCCGGTGATGCGAAGGTGGCGACCTCCTCGGGCTGGGTGCCGGGCATCTGCACTTCGCTGGGCACGACAAGCGCCGCTGATGCGGAAGCCGTGACACATACAAGGAGACAGCAATAAAGCGAAGCGAGCAGGTTGTGTGTGCGCGTCATGATCGATACTCCCCGTACTTTTTTCGTTTTTGAGTCAGAGTTACGCTTATTCTTATGCATTAAATATATACCACAAGATGAATACCACAAGATGAGTAATTATGCGATGCGGCCGGGAGTCTGTCCGAGTAATGAGGACAGACTCCTAACTTATCCCGTAATTAATACAAGTGTATGCGCATCCCTGCACCCGCGACACTCGTGAATCCCTTCATGTCGTAGCGGATGTTGCCGATCGGCGTGAGTGACAGTCGCTGTTCCGAGACCGCCGGGCGGCTGATCCAGCGGCACAACCGTCCCGGCTCATGGCGTTCATCCGCTCTGGCCGCCACCCCGGCAGGCAGAGAAAACCCGGCCACCTTGCTGCCCACTGTATCCGCAGGCGTCTCCTGCGGATCGCTGGCTGGCGGGGTCTGCAGAGAAAACACCTTGCGCCCCTGTTAGCGCCCACAGCGATGCGGCAGGTAATGGAGTGACCCCGCAGTTGACCCCTCGTCCTCAACCTGCGCGGGCAAGTAACCGTTTTCTGTGTCCCGCTCCAGCAGTCCCTGTCGTTCCAGAAAACTGCCGACGCGGCGGGCGATGCGCTGCGCAAGTTCTGTAAGTTCGGCGCTGGTCGGCGCCTTCACCCAGCGGAACAGGATCCCGTTGACACCATCGATGTAAACACCATCCAGGAACAGCATGTGGAAGTGGATGTTGAGGTTAAACGCACTGCCGAAACGCTGGATCAGCGAGACCGCACCGTTGCGGGCCGTCTTGCGGGTGAACCCGGCCTTCTTGATCAGGTGCGTGGCGATGACACGGTAAACGATGCCCAGGACCTGGCCCATAACACCCGGGCGACTGGCAAACAGGAAACGCAACGGATACGGAAAGCTCAGCACCCATTGCCGCAGGGGCTATTCGGAGCGCATCGTTATGCATCGCCAACCGGGGCTAGAGAGCAGGGGTGGTCAATACAGATTGATACAACGGCGACAACATATATGTTCAACCTGTTCATGTCGTATCTCCTCTGGTCTCGTTAATGTTGTACGGCTATTGCCTAACCATAGGGAGCGGTTCATCCTGATTTTCGAAATGCAGCTGTTTTTGTTTCAATTGTTTCAGAATGCTTACTACCTGCCCGGTCAACGGGCATACTACAATTTATTGAGTTTGAAAGGATTGTGAGTAAGCGGCATGTCGCAGACGGCAACCTTGCTGGTTGTGGATGACGAGCCGGAGTTATGCGAGATCCTGGTGGAATATTTCGCCGGCCAGGGCTATGACATTCACAGTGCCTGCGACGCAGTTGCGGCTCGTGAAGCCCTTGACCGGCGTATTCCGGATCTTGTCATCCTCGACATCCGCATGCCTGGCGAAGATGGTCTGTCGCTTGCACGCTGGGTTCGCGATCAGCACAAGGGCGTTGGCATTATCATGCTGACCACTGCCGCTGACGTCGTTGACAGGGTGGTGGGCCTTGAAATGGGTGCGGATGACTATGTGTCCAAACCATTCGACCTGCGGGAATTGCTGGCACGCGTCAAGAGCGTGCTGCGGCGCCGGGATGAAACCGCACGACCGTCCGGCACTACGGGGCGGGTACGTTTCGGCGTCTGTGAACTCGATCTGGGTATGCACAAACTGTTTGACGCAGACGGGCGGGAATTGCCGCTAACCGCCATGGAGTTTGAACTTCTCAGAGTATTCACGGAAAACCCGGACCGTGCACTTAACCGTGACCAGATCATGGAACATGCCCATCACCGCGACTGGGATGTCTTCGATCGCTCCATTGACTTGCGCATCATGCGTCTCCGGCGCAAGGTCGAGCGCAATCCCGAGAAGCCCGAAGTGATCAGGACGGTGCGCGGGGTCGGTTACATGTACGTGAAATCATGAATACGGGCGAAATCCACGGCCTCTCTGTTGCGAATGGAGAGATCAGCAGCCGTTCTGATTTGCGTTTGACGGCGCGTTATCGCTGGTTATTGCTTGCTGTTGTCCTGCCACTGTTCATTGTCATCATGGTGCTGGCGCTCAATCAGTACCGTGACCAGCGTGCCCAGGTGTTACGCGGCCTTGCGCAGAGCACGTTCAGTTATTCTATCGCCCTTGATGGCATTGCCAAGCTGGCCAGTGACCACGTGTTGCAGATGCAGGCATGGTCGGAGAATTATCTGCGGAGTCCACCCAGCTATCCCAGCGATCTGCGTGCCTACTTCACGCCGCGGATTGTCAACGGAACGCCCGATTCCTACACCCTGGACGAAGTACCCGAAGAAAAGCGCAAGGATATCGGGCAGCTTGCATGGCTTGGCGGTGACCCCCGGCAACCCGGGGTCGGAGATGTCGCATCTGGATCAGGCCCTGGAGTTTTTCTCACTCGCCCGTCTCACGCACGATGTCACCCCGTATTTTCAGTGGTCCTACTTCTTTTCGGCCGACAGTGGTTCAGTAGCCGTTTACCCATGGTTCAGTGCAGATGAGATATTGAAGGCGGGAAACTACGCATCCATGAAAGCCGCTCTCGCTGACTGGTTCAAGTACGAGATCTATCTCGCGGGGACGCCGGAGCAGAACCCCCGACGCAGACCCTACTGGACCGCGCCATACATCGATGCAGGCGGAACCGGTGCAATGGTGTCACATGGTTCACCCGTCTATGTCGAGGACAGGTTTCTCGGTGTCGTCGGAACTGATGTAAGACTGGCTACACTTGAAGACTTTCTGAACGGACTCCCGGTCGATGTCGGCAGGCTTATGATTCTGAATGACCGGCATATATTGCTGGCGGATACGGCAGGGATACCGGAGGATGCAATACGAAACGTAGTCGATGTCCTGCCGGGCGTTATTACCGGGGACAGGTTGACACGTGCAGTGCATGCGGCGGGAGAAACGCTGGAGGCGGAGAGACATGTCCTCGTGGCGCGCAATACCACACATGCCCCCTGGACTCTGGTCTATCTCGTCAGTGATGAGGAGATCACAGGTCTGTTGCTGCCGCGCCTGCTGCCGTATGCCGTGATTCTGGTCGCGCTGGCGGCTACCGTATTTATCGCGCTGTATCTGTTGAGAAGGGAATATATCAGTCCCGCACTGGCGCTGGTGAGGTACATTCGTGATGCATCACGTAATCCGTCGATTACCGGACCACAATTGCCGCGACTGTGGCAAACCTGGGTGGGTGTGGTCTCGCGTGCGCTCACTGACAATCGCGATGCTACCCGCAGGATTCAGGAAAGCGAGGGACGTCTGCACCAGATTCTGAACAACTCGTCGGCTGTGGTTTATGTGCGCGACCGCGATGATCGTTTTCTGCTCGTAAACCGGCCCTTTGAACGTTTGCTTGGAATCTCGCAGAGCGAGATTGTTGGTAAACAGCTGGAAGAGGTCTTCCCGCCGGAAACCGCAGCCGAGTTCCGCGCGAATGACCGGCGCGTTCTCGACACCAACGCGGTTATGGAATTCGAGGAAGAAGTCACGCTGAAAGACGGAGTCCATACCTACATCTCCAGCAAGTTTCCGTTGTTTGATACGGACGGGGAAATATACGCCATCTGCGGTATTTCAACGGATATAACCAAACGCAAGCAGACAGAGGAAATTCTGCGCCAGGCGGCACTGGGCATTTCGGAGGCGCAGGGGGAACAAGTGTTCAACTCCCTCGTCATGCACCTTTCAAAAGCCATTGGTACGGACTACGCATTTATAGGTGTCCTGGAAAACAAGGAATACATCAATACACGGGCACTGTGTGCACATGGCCGTATTGAAGACAATATTACCTACTGTCTTGAAGGCAGCCCCTGCCAGAACGTGGTCGGCCGGCAGTTTCGCTTTTATCCAAACAGGATCCAGGAACGGTTTCCGACAGACACGCTGCTGCAGGAAATCGGTGTGGAAAGTTATGCGGCTATTCCGCTTTTCGATTCAAAAGGCGGGGTCCTTGGGTTACTGGCTGTGCTTCACAGCCAGCCGCTAAAGGATCAGGCGCAGGTCGAATCGATTCTGCAGATCTTCGCCGGACGTGCAGCCAGCGAACTGGAACGCGAACGTGCCGATGATGCGCTACGTGCATCGGAGGCCAGTTATCGCGCAATTTTCGAAGCCTCGGAGGATGCCATCTTCGTGCATGATCTGGGCACCGTCCGTATTCTCGACATCAATCAGAAAGCCTGCGAGATCTATGGATATGCCTATGAGGAACTGCTGCAGATGACCGTCGGAGACCTGAGTTCGGGTGTTCCTCCCTATACCCAGGAAGACGCCATGCAGCTGATTGCAAGGGCGGTTGCGGGTGAGCGACTGAACTTTGAGTGGCATCGCAGGAACCGTGACGGCAGCCTGCACTGGGATGAGGTATTTGCGCGACGAGTGCCGATCGGCGGCCGGGACCGGATACTGGTGCATACCCGCGAGATCACGGCACGCAAGGAGGCAGAAGAAAAATTGCGCGCCAGCGAAGAGCAATACCGGTCGATATTCAATGCAGCCAGTGATGCTCTGATTCTCTGGGATGCACAAGGCAATATGGTGGATGTTAATCCTGCGGCCTGGAAAATGGGCGGTTATACACGCGATGAATTTCTCAGGGAACCATTTGACGAGCACATTCACCCGTCATCCCGCGCATCCTACGAGAAGTTCATACATGACGTTGCGACAGTCAAGGCAGCCTTTACCGAAACCAGGGCGATCAGGAAGGACGGCACAATCATTGATCTTGAGTCCAGAAGTATTCCCATGCCTTACCAGGGTAATCCGCATATTTTAACGATCACACGTGATATTACCGAACAAAAACGGTCCGCAGAAGAACTCTCGCGCCAGCGAGAGGCGCTGCGCCAAAGTGAAAAACTGTCCGCAATGGGCGAGTTGCTGGCAGGTGTGGCCCACGAACTGAACAACCCCCTGGCCATCCTGATGGGCCGGGCGGCACTGCTTGAAAGCAAGACGTCAGATCCTGCTGTCAGGACCGAAGTCGGCAAGATAAGTGCTGCAGCGGAACGTTGCGGCCGAATTGTCCGCACGTTTCTTTCCATGGCCAGGCAGAAACCGCCCGAATGCAAACCTGCCAGTCTCAATGATGTGGTGACAAGCGCAATTGATCTGCTGGGTTATGGCCTGCATACCTCGGGTATCGAACTGGAAACCCGCCTTGCCGAAGTGTTGCCGGAGCCGTCTATGGATGCCGATCAGATCGGACAAATCGTGATCAATCTGCTGGTCAATGCGCAGCATGTGCTGGCCGAACAGCCGCAACCTCGCCGCATTGTGCTCGAAACCGGGCAGTCGAAGGGTGGAGTGTACTGCAGGGTGTTCGACAATGGACCCGGGGTACCCAAGGAATTGCAGCAGCGTGTTTTCGATCCTTTTTTTACCACCAAGGACAGCGGCATCGGTACGGGTGTCGGATTGTCCGTCAGCCGGAGTATTGCACGTGAACACAGCGGCGAGCTGCGGCTGGAGAGCAATAAACAGGGAGCGGCATTCGTACTCTGGATACCGCTGGATACGGCGTGTACCAGGGCAGAGCCTGTTAAAAGCCCGGATACGGCGGATGAGCTTCACCCTGACCATGTGCTGGTGGTGGATGACGAGCCTGAGGTAGCCGAGTTGCTGGCGGAAATCCTGCAGTCGGCGGGGTTGGAGACCACACTGGTGCACAGCGGACAGGAAGCCCTGAAGTGGCTGGAAGCGCATAGCTGTGATCTGATTCTCTCCGACATCCGGATGCCGGATATGGACGGCCCGGCACTATGGCGGGCACTCAAGGAGCGGCACCCCGATCTGGTAAACCGCACGGCTTTTATTACCGGGGACACGCTCTCGGCGAGTATCGCACCTTTCCTCAGGGAAACCGGCTTGCCCTGGCTGGAGAAACCCTTCACGCCGGAGCAGCTGCTTGCGCTTGTTGCGCGTATCGAAGTGGATTGAATCGTAGCCGTGTTGCAGAAATCAAATGGCGAATGCCGACTTCCTGAACGAAACCTTACTCTGATCGGTCGCAAAGAAAGTCGGCAGTAACGTGTATGAGGCTATGCTTTACATTTCGTAGATGAGATCATCCCTGCGATCCCCCCTTGAATCACCTGAATTCTGTCCGCATTGATTGCGTGCCAGACAATCAAGGCTATCAAAACTCTCCAGTATTTCCTGACGCAAGGTGTTCTTCAGGATCGCGGTTCCAATCCATGGCGGTATCCAGAGATCCGGTTCCAGTTTCGCATAATGAATAACGCGACTCCTGTTACCCGTGCTCCGTACTTCCCATGAGGCATGCCCGGAGCGGAAGTTGGATGAACCCGGCACCATGGCCACCAGGATCCGTCCCTGATCGTCTTCAGTGACGTCCTCAACCTTCTGGATGTCCATACAAAAGAACAAAACACAGTTCTTGAATCGAGTGAGTACCCGAACAGCACCGTCATGACTGGTGCCAACAACCTTGCTGGTTGTGATGGAGGCATTGAGGCGGTCCAGATTGGCATAGTCTGTCAGGACTGCACGCACTGCCTCGGCCGGTGCATCAACCTCCATTTCCACTCGAATCTCATAGACATCAGCCCGTTGGTCCACCTCCAGCCGTACGAGTTGAGAGGCGTTTGCAGCCAGCGAGAGCAGGTGCAGTGCGGATAAAACAAGCAGTTTCCGGAACATGGTACAGTCCTCCAACAGTCAGGCTCGCCAGACTCCCTGCCGGGCAGCCAAGTATTCAGTAGTGGCTCCATCATGACTGTTGCCTGTATCAATCGAATTTCCTTCAAGCGTGACTTTGTTAGTGAACTGTTTCAATTGTGTTTCAGGGGGTGGTAATGATGGGAAAACGGGGGGTCAGAGCACATTTTTTTCCAGAATTTGAGTTGATTGTGCGCTGACACCTGTTCCATCAATATCTGTATCGCCAGCGCTATGGCCTGCACCTTCCTCGCCATCACCGCCCGCGGCAGCATCCTGAGCGCCGCTACCCGTTGTATGTGACCGGGTCCACTGCCAGCGCCGTGCGTTGCATTGTTACTGCCGGTGAAGCCGTTCGAGCCCGGCATCCTGTAAGGCCTGCTCCAGCAAGCGGTGAATACAATCCGGTCGGTCGAGCCGGAGTGCCTGCCCGGCGAATGCCTTCATGCTCGCGGCATAAACGCCGCGAATAGGCCGTTTAACGCGTGGTATCGCCGTTGCTCTGATACTCGGCCCGTGGAAGCGCATCAGGTTGACGCGCGGCTTTGGCAGAGCCCACCCCGCGAGCAACGCGAGTGTTTTGGGTGCCGGAGCGGTCAGCCGGGCGATGAAGTCCAGTGGCTGAAAATGACCTGCGTGGTGCCATCGCTACGGTGTCTTGAATTGGTCGCTCCTCCGAATCGCTGGCTGGCAGGATCTGCAGGGTGAACACCTTGCGTGGCGTTCCAGACATCAAATGCCAAGACGTGAAACCAGCATCTCCAGCGCCGCATCGAGATTGTGCGCGGCGGCGGCGCTCATTGGCGCGCCCAGTTCGAACTCGTAGCCGCGCACGGCGAGCACGAATGCCGGCGGCAGCGGTTCATCAGTGACGCGCAGGAACGCCTGCAGCACGGCAGCCGGGGAGAGCGCATGCGATGTGGCGCTCGCGTCCGCCGCCGGAGCCGCCGACTCGAAACTGAACGGGGCCGCACCGCTGGCGGCGGCGTCGATGAACACCACCTCGCGACGCCCGAGCAGATCGAGCGCATGCTCGACCTGCAGCTGGAAATCGGTCAGCAGTTCGGTGTCGGGCAGGTCCAGCGCCTCCAGCCGTTCGATGGCGAGCGGACCGATGGCATCGTCTCCCCGGCTCGGGTTGCCGATGCCGATGACGAGCCGCGGTGCAACCCCGGGCGCGGGGTTCAGCCGCATCGATCGTGCGAGTCCTTCACCAGGGTGTCGATGCACGCCCCTTCGGCGTCGAACAGTTCGATGCTGAGCGGCATCCTGCCGAGTGCGTGGGTGGCGCAGGACAGGCAGGGATCGAACGCCCGGATCGCCACCTCGATATGGTTCAGCAGGCCCTCGGTGAGCTTGCGGCCGTTGAGATAGCGCTTCGCAACGTGACGGATCGACTCGTTCATCGCCTGATTGTTATGGGTGGTCGATACGATGAGGTTGGCGCGCACCACAATGTCGTCCTCGTTCACACGGTAGTGGTGGATCAGGGTGCCGCGCGGTGCCTCGATCACGCCGACCCCGCGTTCGCGATATTCGCCCTCGACCACCAGTTCATCACCCAGTATGTCGTCGTCGTGCAGCAGGTCCTTGATCGCTTCCGCCGAGAACAGCAGTTCGATCATCCGCGCCCAGTGGTAGGCGAGCGTCGCATGCACCGGCTGGCCGCCGCCGAAATCGACGAATTCGCGCCGCTCCGCCTCGGCGAACGGCGTCGGGATGAAATCGCAGTTCTGCACGCGCGCCAGCGGGCCCACCTTGTACCACCCCTCCTCCGCGCCCAGATCCCGGATGTAGGGGAACTTCATGTAGGACCAGGGCTTCACTTCTTCCGTGAGGTAGTCCCAGTAGCGGCTGTAGTCGACCCCGTCGAAGATGAGCTCACCGGCGCTGTCACGAGCCCGCAGCGTGCCATGATAAAGATCCAGGGCGCCGTGCGGGCCGACCAGGCTCATCAGGTTGGAACGGAAGGCGCCGAAGCTGTTGTAGAGACCGGCGTTGGCAAGATGCAGGAGCTTTGCGAGCTGCACGGCCGAGCGGCTCCAGCCGATGATGTGGTAGATATCCTTCAACAGCACGTCGCGCTCCTCACGCGTCACCGCCTTGTTGACCCCGCCCGGGATCGCGCCCGTGCCGTGGACACGTTTGCCGGCAGTGACGCGAATCACCTCCTGACCGAAGCGGCGCAGCAGCACGCCCTGCCGGGCGATGTCCGGGAACTCGGCCGCTACGCCGACGATGTTGCGTTTTGCGACTTCCGAATCGAAACCGAACAGCAGGTCGGGTGAGGACAGGTGAAAAAAGTGCAATGCGTGCGACTGCAGAATCTGGCCGTAGTGCATGAGTCGCCGGATCTTTTCAGCAGTCGGGCTCAGGTGGTCGATACCGACCACCTGGTCCAGCGCCTTGGCCGCTGCCAGGTGGTGGCTGACCGGACAGATGCCGCACAGCCGCTGCACCATCACCGGGATCTCCCAGTAGGGACGACCCTGGATGAATTTTTCGAAACCGCGGAACTCGACGATGTGCAGGCGGACCTGCTTCACCTGATCGTCGCCGTCCAGCAGGATCGACACCTTGCCGTGCCCCTCCACGCGTGAGACCGGCTCGATGACCACCCGCTGGAGACCGGCGGGATTGGCGGCGGTTTCAAGTTCAAAACTCATCAGGCGACCTCCGGGTTCGCGTTCAGTCGTACTGGATCAGGCCGTGCCCGAGATGCGGCGTGCGCCCGGCCAGCAGATCGGTGAGGAATTTCCAGATTGCGTCCGCCGACGGCGGACAGCCGGGCAGGAAGTAATCGATCTTCACCACCTCGTGCAGCGGATGCACCTTGTCGAGCGGCAGCGGCAGTTCGGGATCGTTGGGGATGCAGCCTTTTGCCAGACTGATCTCGGTGACGTAGACCTCCTGCAGGCAGGCGCCGAGATCGAGGTGATTGCGCTGCGCCGGCAGCCCGCCGGTCACCGCGCAGGCCCCCACCGCAACCAGGATCTTGCAGGACTCGCGGAACTCGTGCAGCACGTGCACGTTGTCCGCATTGCAGATGCCGCCCTCGATGAGGCCAACGTCGCAGGGGCTGCAGTGTTTGATGTCGGTGAGCGGCGTGCGGTCGAACTCGATGAGCTCGAGCAGTTCGAAGAGCCGCTCGTCGATGTCGAGCATGGACATGTGGCAGCCGAAGCAACCCGCGAGCGACGTGGTCGCGACACGGATTTTCCGTTTTTCCGTCTCGCTCATGTCGACTTCTCGTCTCCGGCCGGACGACGCGGGGCATCCTCCAGCGCCTGGGCGCTGACCGGACGCCGGTCGAAGCGCCGCTCGCCGATCGGAACCCTGAAGCCGACGCGCTTGTGCAAAATCACGCCGACCGGACAGACCTCCATCGCCTTGTCGCCGACAGCGATGTCGGTATCGGCCAGCCGCCCGGACTCGGCGTTGACGATGAGATGCTTGGTGATGCCCCGGCCCGACAATGCGAATACGTGCTTGCCGTCGACTTCCCTTGAGGCGCGCACGCACAGCTCGCACAGGATGCAGCGGTTGAACTCGAGCAGAATATCCGGGTGCGAGGCATCGACCGGACGGTTGGG
>JBAVKA010000414.1:0-3207 GCA_049688075.1 Gammaproteobacteria bacterium
ACGAGCTCGCTGAGACCCTTGAGGACAGTTGGGCAATACGGACAATGGGTTCCGAGAAGCATAAGGGCGTCTGGCCTGGATTGTGGCGCGGAGCTACTCACTGGATGGAATTCTCATGATGGGCAGACGCTATACTGACTCATGATAGGCCGGAAAACAGTGAGTAACAATGTTTCCCGTGTGATCGTATTGATATCAAGAGGGCCGATTATTCTTCCCGTGAAGGCCGATCATGCTGAAAACAGTAATTCTGTGTAATTCTGTGAGTCAGGTTTTAAATAAGGAGCTGATATGTATGGAATGGGAAGAAAAACCAGGATGCCCGGGCCGGGTGAGTTGCTATCGGGGCGAACTGTAAAAATGCCGGTACCGTCGCAACATTTTGTCAACGGTCACCCCCTTGAACCTCCCTGTCCGGAAGGGATGGAGACTGCGTTATTCGGCTTGGAGTGTTTCTGGGGTCGGAGCGCAAATTCTGGGAAATTCGTGCAGTCTATTCGACATCTGTAGGTTATGCCGGCGGGTATACGCCCAATCCGAGTTACCAGGAGGTCTGTACGGGGATGACCGGACACAATGAAGTTGTACGAGTGGTTTATGAACCGGCTATTGTCACCTATAACCAGCTGCTAAAGGTCTTCTGGGAGGCGCATGATCCGACGCAAGGCATGAGACAGGGTAACGATGTTGGTACCCGGTATCGATCGGTAATTTATACCTTCACTAGGAGCCTGTCGGATTTAGGTGATCGTAGCGAGCATGGTGGGAGAACGAGAACAGATTTTCACGATTTCGAGGCGCATAGTCATTCTACGCAACGAGGAATCGAGGAAATATGGGCCGCTCTCCCATCAGCGCAGTAGATCAATCCTAAGTCCGACAGGCTCCTAGTGCACAGAAAACCGCTGCTCTGGAATCGCGTGATCAATACCAGCGACAGCTGACGGAGCATGGTCATGGGGCTATTACTACCGAGATACTCGATGTCCCAGAGTTCTACTATGCAGAGGAGTATCACCAGCAGTACCTAGCCAAAAATCCGCACGGTTACTGTGGACTCGGCGGAACCGGCGTCGCCCGTGTATAGGGTGCAAACCGCCCCGGGTGAGATGTTGGTATTGAATCACCCGACATCTCGAGTAAATATGTGCGGCGATGCGAGTGTGTCAGATCCGGCATTCTTTAGATTTCGCTGATCCGAATTGTAGCAGGGCGGAATGATATACGCCTGGTGTGTTACTGGATATGGCGGTAGGGAACCTGGGTGAAGTGGCGGCTCATGGCCCCCTTGTTTATCATGGTTTGAGCACCCATATTGGCATAAAGGGCATCGATAACTTCGTACAGGAGGCTGTTATGGTTGCTGGAATTGTTCTGATTGTTGCTGGTGTGCTTCTCGTGATCTATCCGCCGCTGCTTTCCATCATTGTGGCGGTATTCCTTGTTGCCGCAGGATCGATGGTGATATCCATCGCACTTTACAACCGGAAGAATCACCGTCACTACGAAAATCCGACTGTTGAATTCTTTTTCAGGTACTAGCCCGCATTACCTTCAGTTTGCCGGTATCCAATGAGGCTGAAATATGCAATCCGTTAGTGGCTGTCTTCGCCCCAGAGTTCCTCAAGCCGCTGATCGCGTCCGCAGCTGAAACGGTAAAATTTGTAGCGAATCGGATTATTCTGATAATAATTCTGGTGATATTCCTCGGCCGGATAGAAGGTGGTTGCCGGCACAATTTTGGTCACAATCGGCGCGGCAAACGACTTGTGTTTTTCCAGGTCCTGCTCTGAGGCGACAGCCAGTCGTCGCTGTTCTTCGTTATGGTAAAAGATTTCACTGCGATACTGATCGCCGTTATCGCAGAACTGGCCATGCGCATTGGTGGGATCGACATTGTGCCAGAATACATCCAGCAGTTTGGTGTAGCTGACCTTTTTCGGATCATAAACAATTTGCATTGCCTCGGCATGGCCGGTGCCGCCACGCGAAACTTCCTTGTAGGTGGGGTCTTTCGTGTGGCCGCCGGTATAGCCCGAGGTTGTCGAAATGACGCCCTCAAGTTTGTCAAAGGGGGATTCCATGCACCAGAAACAGCCGCCCGCAAACGTTGCAGTTTCATAGGCGGATGTTGCTGTATCCGTTGCGTCCGCGGTCTGTCCTGACAGACCGAGTACGACAGCCGTGATTAGCACCCATGTGTTGACTGTTGTTTTCATGGAAATAGTCCGTCAGCTTGAATGTCGGGAGTATAGACAGCAGGGTTGGTCAATTGTTTCGCTTTGGGGCGATTTTAAGGATGGCGTTCCATACCGTGCAGAGGTCGATAACAACCATCGGAGCGCTAATTCGTTCCGCCGGGAACCGGAAAACAGGGGTTGAGGAATACCGGCAATGATGACCCTGCGAGGTCGGCAGGTTATGTTGGTTCTTGTCGGTTCTGTAACGAGGATATTATTTTTGTATTTCGTCTTGTCTCCGCTGATGGAGATCTCTCCGCAGGACACTATTCCTTAACCCGGGCAAGTATGTTGACCTGGAAGGATATCTGTTCCAGGAATGCCTGGGTGTCGCGGGCCCCTGCCGCAATGTTCATGCGCACCCGCCGGGAATCATTATCCAGTTCACCTGCAGCCCCGAATATCTGCCAGCCGGCAAAGCTCGCCACGCCATCCATTCGGCCACCTGCCAGGGCAGCTGAAGCATTGATCTTGATGATCGATTCATCGGATAAATCATAGGTTCTTCCCAGATCGAAGCAGACTACTTCCAGGGTCCAACGCGGGTGCGGCAGTCCTCCGCGGATTTCCACCTCGGCCATGCCGGAATACATGAATAAGCGGTTAGCGCCTTCGGGACCGTTCACATGGACCTCCATCTCCTGCATGTCTGTCAGCCGCTTGGGTTTTATGATGTTCGAATAATCCATGTGGTTTCTCCGGGGCCTAGAGTGTCATTTTTCTGTCCTTATTGGACGATAAACGAGACAATATGGCAAGGGTAAATATCCCTTGTGTGTCCTTGGCCGACGCGGTCTACGGATCCGCCAGTACGCCCTAGGAGCCTGTCGGACTTAGGATAGATCTACTCGGCAACTGCTCCATGCGTCGCTTAAAGCGCCTGCTTTTGGTGCTCTACCGCCTGCACGGCCCAGGCCGGTTTCTCGACCGCTAACCGGTCTCACCTTCCGGCCCAGGCCGGTTTCTC
>JBAVKA010000415.1:0-15858 GCA_049688075.1 Gammaproteobacteria bacterium
GCGCCACGGCCTGTCATCATCGCCGGCAAGTACAGCATCGACAGGGATACCGTGCGTGCCGTGGTGGCCAATCGTATGCATGTCATGGCCAATTACGCACGTGAGGTCATCCGGCCCGTGTTGAAACAGGAGCGTCAGCAGGCGGAAGGTTCCTGCAAGCGGACACTGAGGCGTGCACGCGCCCTGCTCACCCGCGAGACTTCACTGATCGATGAGGTTGCCCGCCAGCGCCTCGATGGCCTGCTTGAGCAGTTCAGCAACCTGCGGGTCGTCTACCACTATCGCCAGCAGCTGCAGTCGGTCTGGGCGCGCAAGGCGACCAGCCAGGAGGGTCTGATAAAGGCGCTGCAGGACTGGTGTCTGCAGGCCGAGGCGACCGGCATCTCCTCCCTTCAGGAGTTCGCCCGGCGGCTGCGCGGCTACAGCCTGCAGGCAGCCTGATACGGATCATTTCACCACAGAGACGCAGGGTACGCAGAGAACAAAACGTGTTAATCATCAGTTGTGGGCCTAGGCATCTTTTGCCGGTGCAGATCGGATGTCGTGATATTGAAAATTGATTTCTCTGCACTCTCCGCTTCTCTGCGGTGATGATTTCATTAAACGCAGTTGTTGTGAGCAATAAAAAACCCGGCATCGCCGGGTTTTTTATTGCCATTTGGCGTGCGGACCAGTCACTTGATCTTACCTTCCTTGTAGATCACATGCTTGCGGACCACCGGGTCGAATTTCTTGATTTCCATCTTTTCCGGCATATTTCGCTTGTTCTTGGTCGTGGTGTAGAAATGACCGGTGCCGGCGCTGGAAACGAGCTTGATCTTGTCACGCATGGTGATGCTCCTCTAGACCTTTTCGCCGCGGGAGCGGATATCCGCCAGTACGGCGGTGATGCCCAGTTTGTCGATAATGCGCATGCCCTTGCTGGAAACTCGCAGTTTCACCCAGCGCTTTTCGCCATCCACCCAGAAACGGTGCTCATGCAGATTGGGCAGGAAACGCCGACGCGTCTTGTTATTGGCATGGGAGACGTTATTGCCGCTCAGCGGTCGCTTTCCCGTGACCTGACATACTCTGGACATTGCTGAAATTCCTGATGGTTAAACGGAAATCCCCTCTCAAGGGAGCGCGCTTTATAGCAGTTTGACGTGTCGCCTGCAAGTCGCGGCCCGGCCCCGTGATTTGGTATTCGCCTGGGGTATGTATGCATTATATTGATTATCAAGCAATAAGGCATCCCAATGAATTCCCGTTTGATTTTCCAAAGTCAGGTGTTGCGGTCTCCGCCCCACGACAGGATACGGGGTGAACCTCACCGCCCCGGAACGGCGGTAGCTGTCCATGAGGTAAGTAGAATTTTGACTTATCACCCTGGAAATTCCGACCGCGCCATGCCCTAGATGCAGCCTCGCTCGGCCAGCGACACGCCGTCACCGTCCCCGATGATGAAGTGATCCAGCACGCGGATATCTACCAGCGCCAGAGCATCGACCAGGCGGCGGGTGAGCTGGATATCCGCGCGGCTGGGTTCGGCCACGCCTGATGGATGGTTGTGGGCGAGTATGACGGCCGCCGCGTTGTGATGCAGGGCGCGCTTGACGACTTCGCGCGGATGTACGCTGGCGCCGTCGATGGTGCCGCGGAACAGTTCCTCGTAGGAGATCACCCGGTGGCGGTTATCGAGAAACAGGCAGGCGAAGATTTCATGCGGCAGGTGACGCAGCTGGCTGGCGAGGTAGCGGCGGGTGATATCGGGATTCTCCAGAGGGTTTTCGCGTCGCAGCTGCTCGGCCAGGTGCCGTCGCGCCATTTCCAGTACCGCCTGCAGCTGGGCGTATTTGGCAATGCCAAGACCATGTGTGGCACAAAAATGACGGCGATCCGCTTCCAGCAACGCGCGCAGTCCACCATAAGACCTCAACAGGTCGCGCGCGAGGTCCACGGCAGTTTTGCCGCTCACCCCGGTGCGCAGGAAGATGGCCAGCAGTTCCGCATCCGAGAGCGCCTGCGGGCCGTGGTCGAGCAGTTTTTCACGCGGCCGCTCACCGGCCGGCCAGTCCCTGATGGTGCCCATGACAACCTCCCTGTCGTCGATGCGGGTATTCGGGTATTTCAGGGGTAAATTAATTAGCCCCCCGTAAAAATAACCGCAAGAGGCAAAGGGTTCAAATAAAACGTATCGCCACGGACTCTGTGGAAGCATACGGAATGTTTTATCGAGTGTCTCTGCGGCCCCGGTGTTTACTCCACGGACATGATCAATAGGCATTGACTGTTTTATGCACATGAAATGACGATATTTTTTTAATAGCCTTCGCCTTTCCGGGGTGAAATGCCGGGATCGAATCCCGTCGTCGACTGATCATGTCCGCCGGTGTCGATCATTTGTTAAACTCCAACCTCATGAGCAACTTGTCCGGAAAACACATCCTGCTAGGCGTGACCGGCGGCATCGCCGCCTACAAGAGCGCCGAGCTCGTGCGGCGCCTGCGCGAGCAGGGAGCGCTGTTGCGTGTGGCGATGACGCCCGCGGCAACGCGCTTCATCACGCCGCTGACACTGCAGGCGCTGTCCGGCCATGCAGTGCATACCGATCTGCTTGATCCCGGGACCGAGGTCGCGATGGGGCATATCGAGCTGGCGCGCTGGGCGGATGCACTGCTGGTGGCTCCGGCCTCGGCGGATTTCATTGCCCGTCTGGCCCAAGGCCGTGCAAATGACCTGCTGGCGGCCGTCTGCCTGGCGTGCGATGCGCCCCGGGCCGTTGCCCCGGCTATGAACCGTGCCATGTGGGAGAATGCCGCGACCCGGGACAATATCGCGCTGCTACGCCGGCGCGGCATTTACGTCTTCGGTCCGGCACACGGAAGCCAGGCCTGCGGGGAAACCGGCCCCGGCCGCCTCCTGGAACCCGGTGAGTTGACCGAACACCTGGCCGGCCTGTTCCGGACCGGCTCCCTGGCGGGCGTACGGGTAATGGTGACGGCCGGGCCCACGCGCGAGTCGATTGATCCGGTGCGGTATATCAGCAACCGCAGCTCCGGCAAGATGGGCTATGCGGTGGCGGCGGCGGCCGTGGAGGCCGGGGCCACGGTCACGCTGATCAGCGGTCCCGTGGCGCTCCCTTCCCCCGCTCGGGTTGAGCGTGTCGACGTCGAGACGGCGGATGAGATGCGGCACGCGGTGATGGAGCACATTGCCGGCATCGATATCTTTATCGCTACCGCCGCGGTGGCGGACTACCGCCCGCGAGAGACGGCGCCCGCCAAGATCAAGAAGACCACCCCAGACATTACGTTGCTGCTGGAGCGTAACCCGGATATTCTCGCGGCCGTGGCCGCGATTCCCGGCGGGCCGTTTACCGTTGGCTTCGCTGCCGAAACCGGGGATGTCGAGGGCCGCGCGGCGGATAAGCTGCGATCCAAGGGCCTGGACATGATCGCCGCCAATGAGGTCGGGCTCGGGATGGGATTCGAGGCGGAGGACAACGCTCTGCTTGTCCTGTGGGACGGTGGTTCTACACGACTTGAGAGAACCCTAAAGGACCGGCTGGCGCGGCGACTGCTGGAGGTGGTTGCCGAACGCTATCACGGCAAACACAACCAGGAATCTGTAATCAATCTGCATGCAAAAAATCCAGCTTAAGATTCTCGACAGCCGTCTGGGTAACGAGTTTCCCCTGCCACACTATGCGACTGATGGTGCCGCCGGCATGGACATGCGCGCTTGTGTCGATGCCCCGCTGGTGATTGCGCCCGGCGAAACCCGGCTGATTCCGACCGGACTGGCGATCCATATCCAGGAACCCGGGTTTGCCGCGATGCTGTTGCCTCGTTCGGGTCTCGGCCACAAGCACGGCATCGTACTGGGCAATCTGGTGGGTCTGATCGATTCGGACTACCAGGGGCAGGTGTTCGTGTCCTGCTGGAACCGGGGAGGTGAAACCTTCACCATGCAGCCCGGTGAACGCATCGCCCAGATGGTGATTGTGCCGGTGGTGCATGCCGACTTCGAGGTGGTGGAGGAGTTTGCGGCCAGCGCGCGCGGTTCGGGAGGATTTGGCCACACCGGTCGTCATTGATCTGTCAACAATGCAGACGGTCTGCCGATAAGTTGCGAACAACCAGGGCCTATAATGAAATTCTCTTTACCCTTCTTGACCAAATCCGGGAAGACCGGTGGCGGAGCGGCGAAGCCGCAGCCAGGCCGGGCAACCGGGGGCAGCGGTTCTGTCCGGCATGCCAGTCTGGGCAAGGCAAAATACCAGATACTGATCGTCGGTGTGCTGCTGCTCGGCATACTTGCCCTGTTCGTCTATCAGTTCATGTCCATAACCGTTACGCGCGCCCTGGCGCAGGAGAGCGCGAAGACGAGCGAACAGGCGGCGGCGCAGCTCGGTACGCTGCTCGACTTGTACACTGCCACCGCAGGGCAGCTCGCCAGGGATCCGGACATCGCCGCTCTGCTGATGAGGGGAGATGCAGAGTCTCTGCGCCAGCGGGAGGAATCGCTCGCGTATCTGTTTCCAATGGCAATGAATATCCAGCTACTTCCGCCCGGCATCGACCAGGTGGATATGAACGCCTCGCCGCCGCTGAGCTATGCCGCACTCGCCCAGATGCGGGAGGCCGAACGCAGCGAATCGGCCCCGCCCGCCGAGGTGCAGTTGTTGAATACTCCCCAGCAGCACATCAACATTGTGCACCGCGTGGTGAATCCGGCCGGTGATGTCGTGGGATTTGTCATGCTGTCGCTTTCGAGTGAGGTGATTCAGCGGATTCTGGAGGACACCGCGCGCACCGAGGGCTATCTCGAATTTCAGCAGCTGGGCGCCAAGGGCGCTCCGGTTGCGGTCGGTCACCAGGGTGACCGGAAATACAAAGAGGGGAAGCCAGACGCCGTGCATGCGGTGCCGGGCAGCCGCTGGCAGATTGCCTACTGGCCGGTACGCCACAGCGCGGCCTATCTTGGCAAGATCAGCCTCGTGGTGCTCGTGATGTTCCTGGTCGCCGCCGTGGTTATGGCAGCCGTGACGCTGGCACTGTTTGGTCGTCTGATTGCGGCACTGCGCCAGGATCAGGTCAGCCTCGTGACCCTGATGAAAGATTTTCGTGAAGAGCAGGTCCGCCGGGAATATCCGCACGGACTCGACGAGATGCAGGAAACGATGGAATTCATGACGGGTCTGGCCGGCGGCTATGCCTTGAAGGGTCATGCTTCGGCATCTGTGGAGCGCGAACAGGATGCCGAATATGCAGCTACGCAGGAGGAGATCGGGTCGGACACGGCGTATTTTGAATCCCTGCATATGGACAATATGATCGTCGAGGAGGATCCGCTGGATTTTGAGCCGGCGGCGGCAGTTGAAGAAGACGTTGAGGTGGATGCATCGATATTCCGCGCCTATGACATCCGCGGCGTGGTTAACCGTACCCTGACGGCGGGGGCGGTTAAGCTGATCGGTCGCGCCATCGGTAGCGAGGCGCTGCAAAGGGGACGCCAAACAGTGATTGTCGGTCGTGACGGGCGCCTGTCCGGTCCGGAGCTGTCCAGTGCTCTGATTGCAGGTCTCATGGAAACCGGCTGCGAGGTCAAGGACATTGGTTGCGTACCGACGCCGGTGCTCTATTTCGCAACCCATTATCTCGATACCCAGACCGGTGTGATCGTGACCGGCAGTCATAATCCGCCGGACTACAACGGTCTGAAAATCGTAATTGATGGCGAAACCCTGTCCGGCGAGTCTATCCAGCACCTGCGCGAGCGTATCGAGGCGCGCAATTTCGTCTACGGCAAGGGGAGTGTGGAATCGATCAATGTTGTGCCTGATTACATCGAACGCATCCGTGGCGATGTGGTCGTCGGACGCCCGTTCAAGGTCGTGGTGGACTGCGGTAATGGTGTGGCCGGCAATGTCATCCCGCAGTTGCTAAAGGAGTTCGGCTGCAAGGTGATTGAGCTCTATTGCGAAGTTGACGGCAATTTCCCGAATCATCACCCCGATCCAAGCAAGCCTGACAATCTGAAAGACCTGATCAGGGTGGTCAAGCAGGTCAAGGCTGATGTCGGACTGGCGTTTGACGGTGACGGTGACCGCCTGGGCGTGATTACGACGCAAGGCAGCATCGTCTGGGCAGACCGTGTGCTGATGCTGTTCGCCGCGGACGTCCTCGATCGTAACCCCGGTGGCCTGATTATCTATGACGTAAAGTGCTCGCGTTTCCTCGACACCATCATACGCGAACATGGCGGGGAACCGCTGATGTGGAAGACGGGCCATTCCTTCATCAAAACGAAGATGAAACAGACCGGCGCGCTGCTTGCCGGTGAAATGAGCGGCCATATATTTTTCAAGGAACGCTGGTACGGTTTCGATGACGGCCTGTATACCGCGGTCCGTCTGCTGGAGTTGCTCGGCAAGGATGACCGCCCGGCCAGCAGAATATTCGACAGCCTCCCGGAAAGCGTCAGTACACCCGAGATCAACATCTGCATGGAGGAGGGGGAGCCGCCGCAGTTCATGGAGCGTTTGCTGGCCAGCGCCCATTTCGAGGGCGCCAGGGTCTCTACCATCGATGGCCTGCGGGCCGATTTCGATGATGGCTGGGGGCTGGTGCGCGCCTCCAATACCACGCCGGTGCTGGTGCTGCGTTTCGAGGCCGATAATGACGCATCGCTGGCGCGCATCATGGAAGAGTACCGGCGCGTGATGCTGCAGGTTGATCCTGCCTTGTCACTGCCATTCTGACGGCGGCGCTGTAACTTCTCCTGCCGGCCGCGTAATATCTCCCCGGGCTTTCTTTCACTGCACGCAATTTCACCGGCAACCATGGCACTGACAACCGAATCGGCACGCAACGTCGCCCACGTCCTTTCCGAGGCGTTGCCTTACATACGCCGTTTCAGCGGCAAGACCGTCGTCATCAAGTACGGCGGCAATGCCATGGTGGACGAGACCCTCAAGAGTGGGTTCGCCCGCGATATCGTGCTCATGAAACTGGTCGGCATCAACCCGGTGGTGGTTCATGGAGGCGGTCCGCAGATTGGCCAGCTGCTGCAGAGGATCGGCAAGCAGAGTGAATTTATCGACGGTATGCGGGTCACGGACAGCGAGACCATGGACGTCGTGGAGATGGTGCTGGGCGGGCTGGTCAACAAGGAGATCGTCAGCCTGATCACCCGTCACGGGGGGCGTGCGATTGGACTGACCGGCAAGGACGCCGACCTGATCCGGGCGCGCAAACTGACTATCAAGCGCCGCTCCCCGGAGTTTGATGCGCCGGAAATCATCGATATCGGACATGTGGGCGAAGTTGCCAGCATCGACGCAAGCGTCGTACATATGTTAGTCGGCGGTGACTTCATCCCGGTGATTGCACCTATCGGCGTCGGGGACGACGGACATTCCTACAACATCAACGCCGACCTGGTGGCCGGGCGCATGGCCGAGGTGCTGGGGGCCGAAAAGCTTATCCTTTTGACCAATACTCCGGGCCTGCAGGACAAGCAGGGAGAACTGTTGACGGGATTAAATGCAGCGGACGTGGATCGGCTGATCGGGGCCGGTACCATTTACGGGGGGATGCTGCCCAAGATCAACTGTGCCCTCTCCGCCGTGCACAGCGGGGTGCGCGCCGCGCATATCATCGATGGACGTGTCGCCCACGCCGTACTGGTTGAGCTGTTTACCGATGAAGGAGTTGGTACGCTGATACGCGCCTGATTACCGGCCGGATGTCAGTTCCCGGTAACGCTTGATGTCCTCATCAAATTTACTGGCGAGTTGTTCCTTTTCAGTCTGTTTGGTCTTCAGGAAGTCCTCGTTATTTTCGATCTGCTCCTTAAGGTTCTTCATCTGGTTCACCAGTCCTTCGGGCAGTTTCTTGCCGCTGCGCTCGAATTCAGCGGCATCGTTGGTGAGTTCGTTGAGGTGTTCCTGCATGGAATCGAGGCGGCTGTTCGTCAGCTGGATGAGCGTTTCCACGGATGAGATCTTGCTGTCTCGCGCCATCAGCATGTCTTCCTCGCTTGAGTAGGTCGAGAGCAGGCTGTGGTCACGTACCGCCTGTTGCTCGGCGATCTTCCTATTTTCCGCCTGTTGTTTCACAAGTGCCTGCGCCTCGGCCTTTTCTTCAGGTGACTTGGGCGCTTCGTAGACTTTTACGGTTCGACCCTGGTCGTTCATGACGCTGCGTTCCGTGGTTGCGTACTGGGGCGGCACGCGGTCGCCGTACTGGATTTCCCCGTTTTCATCCACCCACTTGTAGATGCGTTCGGCAAGCACTTCTCCACCCGACAGAAGCGCCGGCAGCAGAATAAGGCAGGATAAATATAAATGACGATGGAAATTTTTCATGTCGTCGCAATTCCGGTTACGAAGCATGCAGGGTGCTCCTACCATACCATGCGATTATATACCCAATGCCACGGTTGACGAGGAGATGTGGTGAACGGACTGGAACACGTAATGCTTTTTTTGGTGTCACTGGCGGCCAACCTCTTCTCGGCGTTTTCAGGGGGCGGCGCCGGACTGATTCAGTTGCCGGTGCTGATCTTCCTTGGCCTTCCCTTTGCCGTGGCGCTGGCGACTCATAAAGTCGCCAGTGTTGCCTTGGGTATCGGCGCGACCATACGCCACTTGAGAGAGGCGCCGCTGGAGCGTCGTCTGGTGATGCATATCCTGGCCTTTGGCCTGCCGGGCGTACTCGTCGGGGCTAACGTGATCCTGAGCGTGCCGGAACGTGCCGCAGAAGTGGCTCTGGGCCTGCTGACGGTGGGGCTGGGGATTTATTCCTGGCTGAACCCGGAACTGGGACAGGGTGTAAAACCCCTGCACCGTAACCGGCGCGGTGCGCTTGTCGGCGGTCTGGTCCTGTTCGGGATCGGTGTTCTGAACGGGTCCCTGACTTCCGGAACCGGCTTGTTCGTGACGATGTGGCTGATACGCTGGTTCGGGTTCGATTACCGGCGCGCGATCGCCTACACGCTGATCCTGGTAGGTGTATTCTGGAACGGGACGGGCGCCCTGACACTGGGTCTCCTGGGGGAAATCCGCTGGTCCTGGTTGCCGGCCCTGCTGCTGGGCTCCCTGTTCGGCGGCTACCTGGGCGCGCATCTGGCAATCAGGGCGGGCAATCGCTGGATCAAACGCGCCTTTGAGCTGGTAACTCTGCTTGTTGGGGTGAGCCTAATCCTGGGTTAGCCCGCTCACCGCTTCAGCGGCGGGATACCGTCCAGAGGGCGTGAACAGGCCGGATAGTTGCTTCTGCATGCGCTGCATTTTCGGCGTATCTTTGGCCCGGTAGATTTGTTGGCGTTCCGGCAGTTAGGGCCTGGTGTTTCAAACGCCATACTGTGCGCGATAGGCGAGTATTTTTTCGACATCTTCAGCGCGATCCGTCCTGTCCAGCAAATACTGCACCAGGTGTTCCAGTTTCACGATGCTGATTACCCTGACTCCCAGGGTTTCCTCCACCTCCTGGATGGCCGAGCGCGCATCGCGGCCGCGCTCCTGACGATCCAGCGCGATGACCACGCCGGCCGGCGCGGCGCCGGCGGCCTGGATGATATCGACGGACTCGCGGATGGCCGTTCCCGCCGTGATGACATCGTCGATGATCAGCACCCCGCCGGTCAGCCCGGCCCCGACCAGGTTGCCGCCTTCGCCATGGTCCTTGGCTTCCTTACGGTTGAAGCACCAGGGCACGTTGCGATCATGGTGGTCCGCCAGGGCGATGCCGGCCGCTGCCGCCAGGGGAATGCCCTTGTAGGCGGGTCCGAACAGGGTGTCGAACCGGATTCCGCTGTCGACGATAGCCTGCGCATAGAAACGTCCCAGCCGGGCCAGTTGCCTGCCGGTGCTGAACAACCCGGCATTGAAGAAATAGGGACTGACGCGCCCGGATTTCAGGGTGAAGTCGCCAAAACGCAGCACGCCGGCCTCGATGGCAAATTCGATAAATTTGTATTGGTAGTCCTTGATCATCTGGCACACCGGTTCGTTGAATCACCACTTGGTCTGGCGGGAGAGTGGCCCATATTTCCCCGATTCCTAGTTGCGTAGAATGACTATGCGCCTAGAAATCGTGAAAATCTCTCCTGCTCTCCCACCATGCTCGCTACGATTACCTTAATCCGAGAGATATCCTGATGTCCGTTCATAAACAAAAAATCTCGCCGCAAAGCCGCAGGAACGCAAAGTGTTTGATTGTTTTTGTTAAAGAACTTCTCTGCATCCTTTGCGTCTCTGCGGTGAAAACGGTGTTTATGATGAACACTAACCAGGTAACTGCCATGCGGATCAGGGAAAGACTTCTTCCGACGGCCTGCTATCATACACGCGCTACCGTATCCGGGAAAAAACATGCGTGTTATTACCCTCAATGTGAACGGCATACGTTCGGCGGCCGGCAAGGGGTTCTTTCAGTGGATGGTTCGCCAGCAGGCCGATGTCGTCTGTCTGCAGGAAACCAAGGCACAGCGTCACCAGCTGGTTGACCGGGTATTCCTGCCGCGTGGCTGGCATGCGTATTTCCACGATGCCGAGATAAAAGGTTATAGCGGCGTCGCCATCTACACCCGGCGCAAGCCCGACAAGGTCATCACCGGTCTTGGCTGGCCGGATATGGATGTCGAAGGTCGCTATATTGAGGTGCGCTACGGGCCGCTCAGTGTGATCTCTCTGTACCTGCCCTCCGGCTCCTCCAGCGAGGAACGCCAGGCCATCAAGTTCAGCTTCCTTGACCGCTTCATGCCCTTCCTGCACAAGCTGCGTCTCAAACGGCGTGAATACATTCTCTGCGGTGACTGGAATATTGCGCACCGGCAGATCGACCTGAAAAACTGGCGCGGTAACCAGAAGAATTCCGGTTTTCTTCCGGAGGAGCGTGCCTGGATGGATACGCTGTTCGGTTCCGCTGGCTACGTGGATGCCTTCAGAGTGGTGAACCAGCAGCCGGACCAGTACACCTGGTGGTCAAACCGCGGCCAGGCCTGGGCCAAAAATGTCGGATGGCGCATCGACTACCAGGTCATCAGTCCGGGGCTTGCCACCCTGGTGAGGGGTGCGCGCATCTACAAGGCGAAACGTTTCTCCGACCACGCCCCGCTGATCATGGATTACGATTATCCGTTACCGTGAACGGGCAGAAGATGCTCGCTTACGGTTGTTCCACATTCTCCTGCTGTTCCGTGTACGCCATCATCTTCTTGACCCATGGCAGCAGCAGGTAGGCCGGGAAGGCGAGAAAGAAGGTCAGCAGAAAGTAATCGGCATAACCCATGGTCTCGGCACCGTACCCGCCGGCCCAGCCGGAGATGGAACGACTCAGCGCGAAGACGGAAGAGAGCAGTGCATATTCCGTGGCTGCGCGCCGCTTGTCCACGATGGACATGAGGAAGGCGAGGAAGGCAGCGGTGCCCAGTCCGCCAGTGAAAGATTCGATGGCGCTGGCGAGATACATTAGCGCCTCGTGGCTCGCTGCGACGGGGGTGCCGGCCGGTAGCGCCGGGATGACGCTGGCTGCCCAGGCGTAGCCCAGGTTGGAAACCGCCTGCAGCAGCCCGAGCACCCATAAGCCCCTGAAGATTCCCGCCCGGTCAGTGAACCAGCCGCCGGCGATCCCGCCGGCAATCGACAGACCCAGGCCGATGTTCACGGAGACCAGGCCGATCTGGGTAGCGGTAAAGCCGCTGTCCACCCAGAACGGTTTGATCATGAAACCCATGGCGCTGTCGCCGAGCTTGAATATCAGTATGAACAGGATGACCGGCAATATGTGGGGTCTCCGCAGCATTTCCAGCAAGGCGCCGAACATCGGGCCTTCGGCAAGCAGTGTGCGCGGCGCACCCGTGCGGCGTGCCCGGCGCGCATATAGACTGCCGTACAGGACCGGCAGTGTCGCACCGGCAAACACATACCACCAGAAGTGGTCGATGACGCGGGACCATTCCGTGGTGCGGTCAGTCAGCCACAGCACGCCCAGCAGGAAAAGAACCACACCGGTAAAGGCCGGCGGGTGGGTCAGAAATCCTTTCAGCTCACCCGTCAGCGTGATGCCTTGTGACGCTTGTATCTCCCGCTCGCGGGGTGCGTTGAGGCACGCAAGTCCGGCAAGCAGAAAAATCCCGGCTCCCACGGTATAGGCACCTGCCCAGCCAAGCAGATCGGTGCAGATCAGGATGAAGCCTGCCGCCAGCATGCCTACGCGGTAGAAGGCGATACGTAGCCCGTTGGCCCGTCCCAATTCGCGTTTGTCGAGCATCTCGATGGTGTAGCCGTCTATGGCGATGTCGTTGGTGGCCGAGAGCAGGGTAAAGGTGCCGATCGCAATCCAGACCCAGCGGCCATAACCTGTATGCAAGGCGAATATCAGCAGGATGGCGCCCATGAGGATATCGGCGCCGAACATCCAGCGACGGTGATGCCGGTAGTGATCCACTGCCGGAGCCCACAGGAACTTCAGGGTCCAGGTCAGTCCGAGCAGGCTGAGGAGGCCGATTCCGGCGAGGTTGACTCCCTGCTGGCGAAAGTGCACCGGAAAGACATCGTAGAAAACTCCGAGTGGGAATCCCTGGGAGAAGTAGAGAATGCCGACCCAGAACATTTTCGACTGCAACAGGGAGGGTGTGATGCGTTTGTTCTCGATCACTGTGATGAGTTTTTCCTCTTCAAGGCATCCCTTGTGCCGGTATTGCTGACAGGTCATGCGGGCCGGCCGGTACCGTCAGCCATCACGGGCATTGGGTAGCGGGTCATGCAGAAAAACGCCCGGACTCGTTCGAGCCGGGCGTCGTGATCGCCACTGCCATCTTCAGGGTTCAGTGGGTGTAGAAGTCCTGGCTGAACTCGACCTTGAGGTCGTCCATATTTCCCTGGGGTCGGACACGGGCAGAGAATTTCACGGTTTCCTCATTGGTGACGCCAAATTCCCCGATATAGTAGATGGCGTTACCCTCACGCACTTCACGCATGCGTATCTTGCGGGCCTGACCGGTCAGGTTGGTCGCGGTCACCTCAACGCGGGCATGTACCGGCTGACCGGGGCTGCCGAGTACTTTCTTCAGTACCGTGATGTTCACCATGCCGTTGTTCTGGCTGCGGGTGATATGGTATTCGCGTGCCACCTCAGGAGTCAGCATATCGGTAGCGAGCGAATTGTAATGGATTACATAATCGCCAAAATCCTGTGAATGATCCGCTTGCACGCCTGGCGCGGCTAGGTTCAGAGCCAGCCAGAACAGCCAGGCAATCCCGATACGATTCAGACTCATGTTTTATCTCCTCTCTGGTTTTCATGCGGTTGGTCCCGCCAGTTGTCATGGCTGCGATCTGGCCGATTGCCCGAGTGGCTAACTTATCAGGCACGCCTGTTCAGGTACAGTCTCATCACGCTCCGGTGCATCGCGCATCGGCGGAGACGGAAGACAGTTCAGGTCACCGCTGCCTTGATTTCATCAGGCAATCTGCCAGGCCGGTGTATGCATACGCGCTTGATGCGGCTGCTGCGCCCGGCCAGCAAGTTGACCTGGCTGCACGGTACGTCGAACAACACGGCCAGGTAACGAATCAGGTGATCGTTGGCCCTGCCATCAACCGGCGCCGCGGTGACCTTGATTTTAAGGCGTTCGCCGTGAGTGCCTGCCAGCGTATCCCGTGCCGAGCCCGGCTGCAGGTGGATGGCCAGAACCAGGTCGTCACCCTTCCAGTGATACCAGGGCGCCGGCACCGTGTTTCAGGAGAGCAGCGGCAGGATCAGCATTCTCAGTACCTGCAGGCCGATTATTGCAAACAAGGGCGAGAGGTCGATACCGGCTATGGGCGGGACAAGATGCCGGATCGGTCGCAGCAGTGGGCTGGTAAGACTATGAAGCAGTGAACTGACGGGATTATAGCTGCCCGGATTCATCCAGCTGATGATGACCTCGACGATGATGGCGAACATGAAGACATTGATCAGCAGGGAAATCAGCGTGGCGAGTGTGATAATGACCAGAATGGCCGAGGAGATCCCTTCCCCCCGCAGCAGCAGAATCAGGGTGATGGCGGCCAGCTGCAGGACGATCATCAGTAGCATGGCCGCCGAATCAAACTTGCCGATACTGGGGACGACCTTGCGCAGGGGAATCAGCAGCGGGTTGGTGATGCGCACCAGGAACTGGCTTATGGGATTATAGAAATCTGCGCGTACCAACCCGAGCAGAAAACGCAACATCACAGCCACAATGTACAGGCTGAACAGGGTGCTGATAAGAAATTCCAGCGGATTGGTGAGGTAATCGTCGCCCATTATCCCTTGCCAAATTCAGCCGAGAGTTCACGGGAGCGCTCGGCTGCAGCCTGCAACGCTTGCAGAACTATCCCTTCAAAGTTGCTTTTCTGGAATTCACCGATGGCGCGTTCCGTGGTTCCCCCCGGGGATGTCACGCGTCGCCTGAGTTGCGCGGCATCATCGGAGCTTTCCAGCGCCATCTTTGCAGCACCGAAGGCTGTTTGCAGCGCCAGCAGACGGGCTGTGTCTTCAGGCAGGCCCATCCGGCTGCCGGCTGAGGTCAGAGCTTCTATCAGCAGGAAGAAGTAGGCCGGACCACTGCCGGACAGTGCGGTGACGGTATCCATCATGGCTTCATCGTCGACCCAGATGACAAGGCCAACGGCTCGCAGGATGGATTCGGCCAGGTTACGTTGCTCTTCGCTGACGGCTGGATTGGCGTAAAGGGCGGTAGCGCCGCTTTGCACCAGCGCCGGAGTGTTCGGCATGGCCCGGACTATCGCGGTGTCCTTGCCCAGCCAGTCGCGCAGTGAGGTTTCCCGTATGCCGGCGGCAATCGAGACGATCAGTGGGCGCCGCTGCCCGATGTGCGGCGCCAGTTCTCCGGCAACGGTCCTGATGACCTGCGGCTTGACGGCCAGTACAATCGCATCGGCGTGTTTCATGGCCGCCTGATTGTCTGCCGTAGTGACAACGGAAAAGCGACGCACCAGTCGTTCGGCCTGCTGCGGGTCAGGATCGGCAACATGAATCCGCGCGGGTTCCCAGCCGTCGGCAATCAAACCCCCGACCAGGCTGCCAGTCATATTGCCGCCGCCGATAAAGGCGAGTGTGGTCTCGGTCATGGTGAATGACAATACATGATGGAAGCGGGGCAGGACAAGCCGTAGTCTCCGGGGATCAAAACACCGGATGATACCCGTGCGGGCCGTGTCCGGGCTGCGGGGATAAAGACAGTTTGAATGATATCATGACAGCTCGCCTCGGTGGCGCTTGCCAAATTGACGGTTATCGGCATACTCCTCGCACGGGGTGTGGGGGCAATGAGTGAAGGGCCGGGTTGAACTCCTGGTTGGATCCTTGCGCGGAGACCTGTCTCACGCCGCAATAGTCCGCGGCTTTTCCCCGCCAGGGCCTGTTTCAAGTATTCAATGCTGATGACGATATGCTGTGAACGGTAACCAATTGGTAATGGAGCGGGCATGGACATAGCTGAATTACTTACCTTCAGCGTCAAGAATGGCGCATCGGACCTGCATCTGTCGGCGGGACTGCCACCGATGATTCGCGTGGACGGGGATGTTCGCAAGATCAATGTGCCGGCGCTGGATCACAAGACCGTGCACGGACTGGTCTATGACATAATGAACGACAAGCAGCGCAAGGACTATGAAGAGTTTCTGGAGACCGATTTTTCCTTCGAGATTCCCGAGCTTGCCCGCTTCCGCGTCAATGCGTTTAACCAGAACCGCGGCGCCGGGGCGGTATTCCGTACCATTCCTTCGGATATTCTCACTCTGGAAGATCTGGGGACGCCCGCCATATTCAAGAAAATCGCCGATAATCCGCGCGGTCTGGTGCTGGTTACCGG
>JBAVKA010000416.1:0-3824 GCA_049688075.1 Gammaproteobacteria bacterium
TGGCTGGGTCTGGAGTATGACGAAGGGCCGTTCTATCAGACGCAGCGTTTCGATCGCTACAATGAAGTTATCCGGGAGCTGCTGGACAATGGCCTGGCGTATCGCTGCAATTGTCCGAAGGAACGGCTGGAGTCCCTGCGCGAGGGACAGATGCAGCGCAAGGAAAAACCTCGCTATGACGGTCATTGCCGTGAGAAGCAGGCACGTCCCGATGAACCGCATGTCGTGCGTTTTCGTAACCCGCTTCATGGCGCCGTGGTCGTGGATGACATTATCCGTGGCCGGGTTCTGTACCGGAATGACGAACTCGACGATCTGATATTGCGCCGCACCGACGGAGCACCGACCTATAATCTTTCTGTGGTGGTCGATGATTCGGACATGGGTGTCACGAATGTCATTCGCGGCGATGACCATCTGAACAATACGCCCAGACAGATAAATATACTCCGCGCCATGGGCAAGGAGCCGCCCCGGTATGCCCATGTTCCCATGATCCTGGGTGATGATGGTTCACGCCTTTCCAAGCGGCACGGCGCGGTCAGTGTCATGGAGTATCGAAAGCAGGGGGTGCTGCCCGAGGCGCTGCTGAACTATCTGGTGCGCCTTGGATGGTCACATGGCGACCAGGAGGTTTTCAGCCTCGACGAGATGATCGAATTGTTCGATATTTCGAAGGTGAACCGTGCCGCCTCGACGTTCAACACGGAAAAGCTGCTGTGGTTGAATCAGCACTACATAAAGAACGACGATCCCGCCCGGATCGCCCGGCTTCTGAGCCCTTTCATGGGCGACGTCGGCATAGACCCTGCTCCGTATCCACCGCTGGTTGAGGTGGTGCGTGCCCAGCAGGAACGGGCAAGGACCCTGGTTGAAATGGCGAAGATCAGCGCTTTCTTTTACCGGGATTTCGATGCCTATGAGGATGCCTCCGCCAGAAAGCATCTCAGGCAGGTTGCACGAGAACCGCTGGAAAAAGTGCGACAGGCCCTGGCTGCGATAGACGACTGGCAACCCGAGGGTTTGCACCAGGCGGTGGTGGATGTTGCCGCGGAACTTGGTATTGGTCTCGGCAAGGTCGCCCAGCCGCTGCGCGTGGCGGTGGTCGGCCGGGCAGCGTCCCCCGGTATCGATATAACCCTGCATCTCGTGGGCCGTGAGGCGTGCCTGCGCCGTATCGACAGGGCACTGAATTACATAGCGCAGTCTGCAGCCTGAAATAGAGTGAGATAGGAACACAGGACAGGAACATGAGCGGTGATCAACCGGTAGTCCCGACCAATTTCATTCGAAAGATTATCGAAGATGACCTGAAGGCGGGGCGGATCGAAGGCCGCATTGCCACCCGTTTTCCCCCGGAACCGAACGGGTATCTGCACATCGGTCACGCGAAATCCATCTGTCTGAATTTCGGAATTGCCGAAGACTACGATGGAACCTGCAATCTGCGCTTCGACGACACCAATCCCCATAAGGAAAACATCGAGTACGTGGAGTCAATCAAGGAGGATGTGCGCTGGCTCGGCTATGACTGGAATGACCGCCTCTTCTATGCCTCCGACTACTTTGAACAGCTTTACGAGTTTGCGGTTGAATTGATAAGCAGCGGCAAGGCCTATGTCTGTGACCTGACGGCCGAGGAAATCCGGGAATACCGTGGCACCCTGACCGTACCCGGCAAGGACAGCCCCTACCGGGATCGTCCTGACATCGAGAACCTGAATCTTTTCGTACGCATGCGCAACGGTGAATTTGAGGACGGATCAAGGGTATTGCGAGCCCGGATAGACATGGCCTCACCGAACATCAATATGCGCGACCCGACCCTGTATCGCATTCGCCACGGTGTCATTCATCACCAGACCGGTGAGGAGTGGTGCATTTACCCCATGTACGACTACACGCACCCCATTTCCGATGCGCTCGAGGGCATTACACATTCAATTTGCACGCTGGAATTCGAGGATCACCGGCCACTGTATGACTGGGTGCTGGATAACGTATCGGCGCCCTGTCACCCGCAACAAATCGAGTTCTCGCGTCTCAATCTCCAGTACACGGTGATGAGCAAGCGCAAGCTCACCGAACTCGTCAGCGAGGGCTATGTGGAGGGGTGGGACGATCCCCGCATGCCCACCATCGCCGGCATGCGCAGGCGCGGATACAGCCCGGCGTCCATCCGTGATTTTTGCGAACGCATCGGCGTCACCAAGTCAGAGAACAGCGTTGAAATGGGGATGCTTGAATACAGCGTACGGGAAGATCTGAATGCACATGCGCCACGGCGGATGGCCGTATTGCACCCCTTGAAGGTCATTATCACGAATTACCCGGAAGACCAGGTCGAAAATCTGGAAGGGGCGAACCACCCCCAGGATGAATCCATGGGTATGAGAACCCTTCCGTTCACTCGCGAGGTTTATATCGATCGTGATGATTTCAGGGAAGAGGCCTCCGGCAAGTTCAAGCGCCTGGTAACGGGAGGAGAGGTCCGCCTGCGCAATGCCTATGTCATTCGTTGTGACGAGGTTGTCAAGGACGCCTGTGATGAGGTCATCGAACTGCATTGCAGCTATGACCCGGCGACGCTCGGAGCGAATCCGGAAGGACGCAAGGTAAAAGGCGTTATTCACTGGGTCTCCGCCAGATTTGGCGTCCCGGCGGAAATACGTCTCTATGATCGCCTGTTCATCCATCCCTCACCGGATGCGGCTGCGGCCCGGGAAGGCAAGGATTACAAGGAATATATCAATCCCGATTCCCTGCACACCCTGACTCAATGCATTGTGGAACCCGGTCTGGCGAACTCAATGCCCGGCGAGAGTTTTCAGTTTGAGCGTGAAGGCTATTTCTGCCGTGATACCCGGCTGGGTACGGAGTCGAACCTGGTGTTTAATCGTACCGTGACATTGCGTGATTCCTGGACCAGGATAGAGGGGCGGCAGGACTGACAGTTCAAGTTCACACGTCCCGATTAGACACACAAGAGAGTGTAACCGCGTACGGAAGATGTGGTGTTGCATTGACGGCGACACCAGACGCCGCGTGAGTATGAAGTTCAGATAATTTTTTCAAAGTATCCACAGGCGTCAGATAAACAAGAAGATATTTCTTAAAGATGAGCGCATCGACAATGCGGTCTGGCTTGACAGTAACGAGCTCTCCCGGTACAGTGCGCGCTTCGTTTTCCGGGGCCATAGCTCAGCTGGGAGAGCGCTTGCATGGCATGCAAGAGGTCGGCGGTTCGATCCCGCCTGGCTCCACCAAACAGGCGAGGGCTGGTTAACCAGCCCTCGCTGATTTTTTACGTCCCCATCGTCTAGCCGGCCTAGGACACCGCCCTTTCACGGCGGTAACAGGGGTTCGAATCCCCTTGGGGACGCCATATTTATCAGGTAGTTAGTAAATTATATCAGGGCAGTCATAATCATATCCCAACCATTGTAGAGTAATTGTTATGTCATTCTTCGAACGCACCAGACATTGCACAAAACGCTTTCCCTGCCGGTTCAAGCTGGCACTGATGGTGTTCTCCGTTGCTGTTATAGCTTCAATCGCAGCGGTGCCATTCATTTCGCATACGGCATAGGGCAGGACAGGAAGCCTACAACCACATGGAAGTAACTGCACATCTCTAAACTCTACGGCTCACGACTCAGTGCAGCCGTCGGTTTCGCTCGGCCTTGCGCCCATCCCACACCATCCCATGACCGCGCCCCGGATCGCCCGCGCATGCACAGGCTCCGGCTGGTCTATGTGATTTCCGTAATATTAATGTCATGGGTCGAGGGTTAAAATTAAATGTATATCCAAGGCCTGGGGGG
>JBAVKA010000417.1:0-12483 GCA_049688075.1 Gammaproteobacteria bacterium
CGTTCAGTGGGCACCGGCATCGCTGCGCAGTTCATTCTCATGCCGGCCTGCGCCTGGGGCATCGCGCACACGCTCAATCTGCCCGTGCCCTACAAGGTCGGTCTCATCCTCGTGGCCTGCTGCCCCGGTGGAACGGCCTCTAACGTAGTCACCTACCTCGCCCGCGCCAACGTCGCCCTCTCCGTACTCATGACCATGTGCTCGACCGCGGTCGCGATCGTGTTGACACCGTTGCTCACCGGCTGGCTCGCTGGCCAGTATGTGCCCGTCAACGGCTGGCAACTGTTTGCCAGCATGATCAAGATCGTGCTGCTGCCGCTCGTGCTCGGCATCAGTCTCAACCACCTCTTTCCGAAAGCGGTCCGGTTCGTCCTTCCGGTCGGGCCACTGGTGGCGGTCGTGGTCATCGCCCTGATTTGCGCCAGCATCATCGGAGCCAATGCCGCGGCCGTGCGCGAGTCCGGACTGGCGCTGCTGGGCGCGGTCTTCATGCTGCACGGTGCGGCCTTCGCCACCGGATACATCTTTGCCCGCCTGTTCGGATTCGGACCCACGGTCTGCCGCACGGTTTCGATCGAGGTCGGCATGCAAAACTCCGGACTGGCCACCGTGCTCGCGCGCGCCCACTTCGCCAACCCGCTCACCGCCATTCCCTGCGCCATCTCCGCGGTCGTGCACTCGATCATCGGCAGCCTCCTCGCTGCCTACTGGCGCATGCGCCCGGCTGAAGAAGGCCTAGCCTCCTGTCCCGGGCGCTGAAATTGTGCCGGTACCTGGCACTTCCCGGGTGAATGCTTTACCAAATACCGGTGAACGTCCGTTGTCACTCACAGCAGAGGTTCAGGTATGGCCTGAGATCTGTACCATAACAACCCGCTTCGAGCGTTCCGGTTCAGTGGGCGATATCAACCCTGGCGTAGAATTACAGCGGTCAGACAGGATCGCCCCATCCAGGCTAGTCTTGAAAATTGAACGCGTACTTTCGGGCCATAACACGAGCTTCACACAGGTATGGAAAACGGCATCACGAAGTTCGCCATAGAATCGGGACAGGTCGACAGGATTGTACTTAAGTACAATTCACTGGTACCCATGAATTACCTATCGTAATAAACATGACATATAAAGTTAATAACCTGCCACAGTCCCTATACCTTGACGCCCTGATGCCGTGGGGCGCTTTTCTTGCTTTTCTACTCAACAAAGGAAGGCGTTCTGAAGATCACCGATTTAAAATGGTAACTGTCAAGCCGCTTGCTACCTTCTCGATATTTCTATCGACCACAGAACGACAATCAGTTCAAGGAAAAGCAGCATGACTCGAGACAGACGCAAGAACACGCAGAAAAACCAGGACGATGCGGGAAAAATCCTGAATCCCAAACAGCTGGGTGCATTGGTTAAATGTCAGTATTTCGGATGGAAACTGAAGTTTATCCGCAGCCCACTGTTTCAGGACCCTGTTCCGGTTCTCTACAATACCAGGATCGATCAAGTCGGTATCCTCGATCCGGATGGTTACATCAATATTGATGTGAAACTCGAAGTCCGCTCTTCTAAATCCGAATCCGACCACATCAAACAGCCCCCTAAGGTACCGAAATCTCCCGAAGCTGCGTCCCGGAAAGAAAGACGCAAGCACAAAGTGTTCATTGCAGAAAATCTGGATGAACTTTTGAACCAGCACCAAATGCGCGCACTGCGTCAAATCGAGACATTTGGCTGGCAACTGCATTTCGTACGCAGATCGTTATTCCAGGACCCCGTGGCCGTGATCATCAGCCCGGAAGGCGACAGATTTGCAACACTGGAACACGATGGCCGGATCGACATGACGCCCGACACAGAGTTACGTAAAGAAGCCCCGGTCGCGAAGACAGTGTCTACGCCGTCCGTGACCGCATCAGAAGTCAAGCGTGTCTGATTAGAGCCGACCCAGGATCGACTGCCAGGCCGCGGCGATACTGCTGGTGTTCTTTATTCATGTCCCGGCAAGCCGGGTCAATCGGGTATTCGCTCAGCCCGAACTTCAACCTGCAGTTCCGGCCGCGCATTCGCCGACCCTACAAAGGAGCCTGCAACCGGGGGAACGGCTTCCGGGTGGCGGTGTACCGCCACCGCGATATGGTCGCCGCTGACCACCAGGCCGCTGGTGGAATCAAAACCACGCCAGCCGGAACCCGGCAGAAACACCTCTGACCAGGCGTGGGTGGCGGTATGGCCCTGGGCCACGGACTCGTTCAGCACGTAACCGCTGATGAAGCGGCTGGCAAGGCCACAATGACGACAGATCTCCATAAACAGGGTAGCGAAGTCCCGGCAGGATCCTTTGCCCGTTGACACGGTCTGGGCCGGCGTCTGGACACCGGGTTCCTCGCGCACCAGATAGTCGAGCTGGTTGGCGATTTTCGTGTTAACCGTGTTCAGCAAGGCAATCGTGTCAGCGCCCGTTCCCGCATTGCAGATATCGGCTATCCAGTCCTTCAATAGCGCCTGATCCCGGGGAAATATCACGCTTTGGTAAGGCGCCAGATCGATCTGTTCCGAAGGATCGTACTGGAAGGGATAGTGCTGTGCACTGTCTTCGAGCACAAACTCCAGCGGCTCTTCTTCATAGTGCTCAACGATCACGTCACTGGAGATGACGAGGTCCTCGGCAGGCCGCAGGAAATCGACGACTGCGACCGAATTTCCGTAGACATCGCGCTTCCAGCGGATCCTGAAGTCGGGGCTGATCTGCAGCCTGGACGATTGCACGCGGATATCATGACCCTCGCGCGGCCTCAGGTGCAGGGAATGCGGCAACAGCGTTACCGTCTCCGCGTAGTGGTAGCGTGTCAGATGCTGGATTTGAATACGGCGCACGCCCAGATTGTAGGGCACCGGCCCGTCGAAAGGTATCATCCGCTGCCAGTTTGCGGGAAAATCGCGGAATGCGGCAGGATTGAACGCAATACTTTGACACTACGGCGGCAGAACCGGGAAACACTCCACAACGTGAAATCCGACAACGGCAGCTTTGATGCGGCGATTCGTGCCCACGATGAGGACATCAAGGCCTGCGGTCTCGATATCTGGATCGGCGCCGAACCGACCTTTACCAACCGCCGCTCCGAATCACCCGAATGGCTAACCGATGCCCTGGGCGAAACCAAGCAGACCTACGCCTGCCACATCATTGAACGCCTGCGCGACAGCTATCCCGGGTCGATCATTTTGCGCACCCTGGGTCGCCAGTACGCCGGAGAGGGGCGGGCCCGCTGGAACCTGGGGCTGTATCAGCGCCGCGACGCCCGCGTACTGACCGACGGGCTTCCGACCGATCCCCTGGGGGCTTCATGTCCCTGCGATGCGGAAAGCATGATCGCATTCTGGAAGTCCTTGACCGGTGTGCTCGACCGGGATGGATGGACTGCGAAAGGTTTCCGGGTTGACGGTGAGATGGGCCTGCGCGTGCTGTTTCGCTGCGACGGCCAGCAACCGGCGGCCGACACGGCAACGGATCCCCGCCTCGGCCGTGCTTCGCTGCACGACCGGGCCATCCCTCCCGACGGTGCAGTTGACGATCTCGCCGCCGAAGGCCTGTATCTGGTCGCCCTGGGCTGCGCAGCCACGGGACCGGGCGACGGCCTGCAGCCCTGCATCGAACTGCCGGGTTTCCCGGAGGTCGCGATCTTCATGGCCTTCGTACGCTGCGTCGCACAGGCGGCTCGTGAATCCGGCCTCGGCGAGCTGGTATGGCGCGGGTTCCCTCCGCCGGTGGACGAGACCGTGGCCTGGACCACGCTGACGCCCGACCCGGCGGTGGTGGAGATCAACGAAGCCCCCGCCGCCAGCACTACCGAGTTCCTGGACATGAGCCGCACGTTGTTCGCCGTGGTGGAGACCGAGGGCCTCGCGCCCTACCGGTTGCAGTACAACGGGGTGATTTCGGAAAGCGGCGGAGGCGGACAATTCACGCTCGGCGGTCCCAGTCCGGGACGCAGCCCGTTTTTCCTCGCTCCCCGACTCATGGCGAACCTGGTCGTGTATCTCAATCACCACCCGGCGCTCTCCTACTGGTTTGCCCCCGTTTATATCGGCAGTTTCAGTCAATCGCCGCGCGCCGATGAAAACGTACTCGAATCGTTCAGTGAGCTGCAGGTGGCGCTGCGGCATCTTGCCGCGACGCCCGCGCCGGAGCCGGAGTTCATCTGGCGCAGCCTGAGTCCGTTCCTGGTCGATACCTCGGGCAATGCCCACCGCAGTGAAGCGAATATCGAAAAACTCTGGAATCCCTATTTGCCCGGTCGCGGCTGTCTCGGTCTGGTCGAGTTCCGCGCCTTTCGCATGGCGATGGATGCGGAGTCCGCGACAGCCATCGCCGCCATGCTGCGGGCGCTGGCGGCGATGCTGAGCCGGCAGGTTGAAAATCAGCCGCTGATCGAATGGGGCAGCCGGCTGCACGATCGATTCTCGCTGCCTTTTTATCTGCGGCAGGATCTGCGCGCGGTATTCAGCGATCTCGAGGCCGACGGACTCGGGCTGGGCGCGCCCATCATCGACCGCCTGACTGCCGATGACTGGCGCCATATCGGGCATGCCGAGTTTGCCGGATGTCGGCTTGATGTCGACCGGGCCATCGAATTCTGGCCGCTGCTGGGCGATTCCGCCACGCAGCAAGGCGGCTCGCGCCTGGTCGACGCCAGTAGCACGCGCCTGCAACTCACCCTGAGATTTTGCGACGCTCATGGCCCCGATCTCAACGGCTGGCAACTGCTGGCCAATCACTACCGGGTCCCGTTACGCAAGGAACAGGACGAATCCGGCCCGGTGTTCATCAGGGGGTTGCGCTACCGCGCCTTCGTGCCCTGGACCGGCCTGCATCCGGGCATCGGCGCGCAGGGGCCGATTGTACTTACGCTGCTGCCGCCCGGTGCGGAGCACGGGCTGCGCGTGACCCTGCACGACTGGCAGCCCCAGGGGGAAGCTTACGACGGGCTGCCCGACACGATCGAGGAGACGCAGCGGCGGATACGCGAGCGCTTTGTGATTGAAGAGATCGCGGCAGCCACGGTGCCCGACGCCGTCACGCCGCCGGCCGACGCCCTGAGTGACTGTTGTTTCGACCTGCGGCGCATCTGAGCATAATGGCCCCGTTCTCCCGGATACGGAAATGGTCACCGCGCAGCATTGCCAGCGCACGCGAGCAACGCATGGTCGCTTGATAGCCATGCGCAGACTACCCCGAAGGTTTTATGAGCGCGACACGATTCTCGTCGCGCATGAACTGCTCGGCAAGTACCTGGTTCATGTATCGCAGGGCGTCGAACGCATCGGCCGGATCATCGAGGTCGAGGCTTACCTCGGACCGCACGACCTCGCCGCGCACTCCGCGCGGGGGCGCACCGCGCGGACCGAGGTCATGTTCGGACCGCCCGGCCATGCCTACGTCTACCTGATTTACGGCATGCACTGCTGCATGAACGTCGTGACACAGAAAGAGGGACACGCCTCGGCCGTGCTGCTGCGCGCCGTGGAACCGGTGCAGAATATCGACGGGCGCACCTCGGGACCGGGCCTGCTGTGCAGGGCGATGGGCATCGACCGGCGCCTGAACACGCATGACCTCGTGAGCGCGGACTTCTACATCGCCGCGCGCGCCGGCGAGGCGCCGGTAACGTTCATCAGGCGGCCACGCATCGGCGTGGACTATGCAGGACACTGGGCGAAACGCCTGCTGCGCTTCTACGTCAAGGGCAGTCCTTGCGTTTCGAAGCTGTAGATCAGTGCAGCGCTGCCTCGCACAGCCATCCCGTCGTATTGCCACTGCCCCCACCATCATGAACGAACCGGCCATTCCGGGATTCCGACCTGCGGGGCGCGTGGATGCCAGGAGGCCGCAGGCTATTGCGGCGCCACCAGCCGTCGTGACTGACAGTCCAAAAAAGCGATTCGAGGGAACGGCAGCAGAACGACTTCCCCGGATTTGCGATACGGTCTGACGGTATCGATGGGATCCTGCCTGCGCCGAACCCGCTGGACCAGGGCACGCTGCTTGATCCCATGGAGCATAATCAGCGTGTTATTGAATCTCCAATCCTCGCTGGTATATCCTCGCCCGCCATTCGCGCGGCTCCCTGGCCGCTCAGGTCATTCCTATGTGCATCTTGCCCGTGACGATCGCTGCCCGTCCCTCCCGTTCCCGGTCCCTGCCGGTGCTGGTGTGGTTGCTCGGTCTGGCCATCAATTCGATGACTGCACCGGCGCACGCCGCGGCGCGGGTACAGGAGGTGACCGGACATCTCGACGTACAGGATGCCCTGATCTACGAGCTGTCGGGACTCAGTAAGGGAGAGACGCTTTACATCTATGCGGAGGGCACCTCCGGCAACCTCGACCCCAGTGTGGGCGTACTACAACCCACGGTCGACGTGGGTACAGCACGTGAGCAGTTTCGCAAGGAGCGGGATATAATCCTCGCCGATCAACCCGAATCACCGCAGGAATTTGCCCTCCTCTTCGAAAAATATTTCCTGGACTGGGACGACGATTCGGGCGCCGGCTATGCGGCGCGTCTGAAACTGGTGATCCCCGCGGATGGCGACTACCGGATCGTCCTCGGCAGCAGTCCACTGAGGCCGAGCTTCGGGGACTACCGGCTGCTGTTGGGTCTCGACGCCCCTCAAGTTCTCGGTGACGAGGCTGCGTCAACCGGCGACATTCTTGCGAGGCTGAGACAGGCGGTCTGGCAGGGTGAACGGCGAGTGCAGGAGCTCTCGGGAACCGTGCTGCCCGGGCAGGAATCCACCACCGTGGAACTGCAGCGGATTTTCTCCGGCGAGACCCTCTCCGCTGTTCTGGAGACTACTCCGGGCGCCGCAGCACCGGGACTGGTCCTCTACGACTACGGTGACAAACCGCTGGCCGCTGTGCCCGCCGGGGCGCATAACGGTCGGGTAACGCTGCAGTTCACCTTTGAGGAAAAGGACGAGAGCCCGCGTCTGAAAATCAAGCGCCCTCCCGAGACAGAGGATACCGCGATCGACTTCCACCTGCGGGCAGGAGTAAACGCAGCGGACGTCCTGACGGGACAGGCCGCCCCCACGGGGAAACCCATCGTGCGGGCGGTGACCCCGGTCGAAATCGGCCTGCGCATGGACCAGATCACCGGAGTCGATCAGCGATCGGAGAATTTCGGGGTGGTTGCCAGCCTGCTTCTCAAATGGCAGGACCCCATGCTTGCTTTCGACCCGCAGAGCTGCAAGTGCCGCATGAAAATCTTCAACGGCGATGCCTTCGCGCAATTCGTGCAGTCGAGGGATACCGATTGGCCGGATTATGTACTCTTCAACCAGCAGGGAAACCGCTGGTCGCAAAAACGCCTCGCCACGGTCTACCCGGATGGACAGGTTAGCTACCTGGAGCGTTTCGGAGTGACGCTGCAGGCGCCCGACTTCAAATTCCGAAAATTCCCTTTCGACGACCAGACTTTCGCCATACGTATCGACCTGGTGGAACCGGCCTGGGATTATACCTTTCGCGAACTCGATGGATTCAGCGAAGTGGGCACACGCCTCGGCGAGGAACAGTGGCTACTGACGGGTTTCGATAGCCAAATCACGACCGAGACGGACATCACCGACTTTCCGACCTCGCGTTTCACCTTCCGGTTCCATGCGATGCGGCACCTTGACTACTACATTTACCGTCTCTTCCTGCCCATCCTGATCATCGTTATCGTTTCCTGGTTCGGGTTCTTCCTGCGCGACTATGGCAAACGTGTCGATGTCGCCGGGGCCAATCTGCTGCTGTTCATCGCCTTCAATTTCACTATCGGCAACGACCTGCCACGACTGGGCTATCTCACTTTCCTGGACACCTTTCTTGTCACGGCCTTCGTCATTACCAGCCTGGTTTTCCTGCTGGCGGTTTACATGAAACGCATGGAAGCCGACGGTAAACAGGAACTGGCCCACCGCATCGACGCTCATGTGATGTGGTTATATCCCGTGGCCTACCTGCTCGGAACGGCACTAACGCTGTGGATCTACGCCTAGCAGCCTGCCCGGGAAAACTGTGTCCCGCGGAGTAAGTGGAAAATCAAGGACAGTCTGCTGACGCGCGATTCATGCCGGGGCGCGGCGGGCGGCGACAGCGCGAGCCGTACGCGCTGCCTGGACGGGCGTGCCGACATCCACGGGATTCGCGGACACCCCCCGCCATGAATACATTGCATGGACTCGGGTATTTCGGCTGCCGGATTTACCGCCTTTTTCCTGTCTGACCGTCAGGGCGGATGCTAGAATGAGTCCGGACACGCGCATGACACCGGCACGGAACTTATCGGCGCCGGTGGCGGACTACACCCGCGTAGCGCCCGTACACCTGGCCCGTTCGCCCTGCAAGGATCTTTATGAAACAACGCTTACTACACCTGGCACTGCCAGTGGCCAGTCTGTTGCTCGCCGCCTGCAATCAGGCGACGTCAGAAAAATCCCGGACACCGCCGCCACCGGAAGTTGCCGTGATGGAAGTCCATCCGCAGACCGTGCCGCTGACACGTGAGCTTGTCGGCCGCCTGGCGCCGACCCGGGTTGCGCAAGTGCGGGCGCGGGTGGCCGGCATCATCCTCAAACGCGCCTACAGGGAAGGCACCGACGTCGGGCAGGGTGAGGTGCTGTATCTGATCGACCCCGCGCCGCTGGAGGCGGCATTGCATGCGCAGGAGGCGGCGCTCGCCCGGGCGCGGGCCGACGCCGCCAATGCCGCGGCAATCGCCAAACGCTACCGCGAACTCGCCCAGAAGCAACTGATCTCGACCCAGGACCTCGACAACGCGCTCGCCACCGAGCGCAGCACAGCGGCAGCAGTCAAACAGGCGCAGGCCGACGTGGAAAGTGCCCGCCTCGATCTGGGCTACGCCACCGTCACCGCGCCCATAGCCGGTCGCGCCGGTCGCGCGCTGGTGACCGAGGGCGCCCTGGTCGGCCAGGGCGAGGCGACCCAATTGACCAGCATCGAGCAAATCGATCCTATTTACGTGAATTTCAGCCAGTCGGTGACCGAATTGCGGGAACTGCGGGGCACCGCAACCGCACAGCACCCGGCGCATGTGGACGTGCTCCTGCAGGACGGGACACCCTACCCGCAGGCCGGCACGCTCGACTTCTCCGATCTCGCCGTCGATCCCGGCACGGGCGCCGTCTCGCTGCGCGCCGTGCTGCCTAACCCGGACCGTTCGCTGCTTCCGGGCATGTTTGTCAACCTGCGGCTTACGAGCGGCGCAATCGACAATGCATTCTTATTGCCACAGACCGCGGTAGCGCGCGACGTCCAGGGTGCCTATGCGCTCGTCGTCGGCGCGGACGGCACGGTCACACAGCGCCGGCTGCAGACACACGGCATGACGCGCACCGGCTGGATCGTCACCGGCGACCTGTCCGACGGCGATCGGGTGATTGTCGAGGGTCTGCAGAAGGTTCAGCCAGGCGCTACCGCCACGACGGTGCCCGCAGCCACTCCAGCGGCCGATTCGGCCGATACCGCCGAGCACTGAGGCGAAACGCCGATGCCACGCTTTTTTATTGACCGGCCGATCTTCGCCTGGGTCATTGCCATTCTCATCACCCTGGCCGGCGGCGTTGCTATCTTCGAGCTGCCGGTCTCGGCCTATCCGCCGATCGCACCGCCCCAGATCAGCATCAACGCTGTCTATCCCGGCGCGAGTGCGGAAGTGATCGAAAAAACCGTGACCTCGGTGATCGAGCAACAGCTCACCGGCGTCGACGACCTGCTGTATTTCGATTCGACCTCGCGCTCCAACGGCACGGTGCAGATCACCCTCACTTTCGTGAGCGGCACCGATCCCGACATCGCCCAGGTGCAGGTGCAAAACCGGCTCAGCATCGCCGAGCCGCGCCTGCCCCAGGAAGTGATCGAGAACGGCATCACAGTCGCCAAGGCCAACAACGACTTCCTCATGGTGGTGGCGCTGCAGTCTGAAGATCGAAGCATGGACACCTATGCGCTCAACAACCTGATCGCCGCCCAGGTGCTCGATCCGATCCAGCGCTTGCCCGGTGTCGGCAGTGCGAGCCTGTTCGGCGCTGCCTATGCCATGCGTATCTGGCTCAACCCGGACAAGCTGCGCGGTTACGGCCTGAGCGCCTCCCAGGCGCTCGAGGCGGTGCGTGACCAGAACGTGCAGATTGCCGCCGGCTACATCGGTGCGGAACCGGCCCCTCCGGGACAGGGCTTCAGCGCCTCGGTGAATGCTGCCAGCCGGTTTACCTCCCCGGATCAGTTCGGCGACATCATCCTGCGCACCAACCCGGACGGCAGCAGCGTGCGGCTCAAGGACGTCGCCCGCATCGCTCTCGGAGCCGAGTCCTACGGCCACGACGTTCACCTCAACGGCGACCCCATCGCCGGGTTCGCCATTCTGCTCGCCCCGGAGGCCAATGCCCTGAAAGTGGCCGACGCGGTGCGCGCCAAGATGGACGAACTCGACGCCTACTTTCCGCCCGGGGTGAACTGGCTGGTGCCCTACAACAGCACGCAGTTCATCAGCATCTCTATCCACGAGGTGCTTATGACCCTGATCGAGGCCGTGGTGCTGGTTTTCCTGGTGATCCTGCTGTTTCTGCAGAATCTGCGCGCCACGCTGATCCCGACGCTGGTGGTGCCGGTGGCGCTGACCAGCGCCTTCGCGGGCATGTATATCGCCGGCTTCTCCATCAACGTGCTCACCCTCTTCGGTCTGGTGCTGGCCATCGGCCTGGTGGTTGATGACGCCATCGTCGTGGTGGAAAACGTGGAGCGCATCATGACCGAAGAGGGCCTGCCGCCGAAGAAGGCGACGCGCAAGGCCATGGACCAGATCACCGGCGCGGTGATCGCCATGACCACGGTACTGGCGGCGGTGTTCATCCCGATGGCGCTGGTCGGCGGCAGCGTGGGGGTGATTTATCGCCAGTTTTCCCTGACCATCGCGATCTCCATGGCGATCTCGGCGCTGATGGCATTGAGCTTCACGCCGGCGCTGTGCGCCACCCTGCTCAAACCGGCGCACGGGGAACCGAACCGCTTCCTGCGCGGTTTCAACCGTTTCTACGGTGGACTGTCGCAGGCCTATCTCGCACGCGTGCGCCAGTCGATCCGCCACACTCCGCGCTGGATGGCGGCCTATGCCGTCCTCGTAGGCGTGGCGATCCTGCTGTTCACCCAGCTGCCGAGCAGCTTCCTGCCCGAGGAGGACCAGGGTTATGCACTGGTGATCGTGCAGCTTCCGCCCGGGGCCAATATGGAACGCACCGGTGGGGTCCTGCGGCAAATGGAAACCATCATTCAACAGCACCCGGCGGTGGACAAGGTGCTCGATGTGGCAGGCTTCAGCTTCATCGGCCAGGGAGAGAACGTCGGTCTGGGCTTCATCCGCCTCAAGACCTGGAACGAACGCCGCTCGGCGGATGAACAGATCAACGCCTTCATTCAGTGGGCGAACGGCGCCCTGCAGGCGATCAAGGGCGCGCGCATGTTCGTCATCAACCTGCCCACGATTCGAGGCCTGGGACGTTTCGGCGGCTTCGATTTCCGCCTCGAGGACCGCGCGGGGCTGGGATACCAGCAACTTCTGAAGGCACGCAATACCCTGCTGGCGAAGGCCAAGGAGTATCCCACGCTCTATGGCGTGAGGCCCAACCAGCTGGAGGAAGCACCGGAACTGCACCTCGAGGTGGATCGCGTGCAGGCGCAGTCCATGGGGCTGTCGCTGCCGGAGATCTACGACGCCATCCGCCTGATGCTGGCGCCGGTCTATGCCAACGACTTCAACTACCAGGGCCGCGTACTGAAGGTAATGTTGCAGGCGGATGCCAGGTACCGCAGCCGCGTCGAGGATCTGCGGCATTACTACATCCCCGGAAGTGAGGGCGGCATCGATAACATGGTGCCGCTTTCCAGCATCGTGTCATCGAGTTGGACACTGGGACCGCCCGCGATCGATCACTACAACGGGCATCCCGCGATCCAGATCAACGGTTCCGCCGCGCCGGGCTACAGCTCGGGACAGGCCATGGACGCGATGCAGGAGATCGTCGAGAAAGACCTTATCCAGGGCATCGGCTACGAGTGGTCCGGCCAGTCGCTGCAGGAGATCATTTCCGGCCAGCAGGCGCCCATTCTCTTCGCTCTGTCGCTGCTGGTGGTATTTCTTGCGCTCGCCGCGCTCTACGAGAGCTGGTCGATTCCGGTGGCGGTCATGCTGGTGGTGCCGCTCGGCGTGCTCGGCGCGCTCAGCTTCACCTGGCTGCGCGGTCTCGAAAACGACGTGTATTTCAAGGTCGGCCTGATCGCGGTGATTGGCTTGTCAGCCAAAAACGCCATCCTCATCATCGAGTTTGCCAACACCTTGCGCCAGCAGGGCCTTGGGGTGCTGGAAGCCACCATCGAGGCCTGCCGGCTGCGTTTCAGGCCGATCCTGATGACTTCCATCGCCTTTAT